>CALFML010000682.1 GCA_937879845.1 uncultured Myxococcales bacterium
GGCGGCCGGCAGGTTGACCCGGCTCTGCAGCTCGGGCTTGTCGGCGCTGTCTTTGTACGCCGCCTGGGCCTCCTGGTACTTCTTGAGCGCCTCGCGGGCGTCGGTCTCCTTGTCGCCGGTCTGATCGATCGAGGCGAGCAGCGTCAGCACCCGCGGGTCGTCGCGGCGCAGCGCCTGATACTGCAGGGCGAGCTTGCGCGCTTCCTCGCGCCGGCCAAGCCGCAGGTAGCAGGTGGCGAGGTTGAAGGCGACCGCCGGCCGCCGCTTGACGTCGGGCAAGAGCGGCTCGTACTGCGCCGCGCCGCGGCCCCACTCGCCAAGGGCGATGTAGGTGGTGCCGAGCATCTGGCGGATCTGGTTGTCGCGCGGCCGCGCCTCCTGCGCCTGCTCCAAGAGCTTCTGCGACTCGCGATACTTGCCGCGCTGGAAGTAGGCGGTGCCGAGGAACAGCTGCGCCGAGGGGTCGATGATCTTCTGCTCTTCGGGGCGGAACTTGAAGTACTGCTCAAGAGCGGTGCTGGCGCGCGCCGGATCGATGCGCGCGTAGTGCTTGCCGATCTGGAACTGCGCCTCGTACGCCTCGGGGCGAAGGCGGGTGACCTCTTCCAGGTAGGTCAGGCCGCGCTCCTTCTGGCCGCTCTCGTAAAGGCACAGACCAAGGACGGTCTTGATGCTGGTGTCGCTCGACGACAGCTTCTCGGCGCGAGTGAGCAGCTCGATCGCCTGCGTGTAGTTGCGCTCGCGGAAGTAGAGGGTCGCCCGCTTGACGAACGCCTCGACGCGCGAAGGGTTGAGCTTGATCGCCTGATCGTACAGCTCGGCGGCGCCCTCGTAGTTGCCCGAGTTGAACTGCTCCTCGGCGCGCTTGAAGATGGACTCTTCTTCTGTCTCGTTGCCGGCGCGGCCCTGCCCGTAGGCGGGGGTGGCCAAGAGCTGCACCGCGGCGCCCACGCCCAGGCTCACCGCGGCGCTGAGCAGCGCCGAACCGAGCAGCGCGCGACCTCGCCCGGCGGGGCGCCTGGGAACCAAGGAGGGAGCGCCGGGTCGCCCTCCTGCCCGCCTGAAATCCGCAGATCGAGAAGCCCGCATCTTGATTCCATCATACTGCGGAAGACCATACACAAAGCGAGAAAAGCGGCCCGCTACTTACCTTTGGCGCGCCCTACATATAGAGCGCGCTTTTGGTACTTGCGTAGCGTACTTGAGCCGCGGGCTATGGCGGGCAGAGCGAGCTTTAGTGAATGTGCGCGACGACGAGCGTGATGTCGTCTTTGCGCGGCCGGTCGGCGTAGAACTGGCCGGCGACGTGCATCATCGAGTCGCGCATCTCTTTTGGCCCGAGCTCGGCGGCCTGGCGGATCGACAGGCGGAGGCGCTTTTCGCCGTACTCTTCGTTCCCGCCGTTTTCGCACTCGATTAGGCCGTCGGTGTAGAACACCAGCTTGTCGCCGGCGCGCAGGGGCTGCGAGCTCTCGGCGAAGTTGGAGTCGGGGACGTCGCCCAGGCGGTTGCCGCGCGACATGAGGACCGTGAACTCCGCCTCGCCCTCGCGCAGGGTGCTGGGCGAGCGGTACAGGTACGGGAAGTTGTGGCCGGCGTTGGCGTAGGCGATGAGCTTGGTCTTGGTGTCGATGACGCAGGCGAAGCAGGTCATGACGAACTTGCGGCGGGCGCTCTCGAAGATCGCCCGGTTCATGAGCTCCAGCAGGCGGCTCGGGGTGAGCCGCGGGCCTTCCAGGGCGCGGCCGACATCGCACGCCGCCTTGGCCGCGGCGGTGATCATGGCCGCGGGCACGCCGTGGCCGGTCACGTCGCCGATGATGATGAGGACCTTGTTGTCGGGCAGATCGTGCACCGCCCACCAGTCGCCGCCGCACTGGGTGGCGGGCTGGAAGTGGCCGGCGACCCGGATCGGGCCGCGCTCGATGAGATCGGCCGAGGGCACAAGGGTCTCTTGGATCGTGCGCGCCAGCTCCAGCTCTTTCTCCAGGACCGCCTTGGCCGCGGTCTCATCGAGGAGCACCTGCAGCCGATCGGCCATGTAGTTGAAGTTCTCCGCCAGCATGCCGATCTCGTCGGCCGAGTTGACCTCGACGCGGGTGGACAAGTCGCCGCGGGCGATTTGATCGGCGCGCGAGGCCAAAAGCTTCAGCGGCTGGGTGATGCGCAGCCCCTGGACGACGGCCAGGCCCGCCCCGACGAGCACGAACAGGAGCCCGATGAGTCCGATCTGGACCATGTACTCCTGGCTCTGCTGCTGCTTGCCTTCTTCGACGGCGTTGAGCTGCCGCAGGAGCGACGCCCGGCTGTAGATGACCACCAGCGTCCCGAGCTTTTTCCCCTGCGCCGTCACCGGCCGGGCGAACAGCTTGCCCGACACTTTCTCGCCGGCGACGGTGATCTCGATCTGCTTGGCCAGGGGCTTTGAGATCTGCGACAGCTCCGTGCCTTGCTGCGGGTCCACTTCCGAGACCGGCTTCTCCTTGAGCTTGGGATCGCTGTGCGCCGCGACAAAGCCGTTGTCGGTGATGACGTATAGCGCCGCGACATCGCTGTCGGTCTTGGCCGCTTCGGGGACGAAGGTCTGCAGGCTGCTATAGTCGGACTGGATGAGCGCGGCGCGGGCGCTTTCGACCATGGCCTGGGTCAGGGTCTGCGCCCTGGCCTCCAGTGCCGAGTCGTACGCCTCCGACAGGCGCCGCGCCGCTTCATCGAAGGTGCGGCGGCTGTAGATGACGCTGATGGAACCAAGCAGACCCACGACGAGCGTAATCAGAGACACGCTAGTCAGGATCATCTTGACGCTAATCGAAGGACCGCGCTTGCTGGCCATTCGCTTCGAGTCTACGCACCCTTGCCCTTATGGTCAATGACCGCTACGATCGCCGACATGAACCCGGCCCTGGAACGCTTTATTCAGCAGTTCAAGGCGACCTCGGACGCCATCATCGATAGCTGGTTCATCTGCGATCAAGAACGCAACATCGTCGACTATAACCGCGCTTTTTTTTCGCTGTTTCCGCGCCCGGAGGCGCGTCAGTTAAAAAGCCGCAAGTGTCATGATGTCATGCGACTCACGATATGTCAGAGCGCGTGCATCGCCCAGCAGTGCTGGCGCGAGCAGCGCCACGTGCGGCTCGATGAGATCGACGGCAAGCCGCTTGGCCAGACCGACGACGCCCCGCCCCGCCGCTACGTGCTGTCGTCGATTCCCATCTTGGATGAGAACAACCAACCGGTCGGCGCCCTGGAGATCCAGCGCGACGTGACCGACGAAGCGCAGGTGCAGGACAAGTACCGCCGGATGCTCGATACGGAGGCGCGGGAGCGCGAGCGCCTGGCGGCGCAGATCCGCGCCCGCACGCGCGAGCTTCTGGACACCAACCAGCTTCTGCTGAAAGTTCAGAAAGAGCTGGTTCACCACAAAAAAGGCCTCGCCCTTTAATCATCTCCCCGTCGTTGCTTGAAAATCTTGGGTCGCGCCGCCGGGCGCCGCGGCGCAAGATCGGCAGCGATCCGGCGGACGGTCAGGGCAGCAGCGGGGTCAGGGCGGCGCGCAGGGCGGCTTCGACCTGTTCGCGGGTGCCGCCGGCATCGATGAAGGCGATCGGCTCACCGGCGTCGCGCAGGGCCTTGGCCTCACGCTCATAGGCGGCGGCGACGCGCCCCTGGAAGCTGTCGGCGTCGTAGATCTCGACCTCCGAGGCGCGCTCGGCGCGGCGCTGCGCCGCCACCGCTACCGGAAGCGAGAAGAACAGCGTCAGGTCCGGGCGGCGGATCTCGGCGTTGGCCTGGGCGACGACTTCACGCGGGACCCCGGCGACCGTCTGGTAGGCCAGGGATGACAGCACGTAGCGATCGCACAGGACGACTGTCCCTTGGGCGACAAGGGGCAGGATCTCACGCTGCAAGTGATCGCGGCGGTCGGCGGCAAACAGCAGCGCCATGGCGCGCGGCTCAAGCGGCGCCGCGGCGGCGGACAGGAAGCTGCGTATGAGCTTGCCGATCGGCCCGGTGGAGGGCTCGGCGGTGGCATGGGCCTTGATACCGCGCCCGGACAGCCACGCGAGCAGCCGCTCCCGCTGGCTGGTCGTTCCGGCGCCATCGATTCCTTCAAGGACGATGAACCGACCGGCGGCAGGGTCGCGACGGGTCGGTGCCGCTTGCTCGATCGCAGGTTCATTCCCGCCGGCTGCGCGGTCCTTTTCGCTGATCATGGCCGGCAAGAATGCCGAGCCGGGGCGCTCCGGGTCAAGGGCTCCGCATCCGCGGGCGGCGTTGCGCCAGTCGCAAAATCCTGTCGTTTGTTTGCAAAATCCTTCGGTCTCATCCGCCCATACTTCGGGCTCACCGCCAAATCCATCTGTCTGAGGGTCCCATTCCATTTGGAAATGACCCATAGAACGGGATGAGTTCCCCAGTGAGCAGGCTAACCATCCCATTCATCGGGATGATCATCCCAGACAACAGTCTGATTGCTGCGCGGCTGCGGAACCTCAACCTGCCCCTCAGGCTGAGCGTCGAGGCGGTCCTCTTAATCATCCGACTGAGCGGTTTGCTCGAACGCGACAGTGGGAACATCACCCCGCCGTTCGGGTTGGTCGTCCCGCCGCTTGGTCAGTTCGGCCCCCGGGTGGACGTGAAGGTCCGGCTGCCCCTGCCGTACAGCCCGCAGCGTGGTCAGCGCGTCGCATTCTTGCGGGCCCGCGCCCCACGCGGCGGGCGCATCGGTCCGCTCCGCAGGTGATTCGTACCAATCTACTAGACAAGGGTCCCGCCCTGTTTGCGGTTCATCCGCGACTCCCGTAGAAACGCAGACCCTGATGGGTCGAAGGCGTTACGACAAGCCGCGCGGGAAGCGCGCGGTGGGGGCGCTTATCTCGGCTGTGCCGCGACGATCGGCGGGCGCGCGGCGGCCCGGACAAACAGCGGTGTGAAGTCGCCGGCGGGAATCTCAGCGCCACGGCCGGACCGGCCGCTTGTCCGGATTTGTCCGGACAGCGTCCGGATGCCGGACGCCGGCAGGCAGGAAATCCGGCCTTTTTGCCTGCGCGAAGCGCCCGGCACAGGGGACAAAGGCCCAGCTGACCAGACCCATATTTCCGTCGGTACGAGCCCTGGGACAGAAAAAAAACCGGACAGTCCGCGGGCCGCTGGCACAGGCGTTGCCTAGACCGCTGACCCGGAGGTTCACATGGCTAACAACATTGCTCGCAGCGATCCCCACTTCGACATCATGCAGAAGCAGTTCATCACCAGCGTCGGCGGCACCCCGGACAAAGTCGGTCTCCTGGCCGCCGACGTGACGGGGCTCAAGACGGCGCAGACCGCTTGGGACACCGCCTACCTGGCGCATATCAAGGCGCAGCGGGACGCGCTCTCGGCGACCCAGGCGAAAAAAGTCGCGCGCGGCCACCTGGAGGATCTGCTCCGCCTGGCGGCCCGCAAGCTCAACGGGCATCCGAGCACCGATAACGCCGTCCGGACCCTGGTGGGCCTGCCGCCGCGCGACGGGGCTCGTACCAACGTGAGCGCACCGGCGAGCCGGCCGATCGGGCGTCTTGAGCCCATAAGCGGGCTGACGCTGCTCATCCACGGCCGCGATGAGCTGACGCCGGGCCGCGCCGCCAAGCCCAAAGGGGTGCGCGGCTTCGAGATCTGGGTGAACGTCGGCGACATCGTCCCCACCGACGCTTCCGCCTACCGGTTCCTGGCGCTCGCCACGCGCACCCCGTACATCCATACCCACGATGCCTCAAGCGCCGGCAAGACCGCCTTCTACCTGCTGCGCTGGCAGAGCCCGCGCGGCGAGCCGGGACCCTTTGGCCCCATGTGCATGGCGAAGATCCCGCTGTGAAAGAAGCTACGGCTCCATCTCTTCCGGCGGCGCCGCATCGGGTACGAGCTTGCAGGCGTGCCCGAGAATCTTGGGTCCGTCGCGCAGCTCGGTGGGGGTGGGCCGCCAGCCGCGGCGGACGCGGGCCTCCAGAAGCTCATCAGCGCTCGGGCGGTGGTCCCACACGGAGACCGAGTAAATCCCGCCAAGTCACGTACAGTCGAGGACCAGCGTCCGGGCATCGACATCGGTGCCGAGGAGCACGTCGTGGGTGTACTCATCCTGAATCACCACATCGACGACCGTCCACTGCGGCTGCACCGCCAGCCCCCAGGGCAGAACGCGCCCCAGCGTGCCCAGGAACTGAATCTGGGTGGCAAGCGACTGCAGGGAGGCGGGGGCCATAAAATCTAGTGTGTCGCCGACCCGCTGCGGCTGCAAGCGCGGGGCGTGGGGCCGCGCTGAAACGGCGTGGGGCGCTAGGGCGGCATCCGATCCGGGTCTCATGATCGCTTCGCAATCATTACGGTCCGCTGCGCGGCCAGCGGGCGGCGGCTTTGCTGGGCGCGGCATTGCCACGGCGATCGGCGGCGGACAGAGTCCGCGTCAACAATGCTAGGCTGGCGGCTGCCGCTCGCATACAAGGGCTAGGCTTCGCTTATGACACACAACTATCCCTGGTCCACGAAGCTTCCCGCTGGCTCTTCTTCCACCGTGTGGGACGCGATCGTCGTCGGCTCCGGCATCGGCGGCATGACCTGCGCCGCGCTGCTGGCGCGGCTTGGTCAGCGCGTGCTGGTGCTGGAGCACCACTATGTGCCCGGCGGCTTCACCCAGACCTTCACCCGCAAAGGGTGGACCTGGGATGTCGGCGTGCATGCGGTGGGCGAGGTGGATGAGCGGGCGCTGCTCGGCAAGGTGCTGCGCGATCTGACGGGGCAGCGGCTCCAGTGGGCAAGCCTTGGGCCGGTGTACGACTCGTTCGATTTCCCCGACCTGCGCATCGACTTCGCCAGCGACCGGCAGGCGTTCCAGGCCGCGCTCCTTGCGGCGTTTCCCAACGAGGGCGCCGCCATCGCCGAGTATGGCCGGCTGACGCGGGAGGTCGCCGCGGCGATGCGCACGTACTACCTGTCGCGGCTTTTTGCGCCGTGGGCGGCGCCGGTCACCGATCGCCTGATCGCCGGCCGGGCGCACCGCCTGCTGCAGGAGACGACGGAAGAGGTGCTGCGGCGGTTCGTGAAGGATGAGCGGCTGCGCCGGGTGCTCACCGCGCAGTGGGGCTACTACGGCTCGCCGCCGGGCCGCTCTTCCTTCGCCATTCACGCGCTCGTGGCGCGGCACTTCCAGCACGGCGGCTACTATCCGGTGGGCGGCTCGGGGCGGATTGCGGTGGAGCTGTTGCAGACAGTCAAAGAGGCCGGCGGCGCCACCCGCATCCGCGCCGATGTCGAGACGCTGCTCGTTGAACAAGGCCGCGTCACGGGGGTGCGGCTGCGCGACGGCGAAGAGCTGCGGGCGCGGCGGGTGGTGAGCGCGATCGGCGCGCAGGCGACGGCGGCGCGGCTGTTGCCGGCGGCCGAGCGGCAGGCGCGGTGGGCGCAGTCGATCGCCGGGCTGTCGCAGTCGCCGGCGCACGTGTGCCTGTACCTGGGTTTCCGCGGCGACATCCGCAAGGCCGGAGCGGGCCCGGCCAACCGCTGGTTCTACGAGACCTGGAGCGGCGAGACCGAGGCCTGGCACCCCGACCGCGGCGAAAAAGAGGCGCCGGTGCTGTACTGCAGCTTCCCTTCGCTCAAAGACCCGCAGCACGACGCGGGCCCGCGGGAGCTGCACACAGGTGAAGTGGTGACGTTTGTGCCCGACGCCCTCACCTCGCGCTACCGCGACGCCCGCTGGCGCCGGCGTGGGGCGGAGTACGATGCGCTCAAGCGCGACTGGTCGGAGCGCTTGCTCGCCCAGTTCTTCCGCCACATGCCGGGGCTCAAGCCGTATCTGGACTGGGTCGAGCTGTCGACCCCGGCCACGACCGAGACGTTCACCCGCGCCCCGCGCGGCGCCATCTACGGCCTTGAGCCGACGCCCGGCCGCTACGCCAACCGCTACCTGCGGCCCCGGACGCCGCTCGGCGGTCTTTTTCTCGCCGGCGGCGATATGGCTTCGGTGGGGGTGATGGGGGCGATGGTCGGCGGGCTCTTGTGCGGCGCGGCGATGGAGCCGCTGCGGTCGATTGCCCACCTGCGAAAGGTCGCCGCACATATCTCCCGTTGACAGAGGCGCTGTGGTTGCGCAAAAGTCAGCATCAAAAGACCTTTCGCGTACTTAACCCCGAACACGCGCCCGGCTGCGCCAGACCGCGCTCCGTCCGGGTCACCGCAAGTTCCTTGAGGAGGACACAAGTCATGGGTCGTGGAGACAGCCGCAATAGCTCTAAAATGCGCCGCCTTAAAGCGCAGCGCCGTCTGAAGCAGCGCATCAAGAACCGGCGCGTCGCCGCGGCTGCTACCCGCGCGGAGAGCAAGGCCGCCGCCGCGACCCCCGCTCCCAAGGCCGCCAAGAAGGCCCACTAGCGCTCCTGTTGCCTACCGGCGGCCCGGCCGCCGATTCCGACTCCCCGCTCTCTCAGCCTGTTTCAGGCTTCCCCCGTCCGCTTCGCTCACCGGCGCATAGATAGGTCCAGCTGTACTTGCCGTGACAGCTGACAAAACCCTCGGTTCAGCGCGAACCGGGCTTCATGATTCAGCTTTTCCCTGGCAAAAAACAGGTGTGGAGGCTCACATTCATGCTGTAAGATGATTCTGTCTCGTATCAGGTTCAAATGAGCGCGCAGCCCGCCCCCAGCAGCGACGTGCCGCATCCGCTGATCGGCCAGTCTATTGGCAAATATCGCATCGCGCGATTGATCGGCAGCGGCGGCATGGGCGCAGTCTTTGAAGCCAACCACGAGAGCATCAACCAGCGCGTCGCCGTCAAGGTGCTGCACGCCAAGCTCACCGCCGATGCGGAAGCGGTGCAGCGCTTCATGAAGGAAGCCAAGACCACGAGCCTGGTCCACCACGTGGGCCTGGTGCGGGTGTTCGACTTCGGCCAGCTTCCCGACGGCGCGGCGTACATGATGATGGAGTATCTGGAGGGCGAGTCGCTGCGGGCGCGGCTGGCTCGGGTCCAGAAGCTCGAGGTCGTGGACTCGCTGCGCATCACCCGTCAGATCGCCGCGGCGCTCGCTGCCGCCCACGAAAAGGGCGTCATCCACCGCGACCTCAAGCCGGAGAACGTGCTCATGTGCCCGGACCCGGAGACGCCCTCCGGCGAGCGGGCCAAGGTGCTCGACTTCGGCATCGCCAAGGTCATGGAGCCCGATGGCGAGGTGCTCAAGACCACGACCGGCGCGATCCTGGGGACGCCGACGTACATGTCGCCGGAGCAGTGCCGCGGCACCGGCAACGTCACGGACAAGGCGGATGTCTATTCGCTCGGGGCGATGCTGTACCAGATGATCTCGGGGCGGCCGCCATTTGTCGGCCAGGGCTCCGGCGATCTCATCGCCATGCACATCATCGAGACCCCGACCCCGCTGCGCGAGCTCATGCCCAACGTCTCCCCGGATGTCGAGACGCTGGTGCATCAGATGCTCATCAAAAAGCCCGATGAGCGGCCGTCGATGCGGCAGGTGCTGCAGTCGCTGGAGCAGCTGGGGCTGACGGCGACCTCGGCGGCGGGGACGCAGGTGGTGATCGTGCAGCCGCCGCCGCCGCCGCCGTCCAAGAGTCGGCCGCTGCTGCTGGGCGCGGCGCTGGGGGTGCTGGGGCTCGGCGCGGTGGTGATCGTCGCCGTAAGCGGCGGCTCGCACTCCCGGACCCCGCCGCCGCCGCCGCCGCCTAAAGGGGGACCGGCGACGACACCGCCGTCCACCGCCCCGGCCCCGGTCAAGCTTGAGATCCTCAGCCAGCCGCCGGGCGCGCAGGTGCTGGAGCTGCCGGGACAGGTGCTGCTCGGGGTTACCCCGTGGAAGCTGGAGCGCCCCAAAGACCGCGGGCCGCTGGAGCTTCTTTTGCGCATGCCCGGCTTCGTCGATCAGAAGCTGCTGCTCGGCGCGCAGGCGGACGAGACCCGCCGCGTCACGCTCAGTCCCGAGGCTCCGGCCCCGGTAAAGCCTACGGAGAACGGAAAGAAAAATGCGCCCGTCAAAAAGTCCGGCAGCCAGAGCAAGTCTGGGAAGAACCCGGCCAAGGGCTCAAGCGGTGATTCCATCGATGTTCCGATTGTCCGCTAAGGCGCTGCTCGGCCTTTTCGCGGTGCTGCTCTGCCTCACCGCGCTGCCGCGGGCGGGCTCGGCGCAGGAGAGGGAGCCGGCGCCGCAAAGTACCGCCGTACAGCGGACCGTGCGGGAGCTTATCGAAAGCGCGACCAAAGCCTACGGCGCCGGGGATTACACCAAGGCGGCGACGGATTACTTCGCCGCTTATGAGAAAAAGCCGCTGGCGGCGCTGCTTTTCAACGTCGCCCAGTCGCACCGCAAGGCCGGCAAGTACCAGGAGGCGCTGACCCTTTATGAGCGCTTCCTGAAAGAAGATCCCAAATCGACCCTGGCGCCGGAAGCCGAGGCGCACGCCACGGCGATGCGGGCGCAGATCGAAGCGGCCAAGTCCTCCGCCGAGCGCGAGTCGGCGGAGCGTCTGGCCAAGCAGCGCACCGAAGAAGCCGAAGCCCTGGCGCACATGCACGAGGCGGAGCGCAAGAAAGCCGAGGCAACTCTTTTACTCATGGCGTCGAAAAAGGCGGAGCAGAGCAAGCCCGTCTACAAGAAGGCCTGGTTTTGGGTGGTGATCGGCGGGGTCGTCGCCGCCGGCGTGGCGACTACGGTCGCCGTGGTCCTGACGCGGCCGCAGGACCCTTCTAGCGATCTTGGCATGCGCGTCGTGCAGTTTTAACGGCGCGGGACCGCCCGCGCAGGAAGCGGAGCACTTAAATGAAGTCCTATCGCCTTATCGCCAGTCTGCTAAGCCTTGCATTTCTTACCTGCTCACGATCCCCCACGCTGCTCGTCACGGTGGAGAATGTGCCGACCGAAGCACAGTCTCTGCAAGTGATCGCCACCCACGCCAACCTGGCGGCGATCATGGACATCGAGCCCTACGAGCTGCCGCAGCCGACGCAGGCGACCTCGACGTTCCTGTTGCGGCTGCCGGCGAACTTCTCCGGCGACATCGGGGTGAGCGTCGGCGCCTTCAAGTCGGCCGGGGGCGCCGGGTGCCTGGTCGCCTCGGGCGCCACCACAGAGATGATGTTCGCGGGGCCCGACGCGACGATGCGGGTGCCGCTTGCGGCGGTGACGGACACCGAGTGCGCCGGCAGCAAGGTGTTTCTCACCGGGGCGGCGCCGGCCCTGGCGGGGACGGTGGGCGGCGAGACCATCACCATCAACGGCTGGGGCTTCAAGCCCGGCGCCAAGGTGCTCTTCGGCACCACCGCGGCGCGCTCGGTGACGTATGTCTCGGCGCTGCAGCTGCAGGCGGTGACGCCGGCCAAGGCGGGCTTCGGGCTGACGCCGATCAAAGTCACCAACACCGACAACTCCACCGGCACCAACGCCAAGATCTTCCGCTTCTACAGCAACACCCCGGACTTTACCGGCATCCCGTTCCAGCCGACCGGGGACTTCAGCAACGCCAACGGCTTCGCCTTCGCGGTGTTCGATCCCACGACGACCCTGGATGCAGCGGTGGCGCAGCCGTCCAAGGACTATGTCCGCATCCTTTTGACCACCGGCACCCAGACCTCTTACGTCGACTACACGATCATGCCGTCGGGCAGTAAGCCCACCGGCGTGTCGGCGGCGGACTTCAACAAGGACGGCAAGCAGGACGTGGTGGTCGGCACCCAGGGCGACAACATGGTGCGGATCCTTTTAAACGACGGCAAAGGCAACCTGACGCTCAGCAAGATGCTGCCGGTCGGGATGGGGCCCGACGCCATCCTCACCGCGGATCTCACCGGGGACGGCAATGTCGATATCGTCGTCGCCAACCGGCTGGAAAACAGCATCTCGGTGCTGTTCGGCGACGGCAAGGGCGACATCAAGGGCCAGACCAAGATCACCGGCATCACCGACCCGATCAGCCTCTCGCTGGGCGATCTGAACCTCGATGGGCAGCCCGATATCATCGTCGGCAGCTACTCCAGCGGGTCGCTCTCCATCTACTTCAACGACCAGGGCAACTTCGAGGGGCGCTTCCCCAAGGCCAGCCTCACGGTCGGCAAGACCGTCAGCGGCGTGCTGGCGGTGGACGTAAACTACGACAACAAGCCCGACATCGTCGCCGCCGCCACCGATGACAACCGGCTGGTGGTGATCATCAATAACGGCCTGCCCAACATCCAGATGTACAACCTGCCGACCCAGGGCCTGCCGCGCGCGGTCCAGGCGGGCGACATCAACGGCGATGGATTCCTCGACCTGATCGTGCCGTGCAACACCACGAGCACGGTCGATGTCTTCCTCAACATCAAAGGCACGGGCTTTGACACCCAGGTTCCGTATACGCCCTTCCCGGCCCAGTGTACCGGTCCCGTGCAGGCGGCGATCTATGACATCGATCGCGATGGGCGGCAGGACGTGGGCGTGCTGTGTCAGACGGGCATCGGCCTGCTCATAAACCACAGCGGCCAGTAGGCCGCTCCTTCCCGGCTGCGATCGGGGCGCCACGGTCCCCTTCCCTCGTTCTTCCCGCCCGCGCTCTCCCGCTTCCTGATTCCTGGCTCCGCTAGGGAACTCATCTGTTCCGCTGTTCGCAAAAACCGCCGCACCGACGCTGGCTGGCGGTTGCGCCGTGGCTTTCACATTGTCCGTTGTCAGTGCCCTTTGCTATACCCACCGCCGCTTGTGATCGTCAAACCGCGCCGCGGAGCTCGGAGCCCAAGCTCGCCCGCCGCGCCGCCTGACTTCGCCGCTTTTTGTAAGACAACAGGTTTCAGAAAACCCAGTTTCCAAGGAGAAACCCATGGCCCCTGAGAAGAAAGAAGAGTCCAAGAGCGCTTCCAATACCTCGCAGCTGGCCCGCGGCGAGCGCGCTGCCGCCATCGAGGCGGTGACCGGTACGATCGAGAAGCAGTACGGCAAGGGCGCGATCATGCGCCTGGGGGAGGGAATGACCCTGCCGGAAGTGACGGTGATTCCCACCGGCTCGCTGGCCCTGGACATCGCCCTTGGCTGCGGCGGCTTCCCGCGCGGCCGCGTGGTGGAGATCTACGGTCCGGAGTCCTCCGGCAAGACCACCCTGGCGCTGTCGTCGATCGCCGAAGCGCAGCGGCGCGGCGGCGTGTGCGCCTTCGTCGATGCCGAGCATGCCCTGGATGTCTCCTATGCCAAAAAGCTCGGGGTGCGGACGGACGATCTGCTGGTGTCGCAGCCGGATAACGGCGAGCAGGCGCTGGAGATCGCCGATATGCTGGTGCGCTCCGGCGCCATCGACATCGTGGTCGTGGACTCGGTGGCGGCGCTGGTTCCCAAGGCGGAAATCGAGGGTGAGATGGGCGACTCGCACGTCGGTCTGCAGGCGCGGCTCATGTCGCAGGCGCTGCGCAAGCTCACCGGCACGATCAACAAGTCCAACACCCTGGTCGTGTTCATCAACCAGATCCGCATGAAGATCGGCGTGATGTTCGGCAACCCGGAGACCACCACCGGCGGCAACGCGCTCAAGTTCTACGCCAGCCAGCGCCTTGACATCCGCCGCGTCGGGGCGATAAAGCAAGGCGAGAAGACGGTCGGCAACCGCACCAAGGTCAAGGTGGTGAAGAACAAGCTCGCGCCGCCGTTCCGCGAGGTCGAGTTCGACATCATGTACGGCGAGGGCATCAGCA
>CALFML010000683.1 GCA_937879845.1 uncultured Myxococcales bacterium
CAAAGCCTCCACCGCAAGGGTCATGCCTTGGCCCCGTTGCTGCCAAGTCCCGCGAGCAGTTCGAATGCGAAGGACGGATCCTCAAGCGTATCGCACCCATGCGGAGCGTCGGCCCCGGCGATCGCGAAGCCTTCTTCATCGACCGGACGACGATATCCATGGTCAAACACGATCTTGCGATGAATGAATTTCCATGCCCCATGACGCCGCTCATACTTGTCGAGATAACGGCCGTGAATGACCAGTTCCTGCCGCTGCGGCGGGCGAGTCCGGTGATAATTGTATGAATAGTGTTCGCCTTCGGCATAGTCGCCTTGCACGGCGAAGATACTGTTGCCAATCGAATGAATGGTGCATTCCATGACCGACAGGACTTGCCTGACCCAGGCGACATAGTCGTCCGCAGTGCCGCAGAACATGCCGCCATGGTCGTCAATCGCATCGTCGTGGTAGCAGGCACGAACAAGGTCAAAGTCGCGCCGGTCAATCCCTCGACAATAGAGCATCACCAGATCGCGCAACTCAATACGGTCGAGTAGCGCCCGGTCACTCATCCCCGAGCGGCTCCCTTGCCTGCCTGGCGGCCAAAGAAGGTGCAGTCTGCCAAGCTCATGCCGGAGCTGTACCCATGTCCCCAGGCTGGCAGGCCAGACGTGCAGCGTCCGGCCGCGCAGGAGCACGGAGCCCGGCTCGACATGATGCAGGCAGGCCGTGGTGCAGGCGCCGCAGCCGGTGCAGCCGTAAAGCGGGGCGGCATGCTCGGTCGCGTGACCCTCGGCGGATTTTTGCAAAAGGCCCAGGCCCGCCATCTTGACCTGGGGCGTCAGCGTCTCGCGGCCGGAGACCAGGGAGACCGGACACGTGTGACTGCACAGCCGCGGGCAGAACGTGCACAGATCAACCGAGGCAGACAGCGCGCCGGAAAGAGGAGCGGCGGCAGGATGGGTCGGTTCGGGCATGGGCTCACACCTGAGGGGCCGGAGGGAATGGCTCGCCCAGCACTGTTGCCTGGAGCCGTCGCCAAAGAAGATCTTGAGCCACCGGCGCCGGCGGCTCCGCGTCCGCCGCCCCCGCAGCAGGCAGCGAGGACACTAGCGCCGCCCCGTGGAGGTGGACGCCGCATACCAGATAGGGACCCTGCTGCGCCCGCAGCAGCGCTGCTTGGTCGCTGAAGGTGCCGCTGAGCAGGCACTGGTGCTGCGGCCAGCCGCCGGCCAGCCGCATCAGGTCATCGCGAGTGGCTGCCGCCGCAAAGACTCCGGCCGGTCGCAGCAAGGCGCTGCAGGCCGCATCCGGCAGAGTCGCCTGCGCACCGGGGATGCGCTCCCGCAAAAGCTGCAGTGCCGCGGTCGCGGTCGGCGCCGGCCCGGCTCCCATCGCCAGAAGCGCCAGCCGACCCGGCGGCAGGGTCTGCAGATCCGAAGTCCGCGCCAGCAGCTCACGCCGGAGGAGCAACACCTCGGACAGCGCCGTGCCTCCATGCAGGGCGCGCGCCGCCGCAATGGCGCGCACCGCGTCCTCTTCGTCGTCGAGCAACAGGCCCAGCCAAGACTCTTCCGGCACGAAGCGGCTGACGCGCAGCATCGCCGCGGTCAGCACCCCGGCTGCATCCCCGCCGCCCAAAAGCACCTGCGCCAGCTCCGGACCGGCGGCCCGGCGCGGGGCCGGAGTCGGCGGCGCGGTCAGCTCCTGTCCGGTTGCCAGCACCGCGGTGATCCGCACCCGTCGATCGCGCAGCCGGCCGGCCGCAAGACTCGCTTCGGCTGGCTGCGGCCGCGCCAGCGCCGCCCCCAGCGTCCGCGTCCAGGCCCAAGGCGGCAGGGCTCCCAGCGACAGTCCTTTTTCCCGCAGCTGTTTTTCCAGCTGCCACAGGGTAATCCCGCACTGCGCTTCGACCAGCAACGCCTCCAGACGGACGGGTGCCACTTGCGTAAGCTCGCTCAAATCAAGGCGCACGGCGGCGCCGGGCGGCAGCGAGTCCGTGCAGCGTACCGCCGCTTGGTGCGCCCGGGCGGCGCGCAAGACCGCTTGGACCTGGGCGGTGTTGCGCACCGTGCAGCGCGGCGCCTCCCCCTCCATGAACCCCTCCGGGCCAAGCAGCGAGCGCAGGCTCGCGAAAAGCTCAGCGGGACTGCGCGGAGGCTCCAGCGCGGGGGCGGCAGGCGTCGGGCCGGCACCCGCGGCGAGCAGATTGCCTGGGTTGCACAGCCCATCGGGGTCGCAGACCTTCTTCAGCGCCTGCAGGAGCTCCAGGCTGGCGCCGTGCTCCCCGGCCATGTGCGGGGTGCGCAGCCGGCCGATTCCGTGGTGGTGGCTGATCGTGGCTCCGACGCGCAGCGCGGCCTGCATCGCTCCCTGCCAGAGAGAGTCGTAGCACCGCCGGTCGGCGTTTAGAAATGCCTGGGCCGCGTCCGGCTCGCTGCTGGTCGATGTCGCCAGCGAGCGGGCCATGAGCGTGAAATAGATCGAGCAGCCGTCGGGGTAGGCGTGGCTGAAGTGCGCCATCACCAGCGCCTGCTGGCCCAGCGCGGCGCGCACGTCGCGGTACAGCGCACCCAGGCGGTCCCACGTCGTGGCGACCTCCAAGGTATCGACGAACGCACCGGCGGCGAAGGCTTTGGGCATCTTGAAGGCGACGTCGTAGCGGTGCCGCAGCCAGTGCTGGCCCGGCTCTTCGCCCAGGTCGCGGGCGCCCAGGCGCAAGAGCTCACTGCGGCTGTGTTCTTCTTCGGCTGCCGTCAGCGCCTCTTCCCCCTCGAACCCGAGGATCAGCAGGCAGCCGATCGAAAGGCGCGGCATCAGCGCCTCGATCAGGCGGTTGACCGGCTGCGCTTGCGACAGCACCGTCTGAATCAGCCAGCGCTCAAGGCGGCTCTTGGCGCGCAGCGCGTCGGGCTTGAGAAGCTTGAAGAGATCTTCCAGCTCCAGCGGCGGATGGGCGGGGCTGCCGAGCTCCAGCTTTCCGACCCGGCTGCCGAGCTGCTGGAGGACCCAGCTCGCTGCGCCCTCCAGCTCACCGGCGAGCTCGCGCGGCCGCTTGCTCACGGCGGTGCTGTGCCGGCCGGCTCCGGAGATCAGGGTATCAAGCTCATCGTAGAGGCGGACGACGGCGGGGCGCAGGCCGCTCTGGAGCAGCTGCCGGATCGCCGCGCAGCCGCTGGCCACGTCGGGAAAAATGTAGCCGCGCAGCCGCCGCGCGGCCGGCAGCGGGCGCACCGCGAAGGTCGCGCTGGTGATGATCCCCAGGGCGCCTTCGCTGCCGACGAACAGCTGCAGCAGATCCGGACCGCCGCCATCCCCGTTGTCCAGACGTAGGATTTCACCGGTGCCGGTGACAAACTCGATGCTCTGGACCAGATCCTCGATCTTGCCGTACTTGGTTGACATCTGACCGGCGCCGCGGGTCGCCAGCCAGCCGCCGACCGTCGAGCACATGATCGAAGAGGGGAAGTGCCCCAGGGTCAGGCCGCGGCGGTTGAGCTGCTCTTCCAGGTGCGCGCCCAGAAGTCCGGGCTCGCAGGTGATGCGGTGCTGCTCCGCGTCTACCTGCAGGGCGCGCATTCGTTTCATATCGACGACCAAGCCGCCCGCCGCCGGCAGTGCCGCTCCGGTCACGCCGGAGCCGGCGCCGAAGGGCACAAGCGGGACGCGGTAGCGCCGGCAAAGACGCACGATGGCTTGGACTTCGGCCGCGGTCTGCGGCCAGACGACGGCGCAGGGGCTCGGACCCGGCGGCTGCCGCGCCGCGACCGCCAGCAGTCCGCGCGTCCACATATCGCGTGAGTACGTCGCCCGATCCTCATCGCGCGTAGAGACGCGGTCGGAGCCGAGCAGCGCGCGGAGCTGGGCCAAAAGGGCCGCGGTCCCGGTAGAAGTTACCGTGGGCGTAGACGCTGCCGAGCCGGCAGGGGTTTGGGTTGACACGCGCGGACCATACCACAGCGGGCGCTTCGCGGCGGCTCAGAGTTCATCGGCGGTGAAGGACAGGACCTCGCGAATATGGGCGGCGTCCAGAAGGAGCATCAGCAAGCGATCGACGCCGAGCGCCACTCCGCCCGAAGGCGGCATGCCCTCCGCAAGCGCTGCCAGGAAGCGCTCGTCCAGCGGATAGATCGGCAGGCCGCGGCGGGTGCGTTCGGCGATGTCGTGATGGAGGCGCCGCCGCTGCTCGGCTTCGTCGCACAGCTCGCCGAAGCCGTTGCACAGCTCGAGGCCGCCGATGTAGGCCTCGAAGCGCTCCACCACTTCCGGGGCGCCGGGCTTGGGCCGCGCCAGCGCGCACAGGGGCGCCGGCCAGTCCATGAGCACCACCGGCCGCACCGGCTGACCCGGAGCCGCCGCGGCGAGCGCCGGTTCCACATGATCGAGAAAGACGCTGAAGAACACGTCATCCCAGCTCCAGCGCGCCGGCTCTCCGGCCGCTGCATCGCTGACCGCCAGCCGCGGCGGGTCGGGGTAGCCGGCGGCGAGGACTTTTTCGCGCAGCGCTTCCGCGGACTCATCGCCGCGGATGTGCAGGCCGGTGTGGCGGTGCACGGCTTCGGCGACGGTCAGGGTCGGCCAGGGCGGCGTCAGATCGAGCTTTTGCCCGCGGTAGCGCAGCCGCGGCGAGCCGTGGACCGCGACCGCCAGCTCGGCGCACAGCTCGGCGACATCGGTGGCGACGGACGACCAGCTGGCGTAGGCGCGGTACCACTCCAGCATGGTGAACTCCGGGTTGTGATGCGGTCCGAGCTCGCCGTGGCGGAACACCTTGCCCAGGCTGTAGATCCGACGCATTCCCCCCGCCAGCAGGCGCTTGAGCTGGTATTCCGGCGACGTGATGAGGTAGCGCTGGCCGGGCTCGACCGACATCGCCGCAAGGTGCAGCTCCAAGCCGGGCGAGGGAACGACCAGCGGCGCTTCGATCTCGATAAAATCACGCCGGTCGAAGAAGCTGCGGATGCACGCAAGGATCCGGCTGCGGCGCTCCAGGTTGTGCGTCCGCCGCCGCTGATCCCGCTGCAGCCGGAACCACTCGCCGGTGCGATCCGGGAACTCCGCGCTTTTTGGAGCCGCGGAGCTCGATGCCTTGCTCGATGGACGAGCGAGGAGCTGCACCGCGACCGTTTGTTCCTTGGCGGGGTCCGCGGACGCAAACGGGCCTACGGGAACGGACACGAAATCGCCCGCACGGAGCTCCGGCGAACCATCATCCGCCCGGCCCTCCGTCCGGCACCACAGCGCGGCGCTGCCGTCATCCAGCAGGAAGCGCCCGTCGCTTTCCACCAGCACGACACGCCCGCAGAGAACCGTAAAGGAGGAGGCGGCAGCTCCAGGTTCCGCCGCCCGCCACTCCTTGATCGAGCAGTCTGCGAGCTCGCCAGCGACCCGCGGCGGCATCAGCCGCGGACGCGCTCCATGTACTCGCCGCTGCGCGTGTCGATGCGGATGAACTCGTTTTCGCCGATGAACAGCGGCACGCCGATGACCGCGCCGGTCTCCAGAGTCGCCGGCTTGTTGACGTTATTGGCGGTGTCGCCGCGTACGCCGGGCTCGGTGGCGGTGATCTTGAGCTCGACGAAGTTCGGCAGGGTGACGGAGATGACGCGCTCGTTGTAAAAGGTCAGCGTGCAGTCGAGGTTCTCTTTGAGGAACTTCCACGCATCGTCGACGATATCGGAGGGAACGCTGGTCTGCTCGTAGGACTTTTTGTCCATGAACACGAAGGTTCCGTCGGCCTCTTTGTAGAGGAACGTGAACTCGCGATCCTCGACGTTGGCGCCGTCCATCTTCTCGCCCGAGCGGATGTTGCGCTCGATGACCCCGCCGGTGAGCAGGTTCTTCATCTTGGTGCGCGTAAACGCCGCGCCCTTGCCCGGCTTCACGAACTGCGCTTCGACGACGACGTAGGGGGCGCCGTCGATCATGATCTTTATGCCTTTGCGCAGGTCGGAAGTGTCATACGTAACAGCCATGGTTGCCTCGGTCTAAACGTCAATGCGAAACGGCAGCACCCAGAGGCGCTGACGCTGTTAGTTAGGTGGCCACTTGTACAGCGTTTTTCGCCGAGCTGTCAATCTCGCTGCGCACCGGACCGTACGCACCGCAAATTGGTAAATTGGATGAGAATTTTTAGACGAGGGCGAGGCCGCGCTCGAGCAGCGTCTTCCAGACGGGCGTATGCAGGAAGTCCTTGAACGGCAGCTGCGCGACCAACGGCGCGGGCTTTTTCGGCGGCGCGACTTGGCTTGCGAACGAGCGGCGCAGCTCGGTCAGGTCCACCATTTGGCTGGAGTCGGGCTGGCTGCGTCTCAGCACATCGGCCAGCCAGGTCGCCCACGAGGCCGGCATGCTCAGCGCCGGCTGATCGCTGCCGGCCGCGTCGAGCACGGCGGCGGTCGCGCCGGCTCCTTCCGCTCCTTCTGGAGCAAAGACGAGCTCCGCGTGCGGTTCATCCGGCTGGGCCGCGGGCCGGGCGGCGAGCGGCTTGATGGTCGGCGTGGCGCCGGTCCAGATGACGCGCTGACGCTGCTGGGTGAGGATGAGGCCGCGGTCTTGCAGGGCGAGCCAGACCTCGGACTGCAGGAACTCATCGAACGACGTGGTCGGGGCGGCGCTGCTCGGTTGGACGCTGTTTTCTTGATGCGGCCGGATGCAGACGTTCCACGACTCTTCGAGCTCTTTGAGCGAGGCCGCGGTCTCCGTCCCGGCGCGGTCGGCCGGCTGAATACGCGCCTGATTCAAAATACTTAGCAGCCACTGCGCCCACGCCGCCGGCATGGTGAGCTTATGGTCGCCGCGCGCCTCATGCAGGGTGAGCTCCGCCTGCGGCAGTTCACCGGCGGTTCCCGGCAGCATTCGCAGCGAGGGCAGGGGACCAAGCCACAGCACCCGCCGGTCGCGCTGCGGCGTCTCCGGCTTGGGCACGGGCGGCGCTTCCGCCGGCCGCATGACCTGGCCGATGAGATCGCGATCGATGCTCACCACCGGGACGGGAAAATTGAACCAGCTCTCCGACGGCGCATCGTAGTGGAAGCCGAGGCCGTAATAGCGCAGCGCCTCCTGCAGCCCGTTTGTGTACTTGTCGTGCTCGCAGCCGGTCGGATCCAGGTGCGGGAAGATCTGCTCGACGAACGCTCCCTCTTCGATGGGCAGCAGGGTGATCTTGTACTCGTCCGGGTTGCGGCCGATCGGGCTGTGCGGCGTGACGCCGAACTTGGCCCAGCTGGCGGAGTTTAAAAGCCCGTATTTGAACAGCTGCCGCACGACATCGAGCGCGTCGATCGTCTCCTGCGCCGTCTGCGTCGGGAACCCGTACATGATGTAGCCGTGGACCTTGATGCCGGCGTCGCGGAAGTTTTTCGCCACCTGCGCGACCTGCAGCACCGTGGTGCCTTTTTTCATCAGCGTCAGCAGCCGGTCGGATGCCACCTCCAGCCCGCCGAACACCGCAATGAGCCCCGACGCCGCCAGCAGCTTGCACAGCTGCGGCGTATACGCCTTATCAAAGCGCAGCATGCCATGCCACGAGATATGCAGATCGCGGCGCAAGATCTCGATGGCAAAGTCGCGCATGACCTTGGGCGGCATCGCCTCATCGACGAAGTGGAAGCCGGTGTGGCCGGTCTGGGCGATGATCTCCTCAACCTTGTCGCACAAGTTCTGCGCCGTCGCGGTGTCGTAGTCGCCAACGTAGGAGAGGTGAATGTCGCAGAAGCTGCACTTTTTGGACACCAACCTCAAGACCTCAATCATTTCAAGCGTTTCCGACGGAGGGCCAAAAACAAGTTAGCGATCGCAATAGCGCGCAGACGGGCATTTTTTCCGAGGGATGGGATCACCGTGGGATCACGGCGCCGTGGTACGATCGCGGAGCGGTGCTCTAATGGGCGAGGTCATCAAGCGCTATAAGGAGGGGAAGTTTCTCGGCTTCTACCTGCGCTGGTATGAGGGCGGAAAGCGCCGGATACTCGCCAGTAAGCAGGCGACGCACGCCGAAGCCCGCCGCATGCTCCTTGAGATTGAGTCACGGGCGGCGCGCGGTGAGGTGGGCATCGCTCGGCGGCCACCTTCACCGCCACTTGCTGACCTACAAGAGCGCTTTCTCGCCGAGTACAGTCGGCCGCGTATCAAAGACCAGGATCGCTACCGTCAAAATGCCCGGATCGCGCTTCAGCGCGTCGTGCCTCTCCTCGGGAAGCGTACCGATCAGGTGACAGCCTCGGACGTAGCAAAGGCACGGGAAACGCTGCGACGACGGTATGCGCCAGCAAGCGTCAAGCTGAGCCTCAACTTCTTGAGCACCCTCTATACGTGGGCGGTACGCGAGGACCTTGCACCTGTAAACCCTTGCCGCGGCGTCGAGCGCCCCCTTACCGAGAGTTCCATCGACTTCCTGTCGCGCGAGGAAGTGCGCCGGCTCATCGACGCTGCCGAGGCAGGAGCGACAAGCCCGACGAAGCGCATGCTTCACCTGTGCATCGTGCTTGCCCTCCACACCGGCTTGCGAAAGGGGGAACTACTTGGCTTGCGCTGGCAGGATCTAGACTTCGAGAGCCGCAGGCTCACTGTCGCTCGTAGCTATGAGAGCACCCCAAAGAGCGGGAAGGCGCGTCACTTGCGGCTGCCAGCCGCGATCGTGCCGCTGCTCGCGCAGTGGCAGCGCGAGTGCCCGCGGTCCGCGCAAGGCTGCGTCTTCCCGGTCGGACGGACGCGCGGCACATCCGCAGGGACCGCGGCAATGCTTGGCCTGCCGCGGCTTATGGCGAGCGTAGGGCTGCGCAAGTTCGTCCACCCGTGGCATCTGCTTCGCCACTCGATGGCCAGTCACTACGTCATGGCTGGCGGCAACATCCTAGCCTTGCAGCGCATCCTGGGTCACTCGGACCTGAAGATGACCCTCGTGTATGCCCATCTGGCGCCGGACTTCCTCGAGAGCGAACTTGAAAAAATCAAGTTCTAGGCCGCTGGCTGTCCACTCGCTGTCCAACGCTCCCATGTGAGGCGGTGCACGTGGTGATATTGCGCTGGCGCCCGATAATATTACGCGGTCGCCGATGCGATATCGCAGTGATATTACGCCGTCGCTCCCGACGATATCACCGAGATATCACGCCGTCACCGCCGATACTACGCTGATATCGCGGCTTATCTCCGACGGCATAGCGCCGACCAAAGTTAGCAGACAGGGTCGTGCGCGGTGCCGTATCAACCGAGAGCCTCTGGCGTCTGTCTGCCGGCCCGGCGGCTGCGGTTCATGCGCTTGTGACGGCTTCTCAGCTGGACGGTCAAATCGCAGCGGGCCCATTCCAAATTGCGATCGTCGACGGCACCGGGCGCATAGGCGCTTGACGCAGACGCAGTGCCATCTAACGCTCTGCGACCATGGCCGCGCTCCACGACCTCTTTGCCAAGAATCTGCTCTACGAAGCTCTCGACGTCGTTCGCAAGTCGGAGATGGAGAAGCCGATCGCGCCGCTCGACGAGCAGTTCATCGATGTGTACTGCGAGCCGCTTCCCAACGCGCCGCCGCCTGAGCAGGTGCCCCACCTTGGGCTGCTGCGTCGGATGACCGAGCGGCGCTGCATGCTGGAGCCCTTTTCGTCTTCGCCAGGGCTTGATGCCATCGACGGCGATCTGCGCAAGCAGTTCAACCTGCATCACCGTCTGCGCAAGGACCTCAAAGATGAGAAGCTGCCCAAGCCGCTGTTGTGGGTGTTGTCTCCTGGACGGCCAGAAGAAGCGATGGCCGACTTCGAGTTGCGCCCGGCGCCGGGCTGGCCGGCGGGATTTTACTGCGGCGCACGCGCGCTGCACTGCTGGCTCGTCGTCATCGCGGAACTGCCTGAGACGCCCGAGACGCGGCTGCTACGGCTGCTCGGCGCTGCAAAGGCTCGCCGAAAGGTGCTGCAAGAGATCAAGGATCTATCGACCGACGATCCACAGCGCCAGCCGCTGCTTGAGATCCTCGTGGAGCTGCGCTATCTGTTGAGCCACGATCAAGAGCAGGACGCCGAGGAGCAAGAATTTATGACTCAACTACGTCAGCAGTTTGAGCAGTTCAAGGCCGAGCTGCGTCGAGAGGCGACGCAGGTGGGACTGAAGCAGGGGAAGGCCGAGGGCAAGGCCGAGGGTAAGGCCGAGACTCTATTAGCGATCTTTGCGGCGCGAGGGGTCGTCGTGAACGATGCCGTGCGTGCGAAGGTGCTTGCCTGCCAGGATCCGGCGCTACTGGACCGCTGGGTGCTCCAAGCGTTGACCGCCGCCTCGGCAGACGAGGTCATCGCCGCTGCCGCCTAGTTATAGACTGTCCGTTTCCCACCAATCAGGCGCCGGACCGTCGCCGTAGGCGAGCCATCCCGCCGGTACGCCGAGCGCCTTTGCGATCTTCGCGACCGAGTCGATCCGCGGCATCCGGTCCCCGGTAGCGATGCCGCTGAGCATCGACATCGCGCATCCAGACTTCTTCTCTAGCTCTGCCAGCGTCAGATTCGCGTGCAGTCGAGCCTGATTGAATCGCCGCGCCATTCCACCGAGGGCTGGATCGTTGGGGTGCTGACGGGGACTCACCAGGCCTTCGGGCTGGCCGATTCCGAGATCCGGCGGTTAGAGGCAGGACGCTTCATCATGACGCGGAGGCAGTGGGAGCGCCTGCTCGCAGCGCTTCCTGGCCTAGGTGCACAGGTGGTTGCCTTGGAAATCCGCGTTGAGCTGGTGGAACCGTCTTCGTAGGGACGCTTGGTTCCGCGGTAGCGGCGCTCGTCGCTGACCACGCTGATGGGATCACAGTGGGATCACCAACCCCCAGCCCCCTATGCTATATCGTCGACCCATGAGCCACGCCCAGAGAAGCTGCACTTCTTCCAGTAACAGCCGTGGGTCATGGTCAGCTTGTTCCACCAGCCGTCGCAGCGCACGCGCTGGTTGACGTTGATGGTCTCAAGCGAGGAGAAGTAGTCGCCGATCCGGTAGCCGGTGTAGTCGGGGGCGCCGGTCTCGGCGTGGCGGATGTCGGGCTCGGGGTCGCCGTTGGCGTAGCGGATCATGCCGTCGGCGGCGGCGCGGTAGAAGGTGCGCTTGAGGTCGTGCAGGTCGCGGCGCTCCTGCAGGTGGTCCAAGATGTCGAGCAGGGGCTTTTCGCCGTCGTCCAGCGTGATGTAGTCGACGTAGTCGAACACGCGCGGCTCCTTCTGGTCGCGCATGCTGGTGTTGAAGAAGCCTCCGCCCATGACCACCTTGGCCTGCTCGTTCCAGCGGCGGACCCGGCGACCGATGCGGAACGCCCAGTATAGGTTGCGGGCAAACGGCACGGTGATGCCGACAAGGTCCGGGCTGCCGTTTTCCAGATGCGGATCGAGGACCTCATGCAGCATCTGGTCGATGACGTTGGGCTCGCGCTCCAGCTCCGCCTGCATCAAGTCGAACGTCGTACAGCGGTGGACAAACGAGTCGTAGTAGCGGTCCACGAGCGTGATCTGGAAGAAGGGAAAGATGGCTTCCCGAATCATCTCGCCGATGTCGTACAGGTACTGCGTGCCGACGAACTTGGCGCGGTCGTGCACGGCCAAGGTGTTGCCGTTGCCGTCGTAGAAATCAAATCCCTTGTTGAGCTCGAAGTTCTTGCCGCGCGGCAGAAAGTCCGGCTGGCACATCCGGTAGGCGATGCTGGCGTCGCGGCCCTGGAGGAAGCGGATGACCGGCTCGATCGTCGAGACGTAGCGGTCGCGCAGGGCGATTACGCGGCGGCTCTCCGGGCTCAGGGTGGCGGCGTGGTCTTGGGCGGCGGCGAACACGCGCAGCAGGCCCTTGCGGCTGAACACCCGCAGCAAAAGCTCCAGGTTCAGATCGGCCTGGGCGACGGGCTGCTCGCGCCGCTTGAGCAGCCGCGCGAGGTAGGCGGGGGCCGGATAGGTGTAGTTCGGGGAGCAGAACGGCGGGACGATGAGCAGGGTGCGCTTCTTCGCGACCTCGACTTTGCGACGCAGCCGGACCGTGGAGATGAGACCGGTCTGGGCCGGCGTCTCCGCGTGGCCGCAGCCCGCTCCACTGTCTGCGCCGGCTTCCGCTGCAGAAACATCCGGGCCGGCTGCGCGATTGGTTTCGTGGTCCATGCTCACAGGCTCCCGGAAGATTTTCGGCCGGCCGCGGGGCAAGTTGCGCTCCTCGGGCCGGGCGTGGCGGCCGAGCGGCCTGACGGAGGTCTTCGCGTGTGGCGTGCGTCACAATGCGGTGGCGAGAGCTCGGTGGACTCTCCATACTTCTTGACACTTGTTCTATACGCCTGGCATCAAGCCGGGTCCTTAAGAAGGAGGACGTCATGAAGTGTGCGGCTCAGCGCGGGCTTGTGGGTTCGTCGATCTGGACAAAGGGCTTCAGAGCCGGAGCGGGGAGCACGCTGGCGTTGGCCTTGCTCGTGGCCGCGCCGAGCTGCCAAGACGGCACGAGCCAGGGACAGACCGACGGCGGCGCACGCGACATGGCGGTCCCTCCCGGTAGTGATCTGGCGAGCAGCGGCGCGGTGGCGCTGACCGGGATCCTGCCATCCTCGGGGCCGGCGGTCGGGGGCAACACGGTGACGATAAACGGGACCGGATTCACGTCCGGGGTGACCGTGACGTTCGGCGCGACTCCGGCGACCAATGTGCAGATCCTGTCCGCCAACCAGCTCACCGCGGTCGTTCCCACAAGCGGCGGCGTGCTCGGCCCGGTGGCCGTGACGGTGAAAAACCTCGACGGCACGAGCGCCTCGCGCGGCGACCTGTATAGCTACAACCGCATTCAGCTCTCCTTCATGCCGTTCCTCAGCGCCCCGGTCGGCACAAAGCCCGTGGTCCTGGCCGCGACCGATCTCAACGGCGACGGCTTCGCCGAGATCGTCACCGCCAACCAGGCGAGCAACAACGTCAGCGTCATCGCCTACAACCAGGCGTGGAAAAACGGCGTCGCCTATCCGGCGGCGACTACGCCGACCTCGCTGGTCGTGGCGGACTTTAACGGCAACGGCCGGCCGGATGTGGCGGTGGCGTGTAGCAACGCCACCGATAGCGACATCGCCGTGCTCGCCGACAACGGCGGCGTTGGCTTCATGGCACCGGTGACGGTCAAGGTGGCGATGAACGTGGTGGGGCTGGACGCCCGCGATCTGAACGGCGACAGCAAGATCGATCTGGTCGCCGCGGCGCGCAGCACCAGCCAAGCCTACGTGCTTTTGAACACCACCGTGGCGATGGCGCCGATGTTCACGGCCGGCATGAGCTATGCGCTAGGCACGCAGCCTTCAGCGCTGCTGCTCAATGATCTGGACGGAGACGGCAAGGCCGACGTCGTGGCGACCAACTTCGGCGCCGGATCGGTGATCGTGCTGCCGGGTGTTGGCGGAGGGGTTTTCAGCGGGTCCAAGACCATCCCGATCACGACCCAGCCGATTGCGCTGAGCCTTGCCGACTTGAACAAGGACGGCAAGCTGGATGCGGTGACCGCCAGCTACGACAGCAAGCAGATCAGCGTGCTTTTGGGCAAGGGCGACGGAACGTTTACCAGCATCAAGAACATGCCGGTCGGCATAAGGCCCATGGGGGTCGCCATCGCCGATGTCGATAGCGACGGCAAGCTCGATGTGATCACCGCCAACTCGGGGGATGACAACGTCATCATCTACCTCGGCAAGGGCGACGGCAGCTTCGAGCCGCTTCAGGCGTTCACCGTCGGCTCGCAGCCGGCGGCGGTGATCGTCACCGACCTGAACAAGGACGGCAAGCCGGACATCGCCACCGCCAACTTCAACGGCAACGATGTCAGCATCCTATACAACCAGAACTGAGCGCGTCCGGCGCTAGCTCGGCCAGACTCCCGCCCCGCGCCGGTCAATCGACAGCGCCGCGGCTCTGCGGTGGTATGCTTTGGCACCTGTCATGAGCTCCCCGCCCGCCGCCGCGAGTCCCCGCACCGCCGTCATCGATCTCCTGCGCGGCGTGGTCATGGTCCTTATGGTCCTTGATCACGCGCGCGATTTTTTCTTCACCTCGCGCCTGGACCCAGCCGACCTGCGAGTGACGACACCGCTTTTATTTTTCACCCGCTGGGTCACGCACTACTGCGCCCCGGTGTTCGTGCTGCTCGCCGGGACCGCGGCCTATTTGTATGGGTCGCGGCGCACTCCGGGCGAGCTTACGCGGTTTCTCCTGACCCGCGGCGTGTGGCTCATCTTCTTGGAGCTGTTCGTCGTCCACTTCGGCTGGTTTCCCGATCCGGCATTTCGCGTGACGTTGCTGCAGGTCATGTGGGCGCTCGGCTGGTCGATGATCGTGCTGGCGGGGCTGTCGCGGCTGCCGCTGCTCGGCTGCCTGGGAATCGGCGCGGCGATGATTGCCGGACATAACTTGTTCGACTCGGTAAGCGCAGCGCAGTTTGGCCGCTTTGCGCCGCTATGGGTGCTGCTCCATGGGACCAGCGCCTACCGCATCACCCCGAGCCATCTTGTGATCGTCGGCTACGCGCTTGTCCCCTGGTGCGGTGTCATGGCCGTCGGGTTTGCGTTTGGGGCGCTGATCAAGCGGGCGCCGCAGGCGTGGCCGCGGCAGGCGCTGCGGCTCGGTCTGGGCGCTGTTTTGTTGTTCGTCGTCCTGCGGCTCGTAAATCGATATGGCGATCCGCATCCGTTCAGCCAGCAGCGCGATGGCGTATTCACGCTGCTCTCGTTTCTCAACTGTCAGAAATATCCGCCTTCGCTCATCTACTTGCTGATGACGCTGGGACCGGCGCTCGTGTTTTTGGGCGGGCTGCACCGCGCGGCGGAGAGCGCGTTTTTGCAGCCGCTGGTCACGCTGGGAAGAGCGCCGCTGCTTTTCTACGTCGCCCATTTGTTTCTACTCCGCTACGCGGAGCTGGCGCTCCTTTGGGCGCTGCGCGGCAAGTCGGCGCTGGATTTTAGCGGCGGCAACTTCTTTCTGAGCGCGAACTTTCCGCTGTGGACGGTGTATGTAGCGTGGCTCGCCGCGGTGCTGCTGCTCTACCCGCTGTGCCGCTGGTTCGTCGGCGTGCGGGCGCGCCATCCGGACAAGCGGTGGCTGAGTTATCTGTAGCGGCAGCGGTCCGGTTCGGGCGGACGGCGCCCGCCCGGAAGCGGGCCGGCTAGTGCGGACAGCGCTCGCGGCGAAGGGCGGGAATCTTTTCCAGCGCCGCGCGGCGTAAGCTTTGCGCCGGTGCGCCGTGCCAAAGTTCTACAAGCGGGGTTTGTAGCAAGTTGCCAAGCGGCGGATGCGCATAGTCCACCGGATGCACCGTGCCATCGGGATCGACGCACAGAACTTCCCACGCGGCGCGGCACGGCAGGAAGCGCGCGCGGTTGGCGAAGTCGTCGCTGCCGCGAAACTCCGCGTACGCCGGATCCGCCGCCGAGCACGGGCAGCCGGGCGGCGGCGCCAGGTGATCTATCACCACGATGCCCGCCGGCTCGACCGCCTGGCGCAGCGCCCGCATCGCCTCTTGCGCCCGCCGGCCGCGCGGGTTTAGCAGATGATGGCGGGTGAAGGTGTTCATCGGGTAGGTCTCTTCCACCTTGAGCCAATCCACCCCGAGCTCCACCGCGAGCCGGCCCAGCGCCGTGAGCTCTTCGACATTGCCGGTCATGACCACGGTGGAGATGCCGATGCGCAGGTCGGCACCGGTGTGCCGGCGCAGCGCCAGCGCGTGGCGGAGGTTATGGGTGATGACCCGCAGATCCGCGCCGAGCCGGATGAAGTCATTGGTCTGGGCCGTGACCCCATCCAGCGACACGGCGAGGCTGTTCACCCCCAGAGCCAAAAGCTCCTCGAGCGTCTGCGGAGTGAGCAGCATGCCATTTGATAACAGATGGACGGTATAGGGCTGACCGCGGCGCGCCTTTTGGATGCGGCGCAAAAGCGGCTTGAAGATCGGCGCCACCAGGCTCTCGCCGCCGTGCGCGAAGCCGAAGTAGTCGGCGGCGGCAAAACCGTCCGCGAGGGCGTCCAGAAGCCACGGCTGCATCGTGCGCGCCCGTCCGGACGCGGTGCGCTCTGGGGCCAGGGTGATGCAGTGCTGGCAGCGGAGGTTGCAGCGCTCGGTCACGGTCAGATAGAGACTGCTCGGTAACGCGAGCGGTGCCAGCTGGCCGCTGCGGAAGGCGCGGGCGCAGCCCTCGCGGTTGTCGGCCAGGAGCTCCAGGGTGAGCGCCGCGACCTCCGGCTCGGGATGCCGGGCGACGACCACGGCGGCATAAGGACCAAGGCGCACCCGGCCCGCGGCAACCGCTGCTTCCCCCAGCGTCAAAAGAACGGTCGCGCCGGCGGGTGCCGCGCTGTCGAGCTCCAGCTCCACCCACTCAGGATCGCCGTGCGCGTAGATCTCAACCGCCTCTGCCCCGAGCTGGCGGCGGAACGCCAACACCTGGTGCGACTCCGCGACCGGAATCGGCTGCAGGTCGCCGTGGCGCACGCTCGCCTGCGCCGCTCGCAGGCGCAGCGCGTCGTGGAACAGCTGCCGCGTCGCGGCGTCCGCGGCCAAATCCGCCCACGGCATCGGCATGCGATCCGGCCAGGCGTCCTCGAAGCTGCGACTGGGAGCGTCGCTATGCAGGCCGAGCTCATCGCCATAGTAAATCGCCGGCACCTCCGGCCGCATGAGCAGCACAAGATGCGCCAGCCGCGCCACCCGCGCATCCCCCACCAGGCTGCGCAGCCGCGGCTGATCATGCGTCGCCGTAAACCCGAGCGCCGAGCTCGCGGTGCCGCGCCAGAACATCCGCTGCGCCGCCGCCGCGGCAAACCCGCGCGCATCTTTTTTCCGCCGCCACAGCCAGTCGTAAAGCGCCTCCTGCAGCGGAAAGTCGGTCGCGCAGTCGAGCGCGTTTTCGGTGTAGCGGTACAGGTTGGCGGGCGTGACCTCGCCGAGCAGCACGGCATCGGGCCGCACCGCGCGCACCGCCGCCCGCAACAGGCGCAAGAGCCCGAGCGGCACATCGGCCGCCGCATCCAGCCGCAGCCCGTCCGCTCCCAGGTTCACCCAGTGCACGCACTGCTCGACCAGGTACGCGGCGACTTCTTCGCTGGCGAGGTTATACAGCGGCTCCTGCCACTTGCCTTTTTGGTAGTGGTGGTAGCCCGGATAGGGGCCTTCCGAAAACGGATGGCGGTACAGCTGGAACCACGATGCGTACGGCGACCGCCAGCCCTGTTGGCGAACGTCACAGAACGGCAGGAAATCGCGATGGACGTGGGTGAGTACGACATCCAAAAGAATGCGCATGCCGCGTTTATGGGCTGCCGCCAAAAGCGCCTGCAGCGCGGCTTCTCCACCCAGCGCGTGATCGACCTGCAGCGGGCTCACGGCGTCGTAGCGATGCGCCGAAGGGGAGCTGCCCACCGGCGTCAAGTGGAGCGTATTTACCCCCAGCTCGGCGAGGTAGGGCAGCGCCTCGATTACGCCCCATAAGTCCCCGCAAAGCCGTGTCTGCTCGTCCACCGGATGCGGCCAGGCCGCACCGCCGCCGATGCGGAAGCGGTCGAGCAAGATGGTGTAGACGACGGCATCAGACCACCAGGCGGGCTCGCGCGGCTTCAGCTCACGCATCCGGACCTGCAGCGCCTGGCCGCCGCCGCCGCTATGGCCCACTCGCTGGCCTGAAGAAAGGACGAACAGGTAGGTGAGCTCGCGCTGGGCCGCGGGGAGATCGACTTCGAACAGCAAGTGCTCGTCCTCTTCGGCGACGAGCTGCATGGGGGCGCTGCGCTCGGTGTCGTCTTCGTGCCAGCGGACGGTCAAGCGGTCGCCGGCGCCCTTGCGCAAGCCGGCGCGCAAGCACAGACGGCCGTCGCGCCGCAGGTGCACGAACGGGTGCGCCGGGGCGTGCAGCACCGGTTCGGCGGCGCCGTCCACGACGAGCAGGCTGTTCTGCGTCCCATCGCAGGCGCGGGTGCGCGGGTTGTCCGCGTCCAGGTGCCAGCGGCCATCATCGGTGCGGAACTTATAGGCGTAGGCGCCGGGTCCGACATAGACCGTCGCTTCGCGCTGGCCGTCGCTGGTTTTCTCAAGCGGCAGCGGAGCGAAAAAGTGACTGAACTCGCCGCGAACCTCGGCCCCGAGCCCGGCCCGCTCCGCCATCGCCGGCAGCCGCAGCACCACCTTGCGCTCCCCCGGTCCGCTGCCCGGCCGGAGATAGGCGCGCACATCGAGCTTGGTCATTGCGGAAGCGGCGCATCGAGCAGCCGCTCGACCACCCAGCGCGGGGTGCCGCACGGCGGCGGCGCATAGGCGGCCTTGCCGTGATCATCGGTGGAGGCCGTCCACAGCTTGCCGTGCTGCTCCGCGAACTTTCGGAAGCGCAGCGCCCAGTCGGGACGGTGGCGCGAGGTGTAGACCTCAACCCCGGAGGCGCCGAGCAGCACGCGCGCCAGCCGCTCCTTATCGCGGTAGCGAGCCGGATGGGCGACGATATCGATCGCGCCGTCGGAGCGCAGCGCGTCGATCAGCTCCTCCGGGCTCCAGCCGAACAGCTCCGGGTTGCCGGTCCAAAAACGAACGTGGCTGCGGATGAAGTGACGAAACACCTGCGGCCGCTGCGCATCCAGGCGCGTCACGATGCGGGTCAGCACGCGCTGCAACGCCGGAAACTCGGCGGCCGGCAGACGCGCCAGCTCGTCGCCGGGATCCAGCGCTTGGCGATCGGCGGGCTGCAGCCCGGCCAGCCACTCCAAGACAAAGTCGCGCCACGTCGCCTGCACCTTGAGGCCGCGCTGATAAAAAAACGAGCGCTCAAGACTCCCATCCACAAGCCGGCGCGGCGGGTAGTAGCCCAAGACGTGAAACTGCTCTGCCGCTTGGGTGCCGAGGCCGACAAACGCCGTCGCCTCCAGCGCCGGAATCAGGATCGCTCCGTGCGCCGCTGCCGCCGCGGCAGCCGGAGCCACCGCGGCGAGCAGATCGTGATCCGAGACTGCCACGACCCGCACCCCGGCGCCAAGCCGCGTCGTCACGAAACTCTCCGGACTTTCGGTTCCGTCCGAATAATACGTGTGACCGTGCAGGTCGGTGGCGACGCACATGCTAGCTCCGCGGCAGCACGAGTCCGGAGCTTGTCCCCAGGGTGAACTCGACCGGGCGGGCGCCGCCGGTCACGCCGTGGCGGTAGACCAGCTTGTAGCGGAACGTGGTAAACGAGCCCGGAAGATCCAGGTCGATCTGCCAGCGCTCGAAATCGCGGCTGAGGTTTGTGACCCAGTGCAGCGAGTTCTTGTCGCCGGAAGCCCCGATTCCGAAGGTCTGCGTGGTGACCCAGTTGTCGGTGCTGTAAAGGAACTTGAGCTCCTTGTCGTAGTCGAGATCTTCGACGGTGAAGCTCAGCACTCCCTTGACGCCGGTGGCATCGAAGACGGCGCTCGAACCGGCGTAGTCCTGGCTCAGCGTGGTGTAGTCGCTCGGGTCGTCCTGCCAGCGCAGGGCGTAGAGCTCGCCGTTGTTGTCGTCGTAGAAGCGGCCGCTCTTGCCGTCTTCGTACCAGACGTTGAAGGTGAACGTGCCGGAGTGGGCGCTGCTCTTTATCGGGATGTGCCACTCCTCCAGACCGTCGGGTAGGGTGGTGAAGTAAAAGCCGTTGACGGTGATCGGGTTGTCCTGGCCGACCTCGCGGTAGGCGGCGCCGACTTTTTTGTACGCGATATCGGCGCCGGCGGTCGGCCGGACCTTGACCTTGACGAAGACGGTGATGGAGAGGCAGCCAAAGCGCGTGTTGCAGTTGCTCAGGTCGCGCCAGAACTCGTTGTAGTAGGTGATTTTGCTGGTGTCGCGGGTGCCGAGGTTCTGCGCCCAGTCGTGCTGGCCGTAGGCGATGACCTCCTGCTGCAGGGCGGCGGGCTCGGCGGGGGTGTTGGCCGGGCCGGGGATCGCCGGATCGCAGCCCGGCAAGAGCCCGAGCAGTCCGGCGAGCGTGCCGCCCGCGGCCAAGGTCTGGCCGGCCGGCAGCTTGGCCAGGGCCCGCTCGAGCGAATCGGCAAAGGAGCGCGCACCCGGCGACGGACGCGACGACGGCGCGGAGGAATCGGCACGGGATGCAAAATCGGCCCGAACTGCAGGATCGGCGGCGCGGGGAGTATTGGAGTCGTTCATGTCTTAGGAGTCCTCGTTAAGGGTCCGCAGGGGTCCGCAGGGATGCGACTTCGGCAGGATGAAGCGCACCGAAAGGCGGCGCGAATGGGGCAGGTATAGCCATGCCGCGGAAAACAATGCAAGTGTCCGCGGCCGCGGCAAGTCTCCGCGGCATCGCTTGGCTGTGTCACCATAGCGAGCAGCTAGCAACAATCCTAGCCAACCCAAGGAGTGCCGATGGCGCAGTGGCGCTTTGCGATCATCTCCGACGTACACGTCTACAGCACTGGCAAGGTGCCGGGCAGCTTTACCACCGTTTTGGCGCAGCTGGCGGAGCTGGCCCCGCGCTTTGTCGTTTTAGGCGGCGATGCCACCGTCGGCAATCCCGAAGACGGCGTGCCGTCCGAGCGGGTGCGCCTGTGGTGGCACTCCATGCACGATGCGCTGCGGCCGCTGCGCGAGGCCGGGATCCCGATCCTGCCGATCGCCGGCAACCACGACTACTACACGCCAGCGCATCGCCAGGAGTACCGCCTGGCCTGGCCGCAGCTCGCCGCCGACTTCGCCCGCGTGGCCGCGCTCAGCGAGGGCGGAGATCCGCCGCTTTACTACTCGGCGCGGGTGGACGATGTGCACCTGAGCTTCGTCCACGTCGTCGATCAGAAGATCGATGAGACGGTCGAGGCGTGGCTGCGCCGCGATCTTGCGGCGGCCGCCGATGCGGCGCTGCGGCTGGTCATCGGCCACGTGCCGCTCGTGTCGATGATGGGCCATACCAGCGAGTCGTTCAAAGAAAAGCTCGGGTCGCTGCTGGCGGAGCGGCAGGTGGCCGCGTACTTCTCTGGCCACGAGCATCTGGTCTGGGATCAGGTGCTCACCTTCGACAGCGGCACGGTGCGCCAGATCCACGTCGGCACCGCCAGCGGGACCTACCACTATCCGCTGAACCAGGCCACCTATGACGCGACGTGCATCGGCGACCACGGGACGATTCCGCTCACCCAGACCCGCTTCGCCCTCGTTCCCGGCACGCGCCAACAGGCCGACAAGGTAAACATCTGCATGGTGGAGCTGGATGAGACCTCATTCGTGGTGCGGCCGATGTCGCTGCGCGAAGGACGGCTCGTCCCCTTTGGCGAGTGATTGGCAGCGCCGCTCTCGGCGCGACGGAGCGAGGCGATGAGCAAGGGCTATCTCGATGCGAAACAGCGGGCGCTGGTCGCTGTCATTGCCGCGGCGATCGTCGGCGGAGTGCTCATCAGCCATCCGCCGCCCGAGCCGCGCGGACCCGAGATCCCGCCCGCCGAGTTCTCCGCCGCCCGCGCCTTCAGCGATGTCGTGGCGCTCACCGCGCTGGGCCCGCGCCCGTCGCCCAAAGTCGGTGAACAAGCCGCTCCGGCGCATGAGCAGGGGCGCGACTTCGTCATCCGTCGCCTCAAGGAACTAGGTCTTACGCCGCTTGCGCAAGATGGATCGGCCTGCACGCCGCGCGGCAGCTGCGGTCAGGCGCGAAATGTTCTGGCGTTCTTTGATCCTCGCGCTCCTGAGGCGCGTAACGCTCCAATCTCCGGCGTCGCTGCCGCTGCGGACGGTGCGGGAGACAGTGACGCCGCCGCCGCTGCTGCCGCGGGAGCCGAGCCGGCGGTGATGCTGCTGGCCCACTATGACTCGGTGCCGGCGGGGCCGGGGGCGGGCGATGACGCCTCCGGGGTGGCCAGCGTCTTTGAGATCGTACGCGCGCTGCGCCAAAGCGGTGGGCTGCGGCGGCCGCTGCTCGTGGTGATCGATGACGGTGAAGAGCGCGGCCTGTTCGGGGCGCGGGTGTTCAGCAAGAGCCCGTGGCTGCAGCGTGTCGCGGTCGTGCTCAACTTCGAGGCGCGCGGCAACGGCGGCCAGACCGCGATGTTCGAGACCAGCGAAAAGAGCGCCTGGCTCGTCGAGCTATACGGCAACGCCGTAGCCCGTCCGGTCGCCAGCTCGGTCATCTACTCGCTGTATCGGGCGCTGCCCAACGACACGGATCTGACGATCACCAAAGCGGCCGGGCTGCGCGGGCTCAACTTCGCCTTCGCCGATCGCGTCTGGAACTATCACACCCCGAGCGACAACGCCGACAACCTCGATCGCGGCAGCCTCCAGCACATGGGCGATCAGGGTCTTTCTGCCGCCCGCGCGCTGCTCACCCGGCCCGAGCTGCCGACGGTAGACGACGACGCGGTGTGGTTTGATCTGTTCACCCTGAAGCTCGTGCTGTACCGGGCGGTGTGGGCCAAGGCGATGGCGGTGCTGCAGGCGCTGCTTCTCGCCGCGGTGATGATCGTCTTTCTGCGGCGGGATCGGGCCTATGGCTGGGTGCTTTTGCAAGGCGCGGCGCGCGGCATCGTCATGCTGGCGCTGGCCTTGGCGATGGGATTTATCGTCAGCAAGCTCGTGGTTCTTCTAAGCGGTCAACCGCGTCCGTGGCACAGCCGGCCGCTGCCGACCTGGCTGGCGCTGGTCTTTGGGGCGGCCGGCGCCGCGATGGGTGGATCGGCGCTCATCGACCGCCTGCGGCCGCCGCGGTTTCTGATGGCGGTGTACGGCACCGCCGCGGGCGGGCTGGCGCTATGGACGATTCCATCGCTGCTGCTTTCCTTCCGCGTTCCGGGGGCGAGCTATGTGTTCACGCTGCCGGCGCTTTGCGGCAGCGCCGGCCTGCTCTTCGCGGTCCTGCGCACCGATCCCACCGGTCCCAAGGAAAAGCTCAAAGAGCCGAGCAGCCGCGGCGCCGCCTGGCAGGCGCTCTGCGTCCTTTTGCTCGGTGCCGCGACGGGCTTTTTCCTGTGGGTGCCGCTCTTGCGGGTCCTTTTGGTGATGATCGGCGCCAACCTGCATCAGGCGGTGACCGTGCCGGTGAGCTTGATTGTGATGCTCGCGGACCCGCTCGTGCGCCTATTTCCGGCGCGGACGCGGCTGCTCTTGCCGCTTGATTTCTTAATCCCGGCGGCGATTTCCGTGTCGCTGGCGGTGCGGTGAGCCGCGCCCAGGCCGCCGCATCTGCGCGGTGACGGTTTAGACTCGGCGGCGCTTGATATAATGTGCGCGTATGAAGCCGCTTGTGCAGAAGCTGCGCTTGCTGTCTCGCGCGCTGGTGATTTTTTATCTGCTGGTGCAGACGGCGATCCACTATGCCGTCGGGTGGACGCTGATGCGTCTCTCCGGGCGGAGCCTGGGCGAGCGGCAGGCGTTCTTCGGCGCCTGCGTGCTGGATCTGTTCCGCCGGCTCGGGGCGACATTCATCAAGGTCGGGCAGATCATGTCGACGCGCCCGGATCTGCTGCCGCCGCACATCATCACGGCGCTGAGCCGGCTGCAGGATGACGTCGGGCCGTTTTCGGTGGAGCTGGTCAAAAAGACCCTGGAGCAAGACTTCGGCCGTCCGCTGGACGCGCTGTTCAGCGAGTTTGCCGAGGTGCCCATCGCCTCGGCATCGGTGGCGCAAGTGCACAAGGCGCGGCTGCCGGGCGGCGAGCTGGTGGCGGTCAAGGTGCGCCGTCCGGACATCGAAGATCTGTGCGCCTTCGACCTTGGCGTCATGCGCATCTATGCCGCGATCTTGGAGCTGATTCCGTCGCTGCGCCTTTTGGCCCCGGTAGACAGCGTGAACCAGTTCGGGCGCGCCATCCACATGCAGCTCGATTTCACCATCGAGGCGCGCAACAACCACCGCTTCCGCCGCAACTTCGCCGCCGACCCCGATGTCATCGTGCCGCGCCTGTACGAGTCGCTGTGCAGCCGGCGGGTGCTGGTGATGGAGTTTATCGAAGGGGTGAAGATCCTCGATTTCAAGCGCCTCGGCGGGACCGAGCCGCGGCGCCTGGGCAAGCTCGGCTTCCGGCTGATGCTGCAGATGGTCTTCGCCGACGGCTTTGTCCACGCCGATCTGCATCCGGGCAACATCCTGGTGACGCCGGCGGGCAAGGTGGCGATGCTCGATCTGGGTCTTGTCGCAGAGCTTGATGACCTGCACCGCAGCATCTTCGCCCGCTACTTCGCCGCCTGGGCCAATGGCGACGGCCAGACCATGGCCGACATCATGGTCAGCCACAGCCCGACGTCCACCGTCGCCAACTACGAAGGCTTCCGCGCCGCGATTCAGGAGTTCGTCAACCGTTTGCACGGCAAGCGCTTAAACGAAGTCGAAGTCGCCTCCGTGGTCTACGAGATGCTGCAGATCCTGCGCCGCTACCGCGTGCGGGTAAACGCCACCTTCACCATGGTCAACATCGCCATCGCCGTCACCGAAGGTATCGGCAAGCAGCTCGATCCGACCCTGGATCTGCTGGCCGAAGCGACGCCGTTTTTCGCCGGCCTGCACCTCTGAGCGGCGCGGCAGTCAGCCCTTGGGCAGGAGCGCCAGGAGCTCATCGCCGCACTGCCAGACATCGCCGGCGCCGAACGTGATCACGAGATCGCCGGGACGCAGCTCGGGCAGCAGGGCGACCGCGACTTCGCTGCGGCGGGCGATGTAGCCGACCCGGGGGTGGCCGTGCTCGCGCATGCGATCCGCCAGCGCCGCGGCGGTCGCTCCGGCTATAAGCTCTTCGCCGGCGGCATAGACATCGGTGAGAAACACGCACTCGGCATCGTCGAAGGCGCGGGCGAAATCCGGCAGGAGATCGCGCGTGCGGGTGTAGCGATGCGGCTGGAATACGGCGACCAGGCGCCGCTCGGGAAATCCTGCCCGCGCGCCGGCGAGCGTGGCGCGGATCTCGGCCGGGTGGTGACCGTAGTCGTCGATGACGGTGATTTCGGCGCGCTCGGGTGCGCTCGGCAGGCGGCCGCTGCCGCGTCGGGTGAAGCGCCGGCCGACCCCTTCGAACGCCACCAGCGCTTCCTGCAGCGTCGCGATCGGAATCCCGAGAAAATCGCCGACCGCCAGCGTCGCCAGGGCGTTGCTCACGTTATGGACGCCGGGAATCGGCAGCTCGATGGGGCCAAGGTGCTCGCCGCGGCGCACCGCCACGAAGCGGCTGCTGGTGCCGGAGAACGACAGCTCCTCGGCGCGATAGTCGGCTTGGGGCGACAGGCCGTAGGTGACATAGCGCTTGGTCACGCGCGGCAGCAGGGCGCGCACCTCCGGGTGGTCAAAGCACAACACCGCCCGGCCGTAGAAGGGCACCTTGTTGATGAAATCGAGAAACGCCGCGCACAGGCGTGAGAAATCGCCGTAGTGATCCAGGTGCTCGGGATCGATGTTGGTGACCACCGCAATCGCCGGACTCAAATGCAGGAACGAGCCGTCCGACTCGTCGGCTTCGGCGACCAGGTAATCGGACTGTCCGAGCCGCGCGTTGCTGCCAAGCTGCGGCAGCTTGCCGCCGATCACCGCCGTCGGATCGAGCCCCGCGTGGCGCAGCACGGTGGCGATAAGGGAGGTCGTCGTCGTCTTGCCGTGCGAGCCGGCGATGGCGATGCCGTACTTGAGGCGCATCAGCTCCGCCAGCATCTCGGCGCGCGGGATGACCGGGATGCCGTGGCGGCGGGCGGCGGCAACTTCTGGGTTGTCGGGGCGCACCGCGCTGGAGATGACGACCACATCGGCCTGATCGCCGGTGAGCTCTAGGTGCTCGGCGCGGTGGCCGCAGCGGATGACGCCGCCCAGGGCCTGCAGCCGTCGCGTCGAATCGGACTCTTTGAGATCGCTGCCCGAGACGCGGTAGCCCAGGTTTAGTAGGACCTCGGCGATGCCGGACATGCCGATACCGCCGATGCCGACGAAGTGAATACGGGTGTCGGGCTTTGGCCGACTGAACATCACCATCAGGCAGAACCTAACCGAAAAGCCGCCGTCCGCCCAGCATCGGCTGCGCCGCGCGCGGTGGTTTTTGCAAGCGTCTGCGGCGCGGCGGATCGAGGCCTGGCCGGGCCGACCGGCGCAGCGGTGCTCACGAATTGGTGGGGAGACGCGCTATGGAGCGGCCAGACGGAGGACTCGATCGGCAATCGCGTCGGCGGCGTCCGGACGTCCGAGGCGCCGGCTGGCCTGGGCCATCCGCATGAGCGCCGCGCGATCCCGGCACAGCGACTGCATCGCTGCGGCCAGCTGCTGCGGCGTGGTGTCGTGCTGGCGGAACAGCTGCGCCGCGCCTTGCTCGACCATGTACTGCGCGTTGTAGGTCTGGTGATCGTCGGCGGCTTGCGGGAACGGGATGAGCAGGGCAGGGCGACCGACCGCGGTGAGCTCCGCGATGGTCGTCGCACCGGCGCGGCCGACCATGAGGGCGCAGGAGCGGTAGGCGGAGCCCATGTCGGTGATGAACGGCTCGGCGCGCGCTTGGTCGGCTTGCAGGCCAAGCTCGCGATAGCGGGCGGCGATGGCCTCGTGCTCGGCGGTGCCGGTCTGGTGGCGCAGCGCTACCGCGGCGGCAAACGGCAGATCCGGCGGCGGTGAGCCGATCCAGTGGGCCACCGCCGCGCTGACCAGCTGGTTGACGGCGCGCGCCCCCTGCGAGCCGCCCAGGACCAGCACCGGCAGCGGACCCGTAGCCGCCGGCTCCGTCGCGGCGCTGCCGAGCACCGCCATCCGGATCGGATTCCCCAAGAGCTCGACTTTTTTCGCCGGAAAAAAGGACCCGGCCTGCGGAAACGCCGTAAACACCGCGCGCACGAACCGCGCCAGCAGACGGTTGGTCACCCCCGGAATCGAGTTCTGCTCCAGCACCACCGTCGGCTTCCCCAGCATCGCCGCCAGCAACACCACCGGCCCGGAGGCATACCCGCCGACCCCGACCACCGCCGCCGGCCGCAGCCGCTTTAAGAGCCGCACCGCCTGCAGCGCCGCCGGCGGCAGCCGCCCCAGCGCACGAACCGTCTGCAAGAGCCCTTGCCCCTTGAGCCCCGCGACATCGATGAGCTCCAGCGGATAGCCCGCCTGGGGCACCACGCGCGCTTCGATGCCGCGGGCGGTGCCGACGAACGTCACTTCCGCGCCGCGGGCGCGCAGCCGCTCTGCCAGCGCGAGCCCGGGGAACAGATGGCCGCCGGTTCCTCCGCCGGCGATAAGGATTCGCGGCGCTTCGCTCATGTTTGCACCACCGCTGCTTCACGCACCGGCCGCGGCGGCCGCGGTCCGGCGATATGGACGCGCCGCCGGCTGAGCGGGCGACGGCGGTTGCGCCGCATCGGCCACAGCATGCGCAGAACCCGCGGCATGCGGCCAAGCCGCAGCTGGAGCGGGCTCGGCGCCGGCTCCCCGCGTGAGATGTTAAGCAGGATCCCGACCGCCATGAGATCGATGACCAGCGTCGAGCCGCCAAACGACACGAGCGGCAGCGTCAGCCCCTTGGTGGGCAGCGCCCCCAGCACCACGCCGATGTTGATGATCGCCTGCAGCCCGAACATCAGCGACAGCCCGCTCGCCAGATAGCAGCCGAACGCATCGCGCGCTCGCGCCGCCGCCCGGCAGCCGGCGATGACCAGCATGGCGAACAGCACAAGGACCGCCACCACCCCGACGAGCCCCAGCTCTTCGCCGATGATCGCCAGGATGTAGTCGGTGTGCGCCTCCGGGAGAAATAGCAGCTTCTGGCGTCCGTCGCCCAGTCCTTGCCCGGTGGTGCCGCCGGAGCCGACCGCGATGAGCGACGCCGTCATCTGATAGCCGTAGTTGTCGCGGAACTGCCACGGATCCAGAAACGCCAGGATGCGCCGCAGCCGCCACGGCGTACCCACCACGGCGTTATACAGGATCGGCAGCGCCGCGAGCAGCGCCAGCAGGAGGTAGCTCAGGTTGGTGCCGGCGATGAACAGCAGCACCATCGTCACCCCGCCCATGATGACCGCCGTCCCGAGGTCGGGCTGCTTGAGGAGCAGCACCATGAAAACGCCGCAGACAAAAAGGTGCGGCAGAAACCCGACGGCGAAAAGCTTAACTTTGTCGGCCTTTTTGGCCAGCGAGTGGGCCAGGTAAATGATCAGCACCACCTTGGCCAGCTCGGCGGGCTGGAACGACAGGCCGAGCAGATGGAACCAGCGCTTGGCGCCGTTTACCCGCGTCCCGATGACCAGCACCGCGCCTAAAAGCAGCGTCGCCAGCCCCAGCAGCGGATAGGCCAGCCGGCGGTAGATGCCGTAGTCCACGCGCATCGTTACCGCCATCGCGATGAGCCCGAGCGTCGTCCACACAAGATCGCGGGCGAGGAAGAAGCGGCTGTCGCCAAACCGCTGGCTGGCGAAGATCGCCGACGAGGAATACACCATCACCAAGCCGAGCGCAGTGAGCGTGAGGACCACGGTGTAAAGCACCGGATCGCAGCGGTAGCCGTGCAGCGGCGGCACCGGTCGTGCCAGCGGCAGCGGCGGCGCTCCCGCGGTCGCCGCCAGCGGCTGCCGTGCCGCCGCCGGCCGCGGCGTCGTCAGCCCAGGGCTCGGGCGGGCAGGCGGCAGACTCGGCTCGGCCGGCTGGCGCACCGGAGGCCGTTTGAGCTCGGGGGGACGCGGCGGGACGCGATCGTGCGACGCCACCGACTGCTGATCGCGATCATCGAACTCTTGGGAAAAAGCGCTATCGGTGCTGCCGCGCTCTGCCAATCGCGGAACGGCATCCACAGAGACTGAGTCGGCATCCGCCTTGCGGCTGGCGCGCGCCGGACTGGCTCCCCTGTCTTTCATGAGTGGACCTGAGCGTCAGCCGCTCCAACCGGACTGGCCCCGGGCAGCGCCAGGGCCGCCGCGGTAAACACGGCGGCGCGGTGGGCGTAGTCGCGGAACATGTCAAACGAGGAGCAGGCCGGCGAGAGCACGACCGCATCACCGGGTTGGCAGTGCGCCGCCGCTTGCCGTACCGCCGCCTCCATCGACGGGGCAGAAACGACGGGAAAGGAGCTGCCTTGCAGCGCGGTGGCAATCAGGGGCGCCGCCTCGCCCAGGACCACCACGCAGCGCGTGTGGTTCTGCTCCAAGACGGCGCGCAGCGGCGCGTAGCTGCCGCCCTTATCGCGCCCGCCGGCAATCAGCGCCAGGGGCCGCGGGAAGCCGTGCAAGCCGGCGACCACGGCATCGACGTTGGTGCCTTTGCTGTCGTCGTAAAACCGAACCCCGGCGGCTTCGGCGACAAGCTGCATGCGATGCGGGAGGGCGTGAAACCCGCGCAGCGCGACGCGCGCCTGTTCGTGGCTGGCCAGGCCCGAGCCGCGCATGAGCAAGAGCGCCGCCAGCACGTTGGCGAGGTTGTGCTGCCCGATCAAATTCAGCTCGGCGATGGGAAACCGTTCGATCGGCAGCGCTCCGCCGCTCACCCGCGCCCGCAGACCGCCGTCGACGCCGGAGAGAAGCAGATCGGCTCCGTCGATCCAGCCGCCAAGGCGCATGTGGCGCTCCATCAGATACTGCGGCGGCACGGGGCCGCGGGTCGAAAATGGGTAGCCGGGCGGGCCGACGCCCAGCCGCCGCTCGCACAACGCCAGAACTTCCGGATCATCGGCGTTCCACACGCGCGTGGCGAGCGCCGGCTGATTGGCGAAGATCCGCCCCTTGGCGTCGCCGTAAGCGGCCAGGGAGGGATAGCGGTCCAGGTGGTCCGGAGTCAGGTTGAGCACGGCCGCGGCATGGCAGCGCAGCGTCTCCGCCGTCTCAAGCTGATACGATGAGAGCTCGACGACGACGATGCCGTCTGGGCCCGCGGCAGCGGTGTCCACCGCGTCGCACAGCGGCGTCCCCAAGTTGCCGCCGCAGAAGCTCGGACGGCCGGTCTGCGCGACAATGGCTCCGCACAAGCTGGTCACGGTCGACTTGCCGTTGGTGCCCGTGATGCCGACGATCGGCGCGGCGATGAAGCGGCTGGCGAGCTCGATCTCGCCGGTGATCGCAACGCCGGCCGCGCGGGCCGCCGCGACGGCTTCACGCATCGGCGGCACCCCGGGCGAGAGCACGATGAGATCGGCCGCCGTCAACACCTCCGCCCGCAGACCGCCGAGCGCGAGCCGCAGCCGGCCATCGGCGACATGGCTTTGCACCGAGCTCAGGGCCGCCGCCAGCGCCGCCTCATCGCGATCGTCGCAGCCGGTCACTTGCGCGCCGCGCTCGGCGCAGAAGCGGGCGACCGCAAGGCCGCTCTTCCCCAGCCCGACCACGGCGACGCGGCGGCCGCGCAGCTCCACCTGCGGCCGCACGCTACCTCACCTTCAACGTCGCCAGCGCGATGAGCGCCAGCATGATCGAGATGATCCAAAAACGGACGATGATCTTGGGCTCGGCCCACCCGAGGAGCTCGAAGTGGTGGTGCAGCGGCGCCATCTTGAACAGCCGCTTGCCCGTGAGCTTGAACGAGCCGACCTGCAGCATCACCGAGACCGTCTCCGCCACGAACACGCCGCCGAGGATGACCAGCGTGAACTCGTTCTTGGTCAGCACCGCCAGGGTGCCGAGCGCCCCGCCGAGCGACAGCGAGCCGACATCGCCCATGAACACCTGCGCCGGGTAGGTGTTGTACCAGAGGAAACCGACCCCCGCCCCGGCGAGCGAGCCGCAGAAGATCGCCAGCTCCCCGGCCCCGGAGATATACGGAATCTTCAGGTACTCGGCGATGTTGAAACCCTTGATGAGCGCACCGGTGCCGTAGCAGAGGATGAGGAACGTCCCGGAGGCGACCACCACCGGTCCGATCGCCAGCCCGTCCAGGCCATCGGTCAGGTTCACCGCGTGGCTGCTGCCGACGATGACGAAGACCGCCAGGGCGAAGTACACCGGCGCCAGCATTGCCAGCGGGTGGCGGTAGAAATCGACCAGCGGCAGGGCGACGCGGAAGCGCAGATCCGGATCGTAAAGCGGACCGTAGAAGATGTAGCCGACGACCCCCGCGGCGATCAGCGTCTGCAGGATCAGCTTGACCTTGCCCGGCAGGCCTTTTTTGGAGACGCGCAGCTTGCGATAGTCGTCGAGAAAGCCGATGAGCCCGAAGCTCGTGGTCACGGTCAGGGCGACCCAGATGAAGCGGTTCTGCAGATCGCACCACAGCAGCGTCGGGATCACCAGCGAGAACAGGATCAGCGTGCCGCCCATGGTCGGCGTGCCGGCTTTCTTTTTGTGACCCTCGGGTCCGTCGGTGCGGATGGTCTCGCCGATCTGGAGCTTGCGCAGCCAGGCGATAAACCGCGGGCCCAGGATCAGGCTGATGAGCAGCGCCGTCAAAATGGCGAGGATCGTGCGCGTAGACACGTAGCGCACGACGTTCAAAAAGCGCAGCGCCGGGTAGGAGTGCAGAGAGTAGAGGAGTTGATACAGCATGGGCCTAGTGCACCTTGAGGTCGGCGGCAGGGGCCGCAGGGTCTTGCAGCAGCACGCGCAGGCGGTCGAGCACGCCCTCCAAGGCCATCCCGCGCGAGCCCTTGAGCAGAATCCAGTCACCGGGCTGGGTGGCTGCGGCGGCAGCCTGCGCTGCCTGCTCCGCGGTAGCGGCGAGCTCGGTCGTCACGCCGAGCCGCTGCGCCGTCTCCGCGATGTAGCGGGCCCGCGGTCCGATGGCGATGAGCTTGGCCAGACCGCAGGACGCGGCGACTTCGCCGATCTGGGCGTGCAGGCTCGCTTCGGTCGGTCCGAGCTCCAGCATGTCGCCGAGCACCGCGACCGCCGCGCCTGAACCGCGCAGCGCCGCAACGGTCCGCAGCGCCGCCGCCATCGACGCGGGGTTGGCGTTGTAACAGTCGTCCAGCACATGCCGTCCGGCGATGACCAGGTGTTGGCCGCGGTGCTTGCCGGGCGTGACACGGGCGATCCCCGCGGCGATGGTGGCCGGCGGGACATCCAGGGCCAGCGCCGCCGCTGCGGCCAGAGCCGCGTTATCGGCCTGGTGCGCGCCCAAAAGCGGCAGCTCGATCCGCAGCGGCTCACCCGGGCTGGCCAGATTCGGGAACTGCAGCTCCAGCTGCAGGCCGTCTTCGGTCTCGCTGTGCAGCGCGACTTGCACGACCGCGCCATCAAGCGGGACAAGCGGAGCGCCGGAGCGGTGTCGCTCCACCTGAGCGCAGAAGCTACGCAGCCGACCCGATGCCGCGCCCGCCCGCACCGCCTGCCTGTGGATCTCCCGCTGCAGTTGCGCGGGGCTGCTTCCCGCTTCGTTCGCCGCGGTTGTTGCCGCTGCTTTTTGCGATTCAGAAGCGTCATCCGCGGTTGCGAGGCTCTCCGCCGAAAGCAGATAGACCACCGCCGCCCCATCGAGCAGGCCGGTAAACAGCTCGCCCTTGGCCTGGGCGATATTGTAGAGCGACCCGAGCGACTCCAGGTGCGCCGGTCCGACGTTGGTGATGACGCCGACATCCGGCCGCGCCAGCGAGGTGAGGTAGGCGATCTCGCCGCGCGCCGACATCCCCATTTCAACGACGGCATAGCGCTGGCCCGGCCGCGCCCGCAGCAAGGTCAGGGGCACGCCGAGGTGGTTGTTCAAGTTGCCGTCGGTCTTTAACACTTCGCTCGGATCGCTGACGTGGGCCGTGAGGGCCGCGGCGATTAGATCTTTGGTCGTCGTCTTGCCGGAAGAACCGGTGACTGCGACGACGCGCAGGCGGGCGGCGATCTCGGGAGCGTCGCGGTGGGCGCGGGCGATCTGACCCAGGGCGACCACGGTGTCCGGGACTTCGACCACGGTGATCCCGGCGGGCGCCTCGGTTGCGTTATAGCGCTCGCTCTCCACAAGGAGGCCGGTGGCGCCGGCGGCAAGGGCCTGACCGATGAAGGAGTGGCCGTCTTGCCGCTCGCCGCGTACGGCGACAAACAGGCTGCCCGGAGCGACCGTTCGGCTGTCGATGGTGACGGCGCTGAACTTGTGCGGGCCGCTGCGCAGCAGCTTGCCTTGGGTCGCTCCGACGACCCGCTCGACCGGCAGCTCGATCGTCGCCGCCAGGGCCGTCGGCGCGAGCAGGCTCGGAACGCTGCCTGCGCGCGCCGGAGCGGACTCGCGCTGCCCGAGCGCTCTTTGCACCTCTTCGCGATCGTCAAAGTGGTGCTTGGCGGTGCCGACGATCTGATAATCCTCGTGTCCTTTGCCGGCGACCAGGAGAACGTCTTCGGTGCGGGCGCTGAAGACCGCCGCGGTGATCGCCTGCCGCCGATCCGGCTCGACGTAGAAGCCCTGGTTGGCGGTGGTCAGGGCCATGCGGTCCAGGCGCGGCAGCGGTCCCGATGCGCCGCTGCGGACCGGCGAGGGCATGGTGCCAAGGCCGCCGATGATGCTGTCGATGATCGCCTGCGGGCTCTCGGTGCGCGGGTTGTCCGAAGTGACGATGACCACGTCGGCATCGCGCGCCGCGACCTGGCCCATCTGCGGGCGCTTGCCCGGATCGCGATCGCCGCCGCAGCCGAACACCACCATCAGGCGTCCGCGCTTACCGGTGGGAGAGGTCGTGGTCAAAGAGGGCGCGGTCAGCGGCCGCAGGGCGGCAAGCGCCCGCGCCAGCGCGTCAGGGGTGTGCGCGTAATCGACAAACACCGTCGGTCCGCGGCTGCCGCGCGGGGAGCTTATGCGCTCCAGCCGGCCGGCGACCCCGCTGACCTGCGACAGCCCGCGGCCGATATACACCGGCGGCAGGCCGAGGGCGACGCCGATTCCCGCCGCCAAGGCGAGGTTGGCGAGGTTGAAGCGGCCGGTCAGCCCGCACTGAATCGCCACTTCCCCGGCCGGCGTGCGCAGCGTGGCGGCGATGCCGTCGATCGAGATGCGCTCGGTCAGCACCCCGATATCGGCGGGCCCGTCGAGCGAAACCGTCAAGCGGCGCTCCGGCGGCAGCTCCCCCGCTAGGCGGCGGCCGTAGGCGTCGTCGATGTTGATCACCGCGAGACCGCCGAGCTCCGGTGGCAGCAGGTGCTGATGGAACATGCTCGCCTTGGCGGCGTAGTAGGCCTCCATCGTCTGGTGGAAGTCGAGGTGATCCTGCGTAAGGTTGGTAAACGCGGCGACGCGGAACTTTACGCCGTGCAGCCGCCCCAGGGCCAGGGCGTGCGAGGACGCCTCCAGGGTCACGGCGCGCACACCCTGCTCGCCCATCTCCGCCAAGGTCTTGTGCAGGAGCAGCGCGGTCGGGGTGGTAAACGGCGCCGGGATGCTGCGCCCGCGGTAGCGGTAGGTGATGGTGCCGATGAGGCCGGGAACCAGGCCCGCCTCCTGCAGCATCGACTCGACGAGGAAGTTGGTCGTGGTCTTGCCGTTGGTGCCGGTAATCCCGATGAGGGTCAGCACATCCGCCGGCCGGCCGTAGCGGTTCGCCGCCAGAGCCGCCAGCGCCTGCGCCGCGCTTTTTACCTGAAGCTGGATGAACCCGCCGGCGCTTTGCGGCAGGGGCACCGGGTGCTCGACGATCGCGCCGATCGCTCCGCGCGCCGCCGCATCGGCGACGAACCGATGGCCGTCCACCGCCTGGCCGGTCAACGCGACAAACAGATCGCCGGGCTGCACCGCGCGCGAGTCGTCGCGGACCTCGGCGATCTCGCGATCGCGGAAGGGCGCGAGCGGATCGGCGGCGCCCGGCTCGCCCCGATCTCCAGGGAGCGAGCGGACAGAGGGAGACTCCGGGCTCGGGGAAGTTCCGGACTCGGGGATCACGGCGTCAACGCCGACCTCGCGGCAGAGCTGGGACAGCTTCATGGTTCCTCTATTTTCAGCGAGATCTCTGCTCGGTCCCAATTAGTGGACATAGCTTGGCCCTACAGCGGCGGAGCGAGCCGCAGCTGGCAGACCGGCCCGCGGCGCGCGCTACCCGGCGCCGGCTCTTGCGCGACCACAAGGCCGCTGCCGCTTACCTCCACCCGCAGGCCGGTCTTGTTGGCTAGCGCCAGCGCTCTGCCAAGACCAAGGCCGGTGAAGTCGGGCACCCGCTGGTTCGCTGGCACCGCCGCTGCGACCGCTGCGCCGCCGCTGCTTGCTGTGACGACCGGAGCCTGCACCGGAGCCGCCGACGCGCCCGCCGGCGGCGTCTGCGTTTGCGCGACGGCCGACGCTTCACCGGGACGCGGCGGGCGCGGCGGCACACCCAGATAGGGCAGGGCGGCGGCCATGACCTTTTGGAAGATCGGCCCGGCGACCTCCGACCCGTAGTGCCCTTCGCGCGGCTCGTCGACCATCACGAACAGCAGCAGGCGCGGCGCATCGACCGGGGCGAAGCCGATAAAGGACGACGCCCAGAACTCGGGGGAGTAGCGGCGGGTCGTCGGATCCACCTTCTGCGCCGTTCCGGTCTTGCCGGCGACCGGATAGCCCGGCAGATCCAGCTTCTCCCCGGTGCCTTTTTTCAGCATGACCGCGCGCATCATCTGCCGCATGGTATCGGCGGTGCCGGTCGATAGGACGCGGTGCCCCTCGGGCTTTGACTCCAGCAGCGTCTCTCCGGTTGGGGAGACCACCTTGCGCAGGATGTGCGGCCGATAAATGATGCCGCCGGTGGCAAACGCCACGGTGGCGGTGGCGATCTGAAGCGGGGTCGCGGTCATCCCCTGGCCGAAGCTGATGTTGGCAAAAGCGACATCGCCCCACTCGGCGACCGGGCGCACCTGGCCGGAGCGCTCGCCGGGCAGATCGATCCCGGTCGGCATGAAGAAGCCGAGCTGGCGCAGATACAAGAACATCTTCTCTTTGCCGAGCCGCCGCGTGATCTTGCTCGTGCAGATGTTGGACGAGCGCGCCAGCACCTGCGCGGTGTTCAGGATGCCCTCGGCCTCGGCGTCGTGGATGGTGACGTGGCCCAGGCGCCACTGGCCGCCTTCGCAGTCCCACTCGTCGCTCGCCCGGACCACCCCGGTCTCCAGCGCGCCGGCGATGGTGAACGGCTTCACGGTGGAGCCGGGCTCGAAGGCGTCGGTGACGGCGCGGTTGCGCACCCCGCGCTCGCGGGCGCCGCTCGGGTCGTTGGGG
>CALFML010000684.1 GCA_937879845.1 uncultured Myxococcales bacterium
CGGGCCGGAGTCCTACGATCCCAACCTGCTCCTCAAAAAGCAGCCGGTCTACCGCACCGAGCCCAAGGTCGGGCGCAACGATGCCTGCCCGTGCGGCAGCGGCAAAAAATACAAAAAGTGCCACGGCGCCTAGCGCGCTGCCGCAAGGGATTCGCATGTCTACTTCGAGCCAGAGCGCAACTCCTCTAATAAAACCGATCAAGAAGATCCTGATCGCCAACCGCGGCGAGATCGCGGTGCGGGTGATCCGCGCCTGCCGTGAGCTCGGCATCCGCAGCGTCGCCGTCTACTCCGACGCCGACCGCGGGGCGCTGCACGTCCGCATGGCCGATGAGGCCTGCGCGATCGGTCCACCGCCGGCGCGTGAGAGCTACCTCGATATGGAGAAGGTCGCCGATGCGGCGGTGCGGGCCGGCGCCGACGCCGTACACCCCGGTTACGGCTTCCTGTCGGAACGGGCGGAGTTCGTCGAGGTCTGCGAGCGCAAGGGCCTGGTCTTCATCGGTCCCTCGGCCGATGCGATGCGCAAGATGGGCGAAAAGACCCGCGCCCGCATCAACATGCAGGCGGCCGGCGTGCCCACCGTGCCCGGCGACAACGGCGAAGGCGGCCGCGGCTTCTCCACCGTCGAGTCGGCGCTGGCGGCGGCGGAGAAGGTCGGCTACCCGATCATGCTCAAGGCGGCGGCGGGCGGCGGCGGTCGCGGCATGCGCCTGTGCGACAGCCCGAGCAAGTTCGCGGCGATGTACGACAGCGCGCGCCGCGAGGCCAAAGCGGCTTTCGGCGACGACACCGTCTACTTGGAGCGCGCCATCATCAAGCCGCGGCACGTCGAGATCCAGGTCTTTGGCGATCGCTACGGCCATCATGTGTACTTTTTCGATCGCGACTGCTCGGTGCAGCGGCGCAACCAGAAGGTCATCGAAGAAGCGCCGTCTCCAGCGGTGGACGACGAGCTGCGCAGCCGCATGGGCCAGGTGGCGGTGCGCGCCGCCGCCGCGGTCGATTACGTCGGCGCCGGGACGTGCGAGTTTCTCCTGGCGCAAGACAAGAGCTTCTACTTTCTGGAGATGAACACCCGCCTCCAGGTCGAGCACCCGGTCACCGAGCTTGTCACCGGCATCGATCTCGTTCACCTGCAGATCCGGGTGGCGGAGGGTCACCCGCTGCCGTTCAAGCAGGAGGATCTGCGGCTGCGCGGGGCGGCGCTGGAGTGCCGGGTCTATGCCGAGGACCCGATCCGCTTTTTGCCCTCGCCGGGCAAGTTGGCGCGCCTGCGCGTGCCATCCGGACCGTCGGTGCGCAACGACAGCGGGGTGTACGAGGGAGCGGAGATCAGCATGTTCTACGATCCCATGATCTCCAAGCTCGCGGTGTGGGCCGACACGCGCGCCGAAGCGATCACCCGCATGAGCCGCGCCCTCGCCGAGTACCAGGTCACCGGCATCAAGACCAACCTGCCGTTCCACCGCCGGGTGATGCAGGAGCCGGACTTTATCTCCGGGCGCTACGATACCGGCTACATCGACTCCCACAAGGCCACCCTGCTCGCCCCCTACGCGGCCGATGCCGAGGCCGCGACCTTGGCGATCCAGGCAGCCGCGATCCACGCGGCGCAGGCCGCCGCCGCCGGCGCCCCCGCCGGCAGCGCGGCGACCACCGAGCCTTCGGCCTGGCGCGCCGGCCACTCCGGCTGGCGCCGCAATCCCTAGCCCTTCCGAGTCTCCCGCAGCTCTACTTTAACCCTTACGTAAAGGGAAGATTCGGTGCTTGACATGCCACCTACGAAGTCCCACACTCCACTTAGAACCTGACGCATACGTAAGGGTTCGAGTGGATTTTTAACATGGTAACAGAGGACGACAAGCAAGCGGCGGCGGCCGTAACAAGCGGCTCACCTGCGGGCGCTGGAGACGGGCAAGCCAGCCTCTCAACAGCCGCCGCCGGGGCCGCCGAAGCTACCCAGGGGGAGTCCGCGCCGGGGGGCAGCGAGCGTCAGGGGCGCGACGCGGTGCCGCCCGCCGAGGGGCTGCTGCGCATCGGGCAGCTCGCCGATCGCTGCGGCAAGACGGCGCGCGCCCTGCATCTGTATGAAGAGATGGGCCTGCTCAAGCCGGCCATCCGGTCGCGCGGCGGTTTTCGCATGTACTCGCCGAGCGCCGTCGAGCGGGTCGAGTGGATAAGCCGCCTGCAGGAGGCCGACGTGTCCCTGGGCGAGATCCAGGCGCTGCTGCGCGATCTGGAGAGCCGGCACATCGGCACCGAAGCGATGAACCGCCTGCGTCAGCTGCTCGATCAGAAGCTGGCGATGTGCCGCGAGCAGCGCCAGAAGCTCGACCGGCTGGAGAACGATCTGCTCGCCGGGCTGGCCTACCTCGACGGCTGCCGCACCTGCGGCCCGGAGCACTTTACTACCGAGTGCGGCGACTGCCGCCTCCACGGTCACGACGGAAGCCAGCCCCTGATGGTGGCCGGCGTCCACACAAGCTGACGGCCGCCGCGCGGCCCGGCAAGCGAAGCGAAGGATAGAAATATGGCGGTCAAGCTCCCAATTTTCATGGACTATCACTCGACCACGCCGGTTGATCCGCGGGTCGTTGAGACCATGCTCCCCTACTTTACGAGCCACTTCGGCAACGCCGCCAGCCGCAACCACTCGTTCGGCTGGACCGCGGAGAAAGCGGTGGACGACGCGCGGGAGCAGATCGGGGCGCTCATCGGGGCCAGCGGCAAGGAGATCATCTGGACCTCCGGCGCCACCGAGTCCAATAACCTGGCGATCAAAGGCGCGGCGCACTTTTACAAGGACCGCGGCAACCACATCATCACGACGCAGGTCGAGCACAAGTCGGTGCTCGACACCTGCAAGCGGCTGGAGAACGAAGGCTTCGAGGTGACGTACCTCCCCGTCGAGCGCGACGGCCGCATCTCCCCGGAGCGCCTGGCCGCGGCGATGACCGAGCGGACGATCCTGTGCTCGATCATGCTGGCCAACAACGAGATCGGATCGATAAACGATCTCGAAGCGCTCGGGGCGATCGTGAAAAAGGGCGGCGCGCTCCTGCACAGCGACGCGGTGCAGGGGGTCGGCAAGATTCCCTTCGACGTCGAAAAGTGCAAGGCCGACCTCGTGTCGATGACCTCGCACAAGATCTATGGGCCAAAGGGCGTCGGCGCCCTGTACGTGCGGCGCAAGCCGCGGGTGCGGCTGGAGCAGCAGGTCGACGGCGGCGGCCATGAGCGCGGCATGCGCTCGGGGACGCTCAACGTGCCGGGGATCGTCGGCTTCGGCAAGGCGGCGGAGATCGCCCGCCTGGAGCTCGGCGAAGAAGGCCGCCGCATCACCGAGCTGCGCAACCGCCTGCACCAGCGCCTGACGAGCGCCCTGCCCGAGGTCTATCTCAACGGCTCGCTGGAGCACCGCCTGCCCGGCAACCTCAACCTGAGCTTCGCCTTCGTCGAGGGCGAGGGGCTGATGATGGCGCTCAAGGATGTCGCGGTGTCCTCCGGCTCGGCGTGCACGTCGGCGTCCCTGGAGCCGTCGTACGTGCTGCGGGCGCTCGGCATCGGCGAGGAGCTGGCGCATACCTCGATTCGCTTCGGCCTGGGGCGCTACAGCACGGTCGAAGAGGTCGATTTCGTCGCCGATCTGGTGATCGAAAAAGTCCGCCGCCTGCGCAACATGTCGCCGCTGTGGGAGATGGCGCAGGAAGGGGTGGACTTAAAGAGTATTGAGTGGACCGCCGCACATTGATATGGAAGGCGGCTCGTAAGAACTCGGAAAAACTACGAACTCGGGCGCCGGACTAGGCCGCCCTTGGCTGGTCAACAGAGAGAAGAATCATGGCCTACAGCGACAAAGTCATCGATCACTATGAAAACCCGCGCAACGTCGGCAGCTTCGACAAGAACGATCCCAGCGTCGGCACGGGCCTGGTCGGGGCGCCGGCGTGCGGGGACGTGATGAAGCTGCAGCTGCAGATCGACGACAGCGGCATCATCAAAGACGCCAAGTTCAAGACCTTCGGCTGCGGCTCGGCGATCGCCAGCTCCTCGCTCGTCACCGAGTGGGTCAAGGGCATGAACATCGATCAGGCGGAGCAGATCCAGAACTCGGCGATCGCCGAAGAGCTGAACCTGCCGCCGGTGAAGATCCACTGCTCGGTGCTGGCGGAAGACGCGATCAAGGCGGCGATCGCCGACTATCGCAAGAAAAAGAGCACGCCGTCTGAGAGCGCGGAGAAGGCGGGCTAGTCATGTCGGCGATCACCGCAACCCCCAAAGCCGTCGCTGAGGTGCTGCGTCTGCAGGAAAAACGCGCCGCCGAGGGCAAGCCGGCGCAAGGGCTGCGCATCGGCATCCGCGGCGGCGGCTGCACCGGCTTCTCGTACATGTTCGAGTGGGCCGACGAGGCGCCGCGGCCGACCGACAAGGTCTTCGAGTTCGAGCGCGGCGTGAAGCTGTTCGTCGATCCCAAGAGCCTTGTGTACTTAAACGGCACCGAGCTCGATTTTGTCACCAGCATGATGGGCTACGGCTTCAAGTTCAATAACCCCAACACCAAGGGCGCCTGCGGCTGCGGCGAGAGCGTCCAGTTCTAAGCGCGAACATGGCGAACCGCCGCACCCACTTCGAAGTGCTGGACCTGCCGCAGCGCTACGCCATAAATCCGGCGGAGCTGGAGGAGCGCTATCGCGAGCGCTCGCGGCACTGGCACCCCGACCGCTTCAGCCGCGCCCCGGCGGCGGAGCGGGCGCAGGTGCTGGCCCGCGCCACCGATCTGAACGAAGCCTACCGGGTGCTGCGCAGCGACGCCCGGCGGGCGCAGTATCTTTTGCAGCTGCACGGCATCGATGTCGCGCAGGAAGGCCCCGGCAACAAGCTCGCGGTCGCGCCGGAGTTTCTGATGGCGATCTTGGAGCTGCGGGAAGAGCTGGCGGAAGCGCGGGTGG
>CALFML010000685.1 GCA_937879845.1 uncultured Myxococcales bacterium
CGCCGCGCCGCCGAACAGCGGCGCGATGCCGTCGAGCCGCTCGGGCAGCGGGCCGCTCGGGATCACGGCGACGGCGTCGCGCGCGACCCCGCCCTTGCCGACGCGGCGCACGGCGATCTCGAGCCCGCCCGGCTTGGGGGTGACGGTGGTGATCACGATCTCGTCGACGCCGAGCATGCCGAGGACCTCGTCCTTGCAGGCCGGCGCCTCGGGACGACAGCCGACCGCGGTCGCGGCGTCGGTGAAGTTGAGCTCGCCGGCGGCGGCCTGCGGCTCGACCGCGAGCGCGAGCCGGAAGATCGCGGCGTCGATCTTCGACCGCGTGGCGGCGTCCGCGCGGCCCTCCGACTGCAGCACGAGCAGCTTGTGGGATTCGGCGGCGGCCAGGCGCGGCGCGGCCAGGGCGAGCGCGCCGACGACGAGCGTGCAGAGCTTCACGGGGTCACCCTCCGAGCTTGTCCATGCGCTCGCGGATCTGATCCGCGTCGCTGGCGTTGGGAGAAAGCTGCAGGTAGCGCTTGAACGCGGATCGCGCCTGGCCTTTGGCGCCCATCTTCTCGTAGACGAGGCCGAGCCCGCGCCAGGTCGGCGCGAACCCCGGCGCGCTCGACGCCGACGCGCGCAGCGTGGCGAGCGCGCCGTTGATGTCGCCGCGCGCGTACTGCTGCAGGCCGGTGCGGTACGCGACGCTCGGATCGACCTTGGCCGGCTCGGGGGCGGCGTACGGATCGACGGGGTGGACGACCTTGGCCGGCTTGTCGACGGCCGCGGTCCGCTTGGCCGGCTTGGCCGGCGCCGCGACCTTGGTCGGCTCGACCTTCTTGGGCTCGGGCGCGGGCGCCGGCTTGGCGGGCGCCGCGACCTTGGCCGGCTCGGCCTTGGCCGGGGCTGGCGGCGGCTCGACCTTCGCCGGGGCCGGCGGCGCGGGCTCGCCCTTGGCGATGGCCGGCGGCGGCGGCTCGACCTTCGCCGGGGCCGGCGGCGGCGGCTCGACCTTCGCCGGGGCCGGCGGCGGCTCGACCTTGGCCGCGGCGGGCGCGGCCGGCTCGACCTTGGCCGGCTCCGCCTTCGCCTCATCCTGCGCCGCGGCCACAACCCCGGCGATCGGATCCGGGGTTCCCCAGGCCACAGTGTCGTCATGTCCGGGCGCGGTGACCGTACCCTCCAGGGTCGTGGTGCCGGCGTCGCACTGGGTCTGCTTCAGACACAGACCGGTGCAGCCGCCCATGTCGGGGATCGAGGCGCCGCAGTTATTGGGAATGCCGCTGCCGCCGCAGATCGCCGGGGCGGTGCAGACGCCGCAGCCGGTGCCGGTGCCGCCCCAGTAGTTGATGATGCCGCCGCAGCCATCGCCGACATAGCCGCAGGTGGCGCCGGCCGCGGCGCACGTCCGCGGCTTGCACGTTCCCGAGCCGCACTTGCCGGGCACGCCGCCGCCGCCGCAGGTCTGCGGGGTGAGACAGAAGCCGCAAAGGAGGGTGCCGCCGCAGCCGTTGCCGACCGTGCCGCAGGTGGCGCCGGCATCGGCGCAGGTAATCGGCGTGCATGTACCGCCGCCGGTGCCGCAGGAGAAGGCCTTGCCGCCGCCGCCGCAGGTATCGGGCGCGCTACATTTGCCGCAGTCGACCGTGCCGCCGCAGCCGTCGCCGATCATGCCGCAGGTGGCGCCGGCATCGGCGCAGGTCCGCGGGGTACAGACCGGCGCGCCGCAGTTGCTGGCCACGCCGCCGCCGCCGCAAGTCTGGGGCGCGGTGCAGCTGCCGCAGCTGACGGTGCCGCCGCAGCCGTCGCCGATGGTGCCGCAGGTGGCGCCGGCCGCGGCGCAGGTGAGCTTCATGCAGGTGGCGCCGCTGGCGCCGCACTGGAAGCGGGTGCCGCCGCCGCCGCAGGTCTGGGGCGCGGTGCACTTGCCGCAGTCGACCGTGCCGCCGCAGCCGTCCGGAGCCATGCCGCAGTTGGCGCCGATGGCGCTGCACGCGGCCGCGGCGGTCGCGGGTACGCAGCCGGCCATGCCGCCGCACTTGAAATGGGTGCCGCCGCCGCCGCAGGTCTCCGGCGCGGTGCAGGTGCCGCAGTTGAGGGTGCCGCCGCAGCCGTCGCCCATCAGACCGCAGCTGGCGCTGAGCATGGCGCAGGTGAGGGGCGTGCAGGTGCCGGCGCCGGAGCCGCACTGGAACGGCTTGCCGCCGCCGCCGCAGGTCTGCGGCGCGGTGCACTTGCCGCAGTCGACGGTGCCGCCGCAGCCGTCGGCCGCCATCCCGCAAGTGGCGCTGTACGCGCCGCACGCTTGCGCTAGGGTCAGCGGCTTGCAGGTCGTGTCACCGCCGCACTCGAAGAGCTTGCCGCCGCCGCCGCAGATCGCCGGCGCGGTGCAGCCGCCGCAGTCGATGATGCCGCCGCAGCCATCGCCGATGAGGCCGCAGGTGGCGCCGGCCGACTTGCAGGTCACCAGGCCGCAGCCGGTGCCGGATAAATCGGGCCCCGGCAGGGACATGGCGAGATCCGCCGTCGCCTCCGGACCTACTGTCGAATCAACGCTGGCGCAGCTGTAGCTCGTCGCGACAACGAGCAGCAAAAACAAGCTCACCAGGGAGGACCTCAGTAAACCCCTGCGCTTCATGCACCAGCTCCTAGTCCTTTGAGGGAGTCTTCCGTAAAGCCGCTAGCGGGTAGGCCGCGCTGAATGCTTGGCAAAACCGCGCAACGAATTCGCGGTGTCGCACTGCGCCTCTTCCCTGTCAAGGGTAAGCGGCAAGGACCATCGCTACCGGGCCGCTGGGAAGATACCGGACTCAACAATCCGAGACACAACACAGCGTCGCGAACGAGTTAAGGAATCAGGACGAACAACCCGGACCCGCTCCCAATCAGCGGCTTCGTACTCAGCCCGGAAAGAACTTCATGAACGGGGCTGCTTCGGCGGTCGCGCGCGCGAACGACGGCCGCTCAGACAGGCGGGCGAAGTAGGCGCGGAGACGTGGAAAGGCGTCGCTGAAAGGCTCGACGCGGCCGGCGAAGAAGAGCGCGGGGCAGGCGGCGCAATCGGCCAGCGAAAAGGAATTGCCGAGCGCCCAGGTTCGATCGCCGAGCTCGCTTTCGAGAAAGCGGTACGCGGTCTCAAGGGTCGCCCGCGCCCGGAGTACGCCCTCCGGATCGCGGCGCCCCTCGGGCCGCAGCTTGTCACCTACGATCTTTTGCATCTGATCATGCACATGCAGATCGATGATGCGGTCGAGCATCCGACAAGCGACAGAGTCTGCCGGATCGGCAGGAATCAACTTGTTTTTTCCGGGATAGAACGCATCCAGGTATTCGATGATGATCGTCGATTCGGGAATGGTCTTTCCTTTTTCGTCATCGCGCAGCACCGGAAACTTCGCCAGCGGCCACAGCTCCGCGAAGCGCGCCCGCGACTCGGGATTTTGCAGATCGACCTGGAGCCGCTCGAAAGGAGTGTCGTTCTCATACAGCGCGACGAGCACTTTTTGGCAATAGGAGGACAGCGGGTGATAGTGCAGGGTGAGCGACATGGATTTCTCCGTAGGGGTGAAGGAGGCGCAGCGGATGGGCATTATCCAAAAAGCTGCCCGACTTGCATGTTTTCTTGTACATGAGTCTGTTAATACCTGACGCCTGGCACTTAATGCCCAGACTGTGCGCAGTGAGGACATGTCCCAGTCATGAACCGGAACATGTTCCTTGTGCGGCCGCGTGCCGGATGTGATTCCGCGGGGTTGGCAGAGCTTTTTCGCTCGCTGCGCCGCCGCCGCCCCTGGCACTCAAACTGCACGGTCTGCCAGTGGATAACAAGAGGGCAGAAATGACCAAGTTAATCGCTCACACCGGTGTGACTTTGGGTCTGACGTTGACGATTTCGCTGGCGGGCTGCAGTAGCGGCAGCCCTGGGCTCGATGTCGATGCGGCGCTCGACTCGGCTGCGCCCGACGGGACCTCCGGCAGCGGTCCTCCCCTGGCGGTGGGCGAGAATATCTTCTTGTCCATCGTTCCACCCGGCAGCAACGGCAACTCGGTAGGCGGGATCGGCAGCCCGGTGCCCGGCGCGCCGGTTGTGAGCTATCCGAAGAACTTCCGCGATCAGCTCGATATGTACGGCAACCTGGCCTATGCCAAGACTCCGCTCAAAGCCGAGGTCTGCGCCCCGCCGCGAAACATCGCCCAGCATGCGAAACAGTCCGATCAGGCGTGCAACTACTTCAAGCACGCCGACCTCACGATCTCGGCGGCCGATGCCGTCGCCAGCCGCACGCTGACCGCGCCCGGCGGCAAGAGCGTCACCATCCACCGCGACGGCTGGGGCGTGCCCTACGTAGAAGGAGAGGATCGGAGCGCCGCCGAGTATGGTCTGGGCTTTGCCGCGGCGCAGGACCGCTTGTGGCTGTTCGACCTGCTGCGCAATGTCGGCCGCGGGCGCGCCTCGCAGTTTTTGGGTCCGGCGGGAACGACGTACGATCTCGATAATGAGTTCGGGGTGCCGGCGGGGTACAGCGAGCAGGAGCTGACCGACATGGCCAATAACACCGTTGCCAAGCTCGGAGCGCTGGGTCCGGTGTTCCTGAACGATACGCAGATGTTCGTGGCGGGCATGAATGCGTATGTCCGCTACCTGCAGGGATTGCATGGCGCCGGCGTGCTGGAGATTCCGCTTGAGTACACGACGCTCGCCGCCGGCAATGTGCCGAAGTTTCCGCCGCCGCCGTTTACCGTCAACGATATCGTCGCCAACGCCGTGATGATCCAAGCGGCGCTGGGCCGCGGCGGCGGCGGCGAGTCCAGCAATCTGAAGCTGCTGCAGGCCCTGGATCCCAGCATCACCGCGGGCGCGACCACCCTGCCGCGCGCCGCCTGCGAGCTGTGGCGCGACCTGCGTCATGCCGATCTGCCGGACACCCCGCATACCATCGAGAAGACGTTCAAGACTCAGTCCCCGCCGACGCTCGATGAGTCCTGTCCGCAGACCATGCCGCCCGGCGCGGCGATCTGGGATCCCGGCAGCTATCAGGATCGCCCGCTGCTGACCCATGCTCCGGGCCTGATCCTGGTCAAAGGGGTCAAGCAACCGCGGCGCAGCCGACCCGCCGGCCCGTCCGCTCCCAAGCCCGCGACCGCGGTGCTGCATGCGAGCGCCGATGGCAACAGCTTGCGCCGACTGCTCAACCGCTTCGGTCTGCCGATGACCACTTCCAACTGGATCGCCGTAAACGGCACGGAGACCAAGAGCGGCCATCCCATTGCGGTGATGGGACCGCAGACCGGCTATGACGTGCCGCAGCTGCTATGGGAAGCCGCCGTCGTATCGCACGGCGGCACTCCCTATGAGCTTGCAGCCCGCGGCATCTCCACCCTCAACCTGCCCTACATCGTGATCGGCCACAGCCGGGACTTTGCCTGGAGCCCCACCTCCGCCAAAGGAGACATTCAGGACACCCGCGTATCGAAGATGTGCAACCTCAACGGGTTGCCGGCTTCGCGGGGGGACCTCAACGGCGACGGTTTCCCCGATGCCGATGGCTATATGTATAAAGGCCAGTGCGTGCGGTTCTATAAGCGCCTGGATAAGTGGGCGGCGCTGCCCACGGCGGCGAGTCTGGCGCTCGGTTGTGTGAGCGGGCCGCTGGATCCGGGCTGCCATCCGCTGCCGGAGAACGTCAAGCGTTACGTTCTACGGACCCATTACGGGCCGGTGGTGGCGACGGCGCTTGTGCGCGGGCAGCCGGTCGCGATCTCGATTCAGCGCAGCACGTTCCTAAGTGATCTCGACAGCAACGTTCCCTTCGTCATGCTGACCGCTTCCGGCAAGCCGATGACCCCGACGCGCTTCCAGCAGATGTTCAACAGCATGACGAGCGTATTTAACTGGCTCTACCTGGACAGCAAGGACGTCGCGTATATCCAGTCCGGTCTTTATCCGCAGCGCCACGCCGGAATCAACCCCGACCTGCCGCAGTGGGGCGACGGCAACTTCGAGTGGGCGGCGGATGAGAACCTGCCTGCCAACTTCTTTTCGCTGTACGGTGGCGATGGCAATGCCGCGGGCAAGCCCTTCCCGGCGCGCGCGGTGCCGGTGGCGCAGGGCGATGGGCTGGACG
>CALFML010000686.1 GCA_937879845.1 uncultured Myxococcales bacterium
TCACCCGCTCGCGCAGCGCGGGAGGCAGCACCGCCAGCGCGGCCCGGATCTGCTCTTCGTCGTACTTCATGCTGAAGTGCTTGAGCACGATATAGCGGCTGGCCAGCGTCGCGGGCCGTCGTGCGGCCAGCTCGACCAGCTCCTCCAGATGCGTGTGGCCGTAGCGGGCGCTGATCTCGCGCCCGGTCCCCGGCAGATGCGTCGCCTCCAGAAACAAGACTTCGCTCTCGCCGACCTCTGGGTGCTGCTCCAGGGTTTCGATGGTGCTGTCGCCGATATACGTAAACAGGTTCACCGCGCGGTAGTCGTAAAGCTCCTCCCCGCGGGCGCGCGCCGCGCCAATCGCTTCGCCCGGCAAGCCGATAAACTCTGCCTTGAGCTTGCGCCGCGTCTCGACGACCGTGTAGCCGCGTGAGGCGATGCGGTGCACGACATCAAGGGCGCGCACCGCGTAGCGCGGCGAGAGCTGGAACACCTCATTTGCCGCCACGCCGCACACGATGCGCTCAAGGTCCGCCGGCTCGCGCCGCTCCAGACGCTCTTGCGCCCGCAGCACGTCCACAAGCGCCTCGCGGCTCTCCGCCGGTACATAGATGCGCGATGGACGTGCGCCGGTCATGGCGCGCAGGGCGAGGTGGCGCACCACCCCGAGCGCATGATCCTGGTGGACATGCGACAAGATCACGTTGCGCACCCGGCTGGCTTCAACCGAGCAGTGGCCGAGATCGAAACACGCATCGAACGCCGGGACGAGGACGTAGGTCGCAAGGCCGGAGATGCTGAAGGCCTCAAGCTCCAGCGCGCCGAGGCGCAGGGCGATGGGACGGCCGGGATTGTGCAGCGACGTGCGCGACATGCGCCGGCGAGCTTAGCACTCACCCGCCGCGCATGCCAAAGACACAATGAATCTGAGACTGGGGCAAATCCCTATCGATCCCTGCGGCTGCGCGCGGGACTGCGCGGCAGCCTGGCGCGGTCAGGCCTTGAAGGCGCTGGCATCGGGCAGGCCGCTGCCGGCGAGGTCGGCTCCCATGGCGGTGAGCACGCCGCTGAAAATGTCCGGCTCATTGGAGCCCACCGAGCCGACCTGCGGCGTCCCGGTGCGAGCATCGAAGCCGTAGCTCAGCGTTGTCAGCGGATCCACGCCGCCGAGCACCGTGTTGCCCTTGACCATGGGCGAGATGAGCAGGAAGCCGTTATTCAGATCGTGGCCGCTGCTGAATACGATCATGTTGTCCGGCCGCGTGCGGGTGCGGCCGAAGTCCGTGGCGACGTAGATCATCGTGCGGTCCCACAGGGTCTCACCGGTGGCGGTGTCGAACGGCTCGGACTTTAGCAGCGTGGCCAGCTTGTCCACCGTGGACAGGATGCGCGCCCACATGAACGCCTGGGCGCTGCGGTGATCGTTGTGGCTGAAGTCGAAGGCCAGCGGCGGGTTGTAGATTCCGGAGCTGCCGCCGAGCTTCACGTTGAAGTCGGGCCCGATGGTGACCGCGGCCGACACGCGATGCTTGAGCAGAAGGAACGCCAGTGCCGCCTGACCTTGGAACGGGTCGGTGAAGAAGTCGGGAAACACCTGCCGCACCTGCGCGCCATCCGGAGACGACCCCAGGCCGTACTGCGAGAGGGGGATCTGCGGCGGGAAGTCGGGCAGCACGTTGAGCCGGGTGATGAGATCCTGCGCCTCCAGCCCGGCGCTGCTGTCGCGCTGCGAGCGCCAGCGCGATAGGACCGTGGTCTTGGCGAAAGTCTGGCCGAACACCGATGACGAGTCGAGCTCGTTGCGGGCCGCGCGAGCCAGGGCGATGACATCGGCCGGCGGCGCACCGAGCACACCTTTCTGGCCGTCCAGGCCCAGCGGCCACAGGCTCGGGTTGGTCACGGTCTCGGGATACACCGACGCGGGCAGGTTGACATCGGTGCCGCGCTCGCCGTAGCCGCCGACCGCCATGTTGACGTTGGGCAGCGGCATGCCCTGGCCCCACTGCATCGCCACGCACTCCTGCAGCGTGCGGCCTTTCCAAGCGGCGTTGCCGGTGATCGCCCGCTTCTGCGCGATCGTATGGTTGACCGAGGTGCCGATGGAGGTCGCCACCAGCATGTCGTCCTTGTACTTCTGCAGGAATGCCAGCTGATCGGTGTTGACGGCCAGCGGAATGCTGCCGAGCTTGGAGTTCATATAGCGCACGGCGCGGAACGGACTGCCTGCCACCGACTGCACCGAGGCATCGGGAAAGGTGTTGAACTTCGCCGCGTTGGCCCCGGCCTCCGTGGCCCGGACGGCGAGGAAGCTGTCGATGATGCTGGCCCCGCCGGCCGCGCCGATGACGATGAGGAACTTGGGCTTGGTCGTAAGTTCGCTTTTGCGCTGGCCGATGATCTCGGTGTTCTCGGCCGTTCCTTGCGCTTGGCGGCAGCCAAATAGGAAGGGCGCGAGGGACGTCGAGCCCGCCGCCGCCAGCGACAGCGCCTTGAGCGCCTCGCGCCGTGAGAGCCGTCCATTATTTTTGAGCGACATAAGCTTTCTCCCGGTTAGTAAAAGACGGCTTCGGCCGATGAAAGGACAGCGAAACAGACCGCCTGCATGAACGAGCGCGCCGGCTCGGCAGTGCCGGTGGCTTCGATATCGGTGGCAAGCTTTACGTAGCGCGCCATTTCAGTCTCGGTCGGTTCACGCAGCAGCGCCCGCTGCACAAGCTGGGTGACCGCCGCGCGCACCTCATCACTGTTGGGATTGGCCAGCTTGGCGCCGTTCAGCTTGACGCCCTTGAAGATCACCGCCGAGCCGAGGTCGGCGAAGTCGGTCGCCACGCGCTTTACGCAAGCCGACCACACCACGCGCTCCACCACGAGCGGCGTCGTCGAAGCGGTGACGCCCGAGGACTCATAGAGGCCGGTGCCGTACGGCTCGACGCCGCCGAGCGCGACGTTGTGGACCGCGCTTGTGCACTGGTACTGTCCGAGCTCGGTGCAGACCGTGTCCGGCTGCAGATCGAGCGATGCGGCGATGTCGCTGTTGAGGCGCTCCGGCCCCTTGAAGCGCAGGTTGCCGCGGGACGAGACGGCGAAAGGAGCCGGCAGGTATTCATCGTTGCTCGTGCAAGAGGCGGACAGCCAGCCGAGCGATGCCACGAGGAGTAGATATTTATGGCGCACCGTAGGCCTCCGTCTTCACGATGTCATGGAGCAGCTTCTGAACTCGATACTGGTTCGTCGTCTTGAAGCGCTGCCAGGTCGCGACAAACTCGGCGTTCTCTTCCGGCTCCGGCGTGTGGCCGATGAGCAGCTTCCAGTAGTCGCGGGTCGTGGCCACGGCGAAGGCGTCGCTGTTGGCGCCGACGGAAGCCCACTCGCGCAGATCCTTGACCGGCTGCCCGAAGATCACTCCCTGTTCCGGAGTCTGCGTAATCCGCGGCGCGACGTTAGGAAAGAAGGCCTCGAGCCGATTGGGCACGTAGCGGGTCTGGAGCGCCGAAGACAGGCCGTTGTAGTTGCGGAACGGATAGCTGAGCGGATCGAGCGTGGCGTGGCAGGCGGTGCAGGCCTGGGCCGTCACGCCCTTGGCATCGTAGTCCTGCGGCTCATTGTTGACGCTGAAAAGCCCTTCCTGCTTGGCGATGTCCAGGCCCAGGTAGGCGCGGTACATCTGCGACGCGGCGTTACGCGGCAGCGCGGTGAACATGATGAAATACGCCAGCGTCCAAGCGCTGGTCATGTTGCCGGCGCGGTGGGCCTGATCCACGAACTGGGTGGCCAGGCTGCTGACCCGCGAGTACCGGGTCGGGTTGACATCGCGGCGGACGAAAAAGTCGGCGGTCAGGATCTCGCGCGCATCGTGGTCGTCGGTCTGGGTATAGGCAAAGAGCGAGTAGTCGTCATAGTAGTCGGCCAGAGGAATCCCGCCGCCGTCTTCGCCCGCCTTCAGCGAGCCGACCGGACGGATCTTGGGATGGGCGACCTTCCACAGCTGGCCGTTTTTGCCGCGCCAGAACTCGGTCTGGGTGCAGCGATCGATCTCGGCATCGATGAAGCTCTTGCGATCGTTGTCGCTGGGTAGGCTGGCGTACGCCTTGACCTGCGAGTACGTCGGCGAGGCGCCGCAGAAATCGAGGAGGACTTTTCTGTAGACGAGGCGCAGATCGTACTGGCAAATGGAATACTGCGGGTTCTCGCCGCCTTGGCAGGTTCCCGAGCCCGGCTTGCTGTTCGGATCGGCAGGGAGCGTGCCCTTTTCGATCTCGGTCAGGTTGGTCACGCCGTCGCCGTCGGAGTCGAGCCCCTCGACGGCGGCCAGCGCGGCAGGCAGCGCCGCCGAGAAGTCCGGATCGGACAGCGGCCGCGCCATTCCGGGGGCCAGGTTCATCTCGATGGCGGCGCCGAATGCGTTGCGCTGCGGCGGCGCGATATGACACAGGGTGCAGGAGGGCTGCTGGCCCAGACACTGCTGCGCGTTGGGGTACTTCTGGCAGAACACACCTACCGCCGGCGGCTTGGCGTGCGCATCTCCCACCGTGGCGGTGAGGGCTATGGCTATTACCGAGTGTGAGGTCCCCGGAGCTTTGGCCCGTAGGTGAAGCCGGGATGGGTATAGGCTGCGGACGCCACGCGGATAGATTCGCGATGATGTTTTCTGCCGGCGCGCAGGACCGTACGAAGACGGCGGCGGCGACTTCCGCGGCGTCAGCGCAAAAGCGATGCGAGGGTCGCAGCGGGTACGTTGGCGAGCTCCTTGGGCTCCATCTTATAGAGGCCGCCGCCATATACGCGGCCCGCGCCGAGCAGGGTCGCGGCATCGAGCTCGTTCAACAATGTCCATATCTTGCCGCCGAGTGCCGGGTCAACAGCGAGAGCCCGAGCTAGCGCCGGGCGTTCCGTCCGACTCCGCCTCGATGATATCCGCCGCGAGATGGCGCGGTCCGGGGAGGATCGGCGCAGTCGCGAGCTCGATGTTGCGAGCCCCGAACTCACGTAGCAGCGCGGAGTAGAAAGAGCCGGTGCCGAGCGCAGGGTCGAGGAAGCGCACCGGAGCATCCATCGGCATGAGCTCGCGCGCGTACGTCAGCACATCGGCTGCAAGACCGGTCGGAGTCGCGAACTGGCCAAGCCTATTACGATCTTTCGCGCTCTTCTCCGCATCGAGCTCGGCTTGAAGAGCGAGCCGGTGGGCTTCGATAGAGGTAAGGGGGCCCATGCTCAAAGTCGGAGCGACGCAGACGGAATCGGGTTCCGTCCATTTGGCCGGAACGATGCGGCGCTTTCTCCGCCGCTCGTTCTACTACCGCGGCCCGAAAGGGGTCGCGACGACCTGGACCTTGGTGCGGTACTTCACGGCGATGGCGATGCCGCCGCCGAGCGCTGCCGCGCCAGCCAGGCTCAAAGGAATCCCCAAGCCGAAGCGTAGTTCGTCGCTCTGACTGTTAGAGCTTAGGAGGGACAAGCCGGTGATGATCATGGCCCCTCCTGCACCAAGGAGGATGAATCCGCCCACCCGCGCCGCGGTGCTGCCGGCCTGTATGTTCACCACGGCTGCCGGCACCTGGGGAGGGAGACGGAACTCCGCCCCAGCGACGCCGTCCCCGGTGATGAGGAATCGGCTGTTGCGCTCTTCGGCACTGACCTGGCGCTGGCACCGACTCAGGCAATATGGCTCCGATTCCGTGGTCGTGGTGATGCCGAAGTTCCAGAATGAGAACGACCTATGCACGGCCGTGACGCGCCGGATCAGGATGCTCGGGTTGTTGGAAGTCAGCGTCAGCTGCAGTGCGCCTGCATCTGGGATCACGGTGCGCGGTGGCGTCGCAGCGGCTGGCAGGAGCGCGGTGCCAGCGGGCGGCACCGGCTGAATGCGGCGCAGCTGCGAGCGTGGAATTCGCGTCATCACCCCAGCCTGATTCTTGATCAAGACATAGTCTTCGGTGTCGTCATCTTCGACTACCTCGGCGCACAGGCTGGTCCCGTCGTTTAGCGTCAGGATACGCTGGGGGGCTCGCGGGCCACCACCGGCAGTCTCTGCGCTTGGCGCGACGCACTCAGGCTGGGGCGCGGCGTACACTGCGAGATCGGAAGAGCACACGTCTGAACTCCAGTCACGCCAATGTATCTCG
>CALFML010000687.1 GCA_937879845.1 uncultured Myxococcales bacterium
CCTCGCCGCCTACCGCGCCCGGCAGTGGGATGCGGCGCGGTCGAAGTTCAGCAAGCTGCTCGACAGCAAACCCGGCGACCGCGCGTGCCAGATCTTCATCGAGCGCTGCGAAGAGTATAAGCTCAAGCCCCCGCCGGAGAACTGGGCGGGCGAGTACGCGCACGCGAAAAAGTAGCCCCGCCCCTTCCTCTCGGCCTCCTATTCGCCGCGCCTGATTTCAAGACGGAGCGGCCGGCCTTTTACTCCAGCTCACGCGGCAAAGATGCGGACGGCACGGCCAACAGCTGGCTTGCCGCGCCGGGCGCCGCCCCTGTATAAACTAGGGCACGCTCATGAATGAACTGATCGACGTCATCATCTCCAACGCCATCGCCTTCGGCATCGAGCTGACCGTACTGATCGTCGCCGTACAGCTTTTGATGTACATCGCGCTGCGCATGTCGTCCCGGCTGCTCCGCTGGTCGCGGGCCAGCGAGCAGTTCAGCGAGGACTGGCGGCGGCGCGTGCAGCGCACCTCGCGTCTGCTGGTCGCGACCTTCGCGCTGCTATTTCTCATCGGCCACAGCCTGTTGTGCGTCACGCGCGTTCGCGCTCTGGCGGTCGCCGAGCAGTATGTACTGGGCATGGGCCGCAGCGAGCTGATCGTCATCGGCGTGGCGGTATTGAAGACTCTCGGGGTGACGGTCGGGGCGTATCTGCTGGCACGGGTGCTCCTGGCGATCGTAACGCCGATTGAGTCGCGGCTCCTACAGACCCCCGCGATCGAGTCCCGCCGCGCCCATATCGACGAGCTGCTGCGGCGCCTGCAGTCGCTCATCCGCGTCGCCTGCGCCGCGGCGGCGGTGATCATCGGCTCGCGCCTTATCAACCTGCCGGCGCTGCCGCAGACCTTCCTCTCCGGCTTGGCGTACGTCGGGCTCGGCTACTATGCGGCGCGGGTCTTTGCCTGCGCCGGGGATCTGGCCGTCGATATCGGATTCACGTTTTCCGAACGCCTGACCAGCCGCGAAGGTCCGCTGCACTACATCGGGGGCCTGGCGCACCTGGCGCCGCTGACCAAGCGCACGGTGGAGTACTTCATCTACGTCAGCATCGCCACCTGGGTCTCGGATCAGCTAAGCCCGACGATGTGGCCGTCGCGGGCCGGGCGCATCGCCATCCGCATCATCGCCATCTTCTTCATAAGCCGCGTCCTGGTCGAGCTGTTCACGCTGTTCATTCACGAGTTCTTCGTCAAAGAGGCCAAGGGCCTCACCCCCGGCGAGCATCAGCAGCGGCGCACCCTGGCGCCGATATTTACCAGCCTTTTGCGCTACGCGATTTACTTCGCCAGCTTGATCATGATGCTGCGCGAGGCCGGCATCGATCCGGCCCCCCTCCTGGCCGGCGCCGGCATCGCCGGTGTCGCGATCGGTCTTGGCGCGCAAGCGTTCGTGCGCGACATCGTGGCGGGCTTTTTCATCCTGTTTGAAAACCTGTTCTTGGTCGGCGACTTCATCGAGTGCGCCGGAGTGCGCGGACACGTCGAAGAGATCGGTGTGCGCATGAGCAAAATCCGCGACTCTTCGGGAATCCTGCACGCCATTCCCAATGGCGACATCCGGACGGTATCCAGCCACTCCAAGGCGTGGGTGACGGCGGTGGTCGACTTGCGCGTGGCAACCACCGCCGACTTGGAGAAAGTCAAGATCCTGCTGCGCGATGCGGTCGCGGCGGCGCGGACCCATGAGCCGCGGGTGCTCGGGGCGGTGAAGACCAAGGTGCTGAAGATCGAGCCGGGGGCGCTCATCTTGCGCACCAAAACGCCCGTGACGCTGGGAGCCGACAACGAGCTTGGCGATATGCTGCGCGAGCACATGGTCAAGGCGCTGATGCAAGCGAGCCTGCCGGCGCCGGATACGATGCAGGTGACGCTGGCCGGCCCCTTATCGCCGGCGCCGCTGCCAGAACCGGCTGAGCGGCGCCCTACTCTCTAAAGTACTCAACTGCGCAAATTCGGGAACATCGCTGCGCTGGACAGGGTCTGGGCAGGGCGCTGCACAAGGATGTCTGGGCTTGGCGCAGCTTCCCTGCGCGCCGTGCTGCGAAGCCCTGCCCAGACCCTGCCCAGCTTCGCTATGGGCAGCAACTTTTAGGGAGCTGCACCGTCGGGGCCGGCGGCGAAGGTGTCGCAGGACTCGACCCGGCCGCTGTCCAGGCCGCGGCGGAACCAGTGCGAGCGCTGCGCCGCCGAGCCATGGGTGAAGCTCTCCGGGCTGACGTGCCCGGTCGCGGCTTTCTGCAGGCGGTCGTCGCCAACGGCGGCCGCGGCGCGAAGACCTTCTTCGATGTCGCCGGCCTCCAACAGGCCGCGCCCTTGTGCGGCGTGCCCCCACACCCCGGCGAAGCAGTCGGCCTGAAGCTCCATCAACACCGACAAGCGGTTGCGGTCGCGGGTGTTTTGCCGCTGGCCTCGTCGCACTTGCGCCTCGATTCCGAGCACGGTCTGCACATGGTGGCCGACTTCATGCGCGATTACATAGGCTTGGGCGAAGTCGCCCGGCGCGCCGAAGCGCTGCGCCAGATCGCGATAGAATCCCAGGTCGATGTAGACCCGCTCGTCGGCGGGGCAATAAAAAGGCCCCATCTCTGCGCCGGCCGCGCCGCAGCCGGAGCGGGTCTCATCCCAGAACAGGACCAGGCGCGCCGGCCGATACCCCGGACCGCCGCCGTGCAGCACGCTCGTCCAGGTCTTCTGCGCATCGTTGAAGGCGGAGACGGCGAGGTGCTTGAGCGCCTCTTCATCGCGAATGCGCGCCTGCCCGCTGGCGGAGCTCCGCGCCGACTCACCGGACGGACGGGAGTAGGACGAGCTCGTGCCCAGGTCGTGAAACAGGTTGCGCTTGAGAAGGACGCTCAGTGCCAAAACTACGATCGTCCCGCCGACGCCCATCTGCAAGCCGACGCGCCGGCCGCCGCCTCCCTCGCCGCGCCGATCTTCAACATACGCATCGTCTTCTTCGTTTCCAAACCGCATTGCTGTAAGCATAATCCTTCCCCAGCAGGGATGCAGCCTGGTATCGCCGGCACCGAGGCCGATCCGGCTCAGACCCTCAGAAATAAAGCGGTGCGGCGGCAGGGCGATACGGCGTAGGCGGCCGATTGCGCAAGTCTTGGCTTGCCGGGCTGCGCGGAGCCACATCAAACTCTCGTCATGAGGCGCCTCCGCCAACCCCGCCGGGCTGCGGCCAGTAGGTCAGGCCGCGCTGGCGCTAGCATCCTCGCCCGCACGCTGGCCTTCGGGCTCGGGCTGGCGGCAAGCTCGTCGCTGGCGCAGACCGCCGCCAGCCCGGAGCCAAACGCTGCCGATGCCGTGAGCCGCGCCTCGCCGGCCGCTCTCCCGGACGCCAAGCCGGTCGTGGTCAGCGGCAGCTTCGACGGCGCAAAGGCGCGGGAGCGCAACAAGCGGCGGCTGGCCGCGGATCATGCGCCGGTGGTCCTGCTGCGCGGCGACAGCGCGTTGCAGCTCGGACAGAGGCTGTGCGAGCAGGTGGTCCCGCGCCGGCCGGCGGACACGCCGATCCTGCTCAAGCCCAACCTCGGCGGCTTCGACTGGTTCAAAAAGGTCAAGCAACCCGACGACGACGACGGCATCCGCGGCCGCATCACCCAGCCGGAGTTTGTCCGCGGGGTCATAAAGTGCCTCAAGCAGCGCGGCCACACCCGGATCACCATCGCCGACGGCTGGGATTCTTCGCACGCCGACTGGAAGCGCCTTGTGCGGCTGTCGGGTTATGAAGATCTCGCGCGCCGCGAGTCCGTGGCTCTGTATGCCCTGGACGACGACGGAGTCTTCGACGTGGAAGGGGACCAGCCGGCCAAGCCGGTGGCGGTGACCGGGATGGAACGCACGCAGGTTCCCACGCTGCTCATTCCCAAGATCCTGGCCTATCACTTCGAGCACGGCCTAGTCATCTCGCTCCCCAAGCTCAAGGCGCACCGCTTCGGCGTGGTGTCGATCGCGCTCAAGGGAATGCAGGGCTTCGTGATGATGTCCGATGGCGCGCCGGCGCACCGGCAAAAATCGCGAATGCACCGGGAGATAAACCGCTACCTCCGGGCGCGCAAGCAGGGACAGCCGGAGACCGCCGCCGAGCGCGCTGAGTACGTCGCCGCCCTGCAGACCTTCGCCGAGCGCCTCAGCGACGTCGTCGCGGTGGAAGCGCCGGACGTGGTGCTGGTCGATGCCGCGCCGGCGATGGGCGGCGACGGATTTCAGAAGCTGTTTCCGCAGGCGGGTCTGTTCGCGCTCGGCGGGACAAACCCCATCCTGGTGGACCGCATCGGCGCCGAGCTTTTGGGGCTGTGGAACAGCCCGGCGCTCGCCGCGCAGCTCGGCGGACACAAGACCTCGCCGATCATCGAGACGGCCGCGCGGCGGTTCGGGGTAGACATCACCGCGCCGGCGGTCACCGGCGACGGGGCAGCCCGGCTGCGCGAAAAGCAGCCGGTCCATTACATCGCGATGGCGCCGTTTGCCATCCACGATTCCCAAAGTCCCCAGGACTCCCCGGCCGGCGAAAGCGCAGCGCCGCCCGCGGCCCCGTCCGCGCCGCCGATTCTGCATGTCGCGCAGGCGGGCGATGCGGCGCCGCAAATCGACGGCCGCGGCCTGGATGCCGCCTGGCGCCGCGCCGCTCCGGTGCGCTTTGACACCGACTACGCCGGCCGCGCAACCGGAATCTTCACCACCGCCCGCTTCCTGTACGACCAAAAAACCCTGTACGCCCTGTTCGAGCTGGAAGGCGCCGGCCTGAACGTGGACGCTTCCTTCCCGCGCGACATCGAGCGCAAGGACCTTTACAACGAAGACTGCGTCGAGCTCTTGATCGCCCCTCGTCCCGAAGAGCCGTGGCGTTTCTATGAGATGGAGCTCGGCCCCTTGGGCCACTTCTACGACCTGGAGCTCGACCGCAAGGCCCGACCCGCCGAGCGGCCGCAGTGGGCCAGCCAGGTCCGCATCGCCACGACCCAAGATCCGGCGGCGCACCGGGCCACGATCGAAGCCGCCTTCACCGCCCCGGAGCTCGTCCGCCTCCTCACCCCCGGCGCCAGCGTGCCGGCCGGCATCTTCCGCGTCGAGGGCAAAAATCCCCGCCGCTACCTCGCCTGGCATCCAGCGCGGACTCCCAAACCCAATTTTCACGTTCCGGAAGGCTTTGGCGTGATGCGGTTTGCTCCCGCACCCTAGATAGTTCCCATCCGGAAAGCAGACATTTACATTCAGATCAGGGCTCGGCGCGGTTGGCGCTGCGGATGCTCAGCTTGTGGCCGGCGGAGTAGGCGGTAAACTCCGGCGCGTACACGGACTGCAGGGTCGTCGGACCGATGCGGAAGGTGCCGGCCATGCTGGCGCGCAGGCGGTAGATGAAGGTGTACTCACCGGCAGGCAGGCGCTCGAAGAAATAGTTGGTGCTGCTGTCGCGCACCTCTTCATAGGCGGCGACGCCCAGGTCCCAGCGGTAGCGCGAGACCGCGTTCTCCGGCTCCAGGCCCGCGGCGCGCGGATCACGCAGGTGCACATACTCCGCGGCGTGCTTGCTGCGCAGGGACAGGTGCACCTCCAGCTCCTCTCCGACCGCCAGCTCCGTCCCCTCGGCAAGCGGCGTGAGGACGTACTCCTTGCCGTTATGAGTGCGGCGGAAGTATTGCCGCTCCACATGGAACAGATCCCCGACTCCCTGGGTCGGCAGCCGGTCGGTCGAGAAGTGCCACGTAGCCGAGGCGAACATCACCCCGCGCGTCTGCTTTTCGACCGTGATCGTCGAAGTGGTCGCCGGATCGATCTGCGCACCGGGCACGAGCAGCTGCACTTTGCCGACGTACTTCTGCGGCAGGAATGTGTAGCGCTGCTCGACGGCGCCGTTACGCGCTCCGGTCTTGACCACCGCCTCTTCCTTGATCCCCAGCGAGCCCTCCTGCCGCATCACGTGGGCCAAGGCATACAAGACCTCCGCGGTGGCGCGGGTGGATTTCCACTGGTTAAGCTTCTTGTTGATAAGGAGCCACAGGACCAGACCGTCCTTCTTATCGCTCTGCGGCATAAGCTCCAAAACGGCGCGCAGAATGAACGCATGCGACTCGATGCTGTCGTTGTACCAGAGCCAGGATCGCTCCTCGGGAGCGAAGAAGGTCCCTTGATCGGGCGTGGTCTTGGCCGCGTCCATGACGCTGGCAAAGACCAGCTGGGCGTCGCGCAGGCGCCCGCTGCGCTTCAGGGTCAGCGCCAGCTGCGTGCGCAGGTACAGCGGCAGCTCGCGAAAGTGGGCGAGCGTGTAGTTGAGGATCGCCGTGCGCTCATCGGGCTTGAGCGCGCCACCGACGAAGGATTCATCGGGGAAGGAGCTTGCGGCATAGTTCAGAGTGGTGAGGAAGTAGACGTCGCCTTTGTTCTGCGCCAGCAGCTTCTGGTAGTCGCTGCGGAAGTGCTGCGCCAGATACTGCCAGGCGCGCAGGGATGAAGAGCGATCGATTGGCACCTGGAACTCGGCGGCGCGGGCGAAGCCTTGGATCAGGTACAGGGTCATGTCGGGAGAGGCCGGGCCGCCGGCGAACCACGGGAAGCCGCCGCTCGGCAGCTGGGCCTTGCGCAGCTTGAGCAGCGCCGAGTCGTGCTGCCGCCGCGCCACGTCCGGATGGAGCACGCGCAAAAGCTGCACGTCATCGCCGGAGTCCTCGCCTTTGCGTCCGCCGGATGCTTCGGACACCCACGGCGCCTCTTCCAACGTCAGCTTGCGGTTCGGATCCGCGCTGTCCCAGGCGTCGAGCTCCGAGCCTTTGCCGGAGCGGCCGTCGCGGCGCCGGGCCAGCGCCTCCGCGGCCTGCGCGACTTGGGGGTAGCGCTGAAACAGTGAGGACAGGATTCCGGTGGAAACAAAGCGGTTGAGCGTCTGCTCCGTGCACTCGTACGGGTAGCTGACCAGATACGGCAGCGCCTTGAGCGCGGTATAAAACAGCTGCGCATCCAGCGTCACCACAAGCTGCTCGTCGATGCGCGAAGGATCGTCGTTGAGCTTCAGATCGGCGAAGTGGAGGCGCTTGGAACCGGCATCGCGCAAGGTGACAAACTGCGACTGCGCAAGGTGCATGCGGCTCGGCAGCACCGGCAGCGCGCGTAGCTCGCCGTCGGAGCGCTCGCCGGCGCGGGCGATGACCTGGAAGGCGTAAAGACCGACCTCACGCGGCGCCCGCACCGCGAAGGCCACCGTAGTGCTCTGTCCGGGCTCGACGCGGAAGCTGCGGCTCGGCTGCGACAAGGCGAACAGGGCGCTGCGCGGCTCACGCGACTCGGCATCGACGATGGCGAAGTCCAGCGTACCGGCCAGGGCCACCGCGCCGGAGTTATTGACCACGACCCGCAGCTCGGCTTCATCACCCTCGCGGAAAAAGCGCGGCAGGTAGGGACGGACCAGCAGTTCCTTGATCGTCTGCGTCCGTCCCTCCACGGTCCCGCTCTGCAGGCTGCGGCTCACCGCCTGCGCCCACACCCGCCAGGAGGTGGCCGACTCAGGCACCGTGAAGTCGAACGATACCCCGCCCTCCCCGTCCAGGAGCAGCTGCGGGAAGAAGAATGCGGTCTCAGCGAAGTTCTGCCTGGGCGTGACTTCGGGCGCCGCCGCCGACGGGACCGTAGCCGGGCCGCCGACGGTGGGACCGCGCCGCTTCTGGGCCGGCGCGGCATCCGCCTCCGGCTCCGCTTTGGCCTTGTCCAGGGCAGCGGTGATCCCGGCCGGGCTGGCGCGGCTGGCCTCCTTCATCGCCTCACCCGGCGGGGACAACGCCGCTTGCCGGGCGAATTTTTTCCCGCTGCTGCCGCGGCCGATGGTGCCCAGATTTCCTAGGCCGATGGTGCCCTCCCCGGTACCGCCGCCGCCGTAGCCGTAGCCGACTAGGCCCAGGCTCCCTTGGCCGTCTATCGCGAGCGCATCCCCGTGCAGCTCCAGCGGCGGCGGCGGCTTGCTCAGCGGCTCATCCACCAGGCTCTCTGGCGGCGAGCTGCCGCAGCTGGACTCCCCGTCCGCCCCGGTCATGTGGGTCGGAAAGAGATCGAGCGGCGACGGCGGATGGTACGGCGCGAACAGGTCGAGGCTGCGGTCGTGCATGAGGGCCAGGACCTCGGCGGCGCCGGCGGCGAGCTTTTGTCCGTCCGGCGCTTTCACGGTGACGCGGAAGGTCTCCTTGGCCCCCGGCCGCAGCGTATCGCGGAAGGTGGCGAAAGACAGCGCGAGCTCCATGTTGTCCCACGGGACGCTGATGTCGCGGCGCAGCTCGATGCGCTGGTAGTCGCGAACCAGCCACGCCTGCACGGTGAGGCCGCCCCGATCGCCCTCGCCTATCGGCAGCTCGACCAGGTGCACGCCGGGCGCCGGACCGCCGCCGCCGACCAGTCGCCGCGACCGCAGCACGCCGTCGCGGTAGATATCCAGGTAGACGGGCTGCGCCGAAAGTCCGCTGTGCACGAGGATGCGCGCGACCCCGCCGACCTTGACCGTCGACGCCGCGGTCTCCAGCAGCAGCGCCAGCGCCGTCGTCGCACCAGCACCGACGGCGGCATCGCCGACCACGAACTCCTTGGCGGTGGTAAACTCGGCGCCAAAATCATCCTTGGTCTCATAGCGCACCCGATAAGCGCCCGGTGGCAGCGCCGGCAGCGGGACCACGGCTTCGCCGGCCGCGTCGTGGGTCAAGTCTCCGCCGACCAGCAGCTCGCCGTCCGGCCACTTGCTCAGGACCTCGCTCGGATCGTAAGCCGACTCGAAGCGCGGCCGCTGGCGGTCGCCGGGCAAGACCACGGACGCCGCCGCCTCGGCGGATTTCTCCGCGGCCGCGGGCGGCGGCTCGGGCATCGGCAGCTCAGCCGGCAAGACGGCGCGGGCCGGCGGCTTGAGCCGCAGCAGGCGATAGCTGCCCGCCCCCGCGCGGCCGACTCCGTCCAAGGTGCGGCGCTGCGCTTTGACGGCGGATGTCGTACCGCTCATCAGGTAGCCGAAGTCGCTGCTGAGGCTTGCGTCGATGGCGACGAAACCAAGGCGGAAGGTGCGGGTCTGGGAGCGCGTCTCGCCGCCTTCATCGGTCAAGTCCGCCGTCAGGGTGTAGATATAGGTGAAGTCCTTGCTGCGCCGCACGTCCGCTTGCGGGGTGAACTGAATATGAAAGCTGCCGTCGGGCCGCAGCGCCGCTTCGCCGCTGGCCACGGTTACCTGGCCGTCGGGGTGGAGTGCGAAGCGGCTGCCGAACAGCCGCAGCCGGCTGGGCAGGACATTGCGGCCGGGCTGCCAGGCCTGCCACATGCTGAACCAGCGCGGGGCCACGGCCTGGCGCGTCACCCGGTACTTCACCCGGCCCTCGGTGACCGGCTGGCCAAAGTAGTAGCGCGCCTCGCCGGGCAGCACGGCAGGACGGTTGAGGAGCAGCGGCTCTTTGGAATCGCGCAGCGCGACCTCGAAGCTCGGACGCTTGTATTCCTCGACGCGAAAGGAGGCCTGGCCGTTGCGCGTCTGGATCGTCCACGAGCCGAGCAGCCGCCCGGCCGGCAGCACGAACTCCCCGGCCGCGGTGCCGAAGCTGTTGGTGGTCACGTCGCGCTTGGCGACCTCCTGATAGTTGGCGTCGCGCAGCCGCACCGTCACGCGCTGCTGCGGCCGCAGTCGGAAGCGGCCCTGATCGGAGCGGCCGGAGTAGGCCAGGATCTTGAAGTACAGCTTCTGCTGCGGCCGATAGATGGCGCGGTCGGTGTAGACTAGCTCGTTGGAATCCACCGTCGCGGCGCCGGGCGAATACAGGCTGAGCGAGCTGGCGGCGATGACCCGGTCGCCGGCGCGCTCTGCCACCAGGGTGAAGTCAGAACCGCCGCGGCGTCCGGCCAGACGTACGCTGCCGCTTAGGTCCACCCCCTTGCTCTCCACGCGCTGCGGCCGGCGCTCGTACTCGGCGCGGTACAAATCGACGCGCGCTCCGCGGGCCGGTTGACCGGTCGCCGCCTCGACCACCGCGACCTGCGCCGAGCCATCGCTGCTCTCATGGCTGACCAGCGCCAGCTCACTGCGCTGCAGCGTCACCGCCATCATCTGGTTGGCGTTCTCGGCGAAGTCGGGGCGGTACGAGGCGACGATGACGTACAGGCCGCGGGCGAGCTGCGGCGGGGTGAGATAGGTGATGTGATCTTTGTAGTCCGGCGCCGGCGCCAGCGTCACCGACCACTGCGACGTCGGCTTGGCGGGACGGAGCTTGGCGCCGGGATCGCCAAAGACCAGCCGGTGCACGAGCCCGTCGTCCGGCAGGAGCGTATCGGAGGACTTGGCGGTCAGAAGCTGCGCGAAGTTGACGGCGTAAGCGCGCAGATGGAGGGCGTTCAGGTTGCGGTGCGTGACCTGCAGCGAGGGCTTGTCCGCGGCATCGACCAGCATCGACGCCAGGGCGAAGTGCGGCGTCGCCAGCTCGGCGATGAGACCCTGACAGGCGAGCGCGCCGGGGCTGCCGGGAAACGCCTTCTCGCCTTGCGTGGCAAGCTCGTAGGCGCGCATCGGGCCCTCGCTGTCGGCCAGATCCTCGTGCATCATGCGGGCGAGCGCGAACAGGCCCATCGCCCGCCACGCCACCGGCTGCACCGCGGGCTCGGCGAGCCGCACCGCGAGCTCCTTGCGCATGGCGGTCCGCTCGCTGACAAACGACGCGTCGAACAGCTCCCGCAGCCGCGCGTAACGCGCCAGACGCGCCTCCAGCGCCGCCGCGGGCCGGTCGGAGCGCCGATGCCACGACTCCAGATCATCCAGCGCCAGCATGGCGCGGGTCAGCGGGTGCACCGTCTGATCATCCATGTGGGTGATCAGAGCCTGCTTGGCGTCGCCGCGTAAAAGCGCCGCGAAGTCGAAGCGATAAAGGTCGTTCTGCTCCGGGCGCCAGTTCGCGGTATCGACGAGGAGCTCGACCAGAAGGTAGGTCAGCGAGTCGCGCAGGGTGCCGCGCACCTCGGCGGGATAGTTGTTGGCCTGCAGAAACGGCGAAAGCGCGGCGAGCGGGGTCCCGCCGACCGCTTCGCGCTGCTGCCAGAGGTGTTCCAGGGAGCGATGCACCTCGGCGATGATCTGGTCATAGCTCCACGACTTCAGGTCCACCTCAGCGGCTGCTTTGCCGGGAGCCGGGGCGCTCGTGATGCGCTCACGCTGGCGGATTTCGTAGCTGTAGCGCCGGATGTACTCGATCAGGCTGTGGGCGTAATAAAGCTCGACGAGCAGATGCGGCTGCGGCGCGTCCGGCCACTTCTCCGCCCGCAGCAGCCGCACCGCGGTCTCGCTCTCCTGACGGCCGCCACGCAGCTGGATCTCCCGCACGAGCGCGTACGCCCAGTTTTCCTGCTGCCCTTGGCTCTGCGCTTGCTCGCGCAGCCGCTGCATCAGCGCCGCCGCCTCGGCAGGACGGTCATTTTGGGCGAGCTCGTTGGCTTCATCCCAGTCCGGCCCCTGCGGTATCTTGAGGGCGGCGAGCGGCGGCGGATTCACCGGCGGCGGCAGCGCCGAGCTGACCGCCGGGCCCAGGTCGGCCGCGGCGCGCGGCTGCGAGCGCTCGCGGCACCCCGTCCAAAGGTAGGCCGCCGTCAGAAGCAGCACGGTGCAGCCAAGATTCAAAAAGACGCGATTACAGCCCATCCGACTTTTTTCCACCGAACCATCATATTCCGTTCCGCAAAAAGTCGGATCTCGCTTGCAGCGCCGGCCGCTCCGCAGGTCAGCCTCCGGCGCGAGACCGGCGCCTCACAAAGAGCAGGCGCTCTTTTCGAAGTGCTGGAAATCCTTCACGTTCCGGAACTCGCCGCCCCACTTCCAGCCGAGCTCCTTGAACTTCTTGGTCACCGGGTGATCGGCGGTGAGCGTTCCCGGCACCCGGCGATCGTAGACGGCCCCCGCGGGCAGGACGATCCGGCGCTCACCCGCGCCTTTGACGTAAGGGTTCTGGCCCGGGTTGAGGTCGATGGCAAAGCCGCAGGAATGGGCAGAGAGCTTGCGGCTGCCGGTCTGGTTGCGGTAGTTGAAGCCGGACGTGTTGTTCGCCGCCATGGACTTGAGGTCGTCCCAGCGGCCATCGCGCAGGAACGCGCTGTGGGCAATGGGAATCACCGACTCGACGGGAAACCGCGTCTGCCGGATCACCGCGAACACGCGGCGGACATCTTCCACAAGCGAGCTGTCCACGACCAGCTGGCCCCTGTGCAGCTGGCCGTCGCGGGCGTAGTAGGAGACCTCGACCAACGTCTGGCGCTGCAGAATCTGGTGCGGGCAGTCCTTGGGAAGGTTAACTTGCACGGCCTGCTCAAGGGTCATCTGACTGTCGACGATCGCCGGCCCGGAAGCGGCGGCATCCGCCTCCTGAGCAAGGGCCTGTATAGCAGCCTGTTTCGGCGCCTGAACGGCTGCCTGATTGGGTGCCTGAACGGCTGCCGGTAAGGCCGCGGCAGCGCTCCTTCGTCCGGCCGCCAGGAAGCGGCGATCCGCGGCCTTGGCCCCCGGTGTGAGGTTTGCCGGCCGCAGCACCGCGATGCCCTGGATGTGCGCACCGACGAGATAGTCGAACACCGGCCGCGGCTGCTCCGGGCTGTAGCCGTAGTACGACTTGCCGTCGATGCGAATGTGGCGGCCGCGCGGATCCCGCACCCACCTTGTCGCAACCGTCACGCCGAGCTGCTCGCGCCGCGGATCGTTCTGGTAGTACACGCCCGCCGCCTGCGGCTTGTCGCCCGCCTTGGCCTCCGGCCGCCACAGGTAGTCGCGCGTCGCATGCACCATGTAAATCTCGCCGCCCTGGTTGAGCGCCACGGCAGCGTGGCCGAACATCAGCTCTTCGCTCGGCGCGGCATCGGGCACGATGCGCGAAAACAGCAGGATGTCGCCGGTCTTGATGCGGCTGCGATCCATGCGGGTGAACGCCTCGCGGCTGATAAGCTGCATGGTTAGGACTTTGCCGGCGTTGACCTTGGGCAGGATGAGGTGGCGGGCCGGATCTTCCTCCGCGTTGCGGCGGCGCGGGACGTTGCGGCTGCGGAATACGGCACGCGGCGCGGCCCCCGCGACCTCCGCCGTCACATCGCGCACATAGCCTTGCTTGAGGGCGCTCTCAAGGAAAACATCCTCGGTGAAATCGAGGATGTTGCCGTTTATCGGGTCGCTGTCCAGACCGCGGGTCTCACTGTGCAAGTAGCGGATCTTGCGCAAAGAATGGACGAATTCTTCGAACGTGCCGGCGCTGGTCAGGGCGAGCATGTAAATCGCAAACCCGGTGCAGCCAAACGACTGCAGGCGCACCCGCAGCGTATCGGCGGGCGGAATCTTCATCTGCGACTCGTACTCAAACGGCGTTCGCTTGAACTGCTCCATAAGGAACGCGAGCCGCGCGTTGGGGTCGGAAAACTCCGCCTGCGCCCGCGCCAAAAGACGGTTTATGGCATCCACGCTGAACGCGCCAAGCTCCAGCTGCAGCTGGATGTCGGCAAACGGCACGAGCCCGGAGGTCAAGTGCGGATCGAGCCGCGGAATGACCCCGGCGGGCGCCGAGTCCGCGGCGTCCGTCGCCAGCGGCGCCTTGGCCACCGCCGCGGCAATGGAGCGCGGCTCATCGGCGTGCGACTGGGCGCAGCCTGCCGCCAACACCAACAGGATCCCCAGCGCGCGGCCGCCCACCCCACGAACCATCACGTGCTCCTTCCGCCGCTCAAGTCCTGCGCCGCCGCGTCGTAGAATCGCCGCCGCAGCGCGTGCATCTGCGCGCCGGCGTTGCGGCTCGGGTGCACGCGGTTGCTCAGCAGCACGGCGAACCGCCCCGCTAGCGGCTCGATCCATAGGCTGGTTCCGGTAAAGCCGGTGTGGCCAAATCCGTTCGCACTGGCGCTCGCCCCCGCGAAAGAGTCGTTCCCCCGCATCAGCCAGCCGAGCCCGCGCCGCATGCCGCCGCTCTCCACTTGCAGGGAAGTCGCCTCCCGCAAGACCGCTTCGCGTCCCAGCCGCGGATCGAGCGCCAGCCACGCCTGCGCATAGAGCGAAAGGTCCGCCGCCGTACCGAACAGCCCCGCGTGTCCGGCGACGCCGTCGAAGCGGAATGCGTTCTCATCGTGGACCACGCCCTCTAACAGCTGGTTGCGCCAGCCGCAGTCCTCCGTGGCGGCAAAAGGTGCAGACGGCGGCGGGAGATATCCGGTCTCGCGCATGCCCAGGGGTGCGAAGACCTGGCGGGCGGCGAACTCGGACAGGCGCAGCTTGGTGATCCGCTCGACAATCGCGCCGAGCACGATGAAGCCGAGGTCACTGTAGACAATGGGCCCGCGCTCGCCCACGGCGGTCTGGAGGACGTTGGCCAACGCGGTCTGGCGGTCGCTGGTCCAGGCGAAGATCGGCCGCCAGTTGGGAAGGCCGGAGGTGTGGGTGAGGAGTTCCCGGATCGTCGCATCGGCGAGCGTCGGATTCTGAAACCAGCCGGCGCTCGTGAAGTAGCGGCCGACGCGGCTGTCCAGGGACAGCTCGCCATCGCTGAGGAGCCGAATTATGCACGGCAGCGTCGCCACCACCTTGGTGAGCGAAGCCAGATCGTAGCGCGTATCGGGGGTCGTCTCCGGCCCCGCGTACTTGCGCACGCCGGCCGCGATAAGGGGTCGGCAGTGGCTGTCGGTGCCGAGCGCGGCGACCGCCCCGGGAACCTCACCGCGCCGGACTGCGTCTGCGATCACGGCGGTGGTGGCATCGATCGTCATGACTATCTCCGCTCACTGCCTAGGCTAACGGGAGCCGCGGGACGGTGTCAATGCGCCGCCGGAACCAGTAAGAGGGGCAAAGCATTGGCGAACTTCGCGCTTGCTTCAAGGCAGGTTGTTGCCGCAGGCGGACCGTGGGCAGCGGCCGCAGCTTGCCGTAGGACTAGGCAAACGTCGGACAAGCTGCGCAGCCGTCCTACGCCCTTGGGATCGGAGTGCAGATGCCTGGGAACTTCGGCGCGACCGCGGAGTCAGAGTTCATCATGCGCTGGTCACTTTACGCCACTTTGTTCCTGATTACGGCCGTGCTGCGCTTCGCGTTTGGACACTCGGAGCCGCGGCAGCCGCCGCCGGCAGAACCGGCTGCCGTAGAGTACCCGGTACGTCCGGCGCCGCCGCCGCCCCCGCCGGCAAAGGAAATACCGGCTCCGGCCGGTGGAGCTTCGCTGCTGTCGCTTATCGAAGTGGGCCCAGCCGAAATCGAGCCGGCGGCGCCCAGCCCGACGGCCGAAAAGAGCGATCGCGCGACCACGCCGACCGCCGCCGAGCCGGTGCCGCGCCCCGGTCAAGACGCCGATTGGCGAACCCAGCGCCGGCTTGACCGCCAGGCGTTCAGAGCGCTCCTATTCACCCTGCGCAGCGCGCTGGAAAGCTGCGGCAGGCAGCAGCTCATCCGGAACCCCCGTCTCCAGGGTGAGATCAGTATCGAAGCGACGCTGGTGCCGCAGCCCGGTACGGAGCGCGGCATGCTGAAAGAGCTCGTTATCGAACACCAGAAAATCTTCATCCCCTTGTTTGACGGCTGCATCCGCAGCGCCGTGGGCACGGCGGTTTTTCCCCGGCCGGCGACCCAAGTGAATATGGGCACGTCCTATACGCTTGAGCCCGAAGACCAAGGCAGTGCGGACGACGACGACGACGATGCGGAGCCGGATGAGCCGGACGCGCCGGAGCCCGCCGCACCTACTTGAGACAGTCGTACGTGAGCTCTTGCGGGCCGGTGACGCCGATGTTGTAGTCGGCGTAGATGCCCAGGTCGATGTAGGGATCAAGACCGAGATCGAAGCCGCCGTTTCCCGGTGTGCGGTCGACGATCCGCACCTCCACGGTGGCGCTCTTATAGGTGACGCGCACGGCGCGCGCGGCGGCGCTGCAGCGATCGGTCGCGGTGACCAGGAGCTCGCTGCCGACCACGCAGCCGGCCGGATCGCCGTCGCATGTCAGCCCGACTTGATTGACCGGGCCGTTCTCCGTCTGGCTGCGTCCCAAGTCATCGCAAGACGCCTGATTCGCATAGCCGGCAATCCGTCCGGGACAGCGCAGCATTCCCAGTCCCTTGTAGAAATAGTAATGCACGCTGGCTCCGGCTTTGCCGGAGCTGAGGACGGTAGTGCTACCGCCGCCGCTGCCGCCGCCGTCTCCGCAGGCGCAGAGCAGACCGGCGGCGGCGCAGCCAATCAGGATGCGCCGACCCGCTCCCAGGACCCCCCGCCGATTTCTCATGGTAGGGGTTCTAGTAGTATTGCGGCACGTAGAACTGCTCGGTGCGCGGCGGCCGCACGTAGTTGCCCGCCGGCTTGCGCGGCGTCAGCTCAACGGTCTCCGGCGGCAGATCTTCGTACGGAACCTTGACCAGGATGTGCCGCATGCAGTTAAGCCGCGCGCGCTCCTTGTCATCGGCTTCGACTGTGAACCAGGGCGCCTCTGGAATATTGGTATGCAGGAGCATCTGATCTTTGGCCTTGGAGTACTCGACCCACTTGTCCCGCGACTGGACATCCATGGGGCTGAGCTTCCAGCGCTTCATCGGATCCTGCAGGCGGGCGCGGAACCGCTTCTCCTGCTCCTCATCGCTTACGGAGAACCAATACTTGAGCAGGATGATCCCGGAGCGGACGAGCATGCCCTCAAACTCCGGACAGGCGCGCATGAACTCCGTGTACTCCGCATCCGTACAGAATCCCATGACGTGCTCGACGCCGGCGCGGTTATACCAGCTGCGATCGAAGATCACGATCTCGCCGGCCGAGGGGAGGTGCTCGACGTAGCGCTGGAAGTACCACTGGGTCTTCTCGCGGTCCGAAGGCGTACCCAGCGCGACCACGCGACAGCCGCGGGGGTTTAATCCCTCGGTGATCCGCTTGATCATTCCGCCCTTGCCGGCGGCGTCGCGGCCCTCGAAGATCAGCACGACCTTGAGACCCTTGTGCTTGACCCAGTACTGCAGCTTCACAAGCTCGGTCTGCAGCCGCTGAAGCTCCTTCTCATAGTCGCGCTTGGGCATGGGAGCGCGTTTGTTGCCCTCACTACCGTGCTCGCGCGCTCGCTTCTTCTCGCGCTTCAGCTCCTTTTTCCTGAGCTTCGCCGCGGCGGCGTCAACATTCTGCGAAGGTGCCTCGCTCCGGCTATCGTCTGCCATCAGCTCCTCCAATACATGTAGGGCAGCCGGATATCTATCCAAGGCTGCCGATGAGCTATTTTATCCCAAGCCGGAGAGGACCAATAGAAGAATCAGCCAGCTGCGCGGGCGACAGCTGCGGAACGCGATGGCGGTCGGCGCCGCCCAGACAGACCTTATGCGGCTTGAGGTCCGGCGGGTTCGGCCCGGGTGCTGGCCGCGGCCGTCGTAGCTGCTCGGAGCTGATTGGGGAAGGATTGGCCGGTCGATTCCGGCGAGAGGGTGAGCCGTCCGGCGAACCGCGGACGGCTGTTGAAGGTGCTACTTGCCCTTCTTGTTCGACCCGGCCGCTGGCGCGGGAGCCGACTTGCCCTTGTCCGCTTTCTTCTGATCCTTATTCGCCGTGTCTTGCTTCTTGGACTTGTCTTTGGCCTTTGGAGACTTGTCGCCCATGAGATCACCGCCTAAGGTTGAAGTGTCCGATCATGATCGGACGTCTTTAGCCGGATGTCCAGCCGAAGTGCGCGGCCAGCTTGCCCCAAGCGGCGAATTTTCAGCGCGCGGGCGCGGCTCACTGGTTGCAGCTGCCCTTTTCGAAGTGCTGAAAGTCCTTCAGGCTGCGAAACTCCCCGCCCCACTTCCACCCGAGCTCCTTGAACTTGCGCGTTACCGGATGGTCCGCGGTGAGGGTCCCGGGCACGCTGCGGTCGTAGACGGCGCCGGGGGGCAGCACGATGCGCGCCGCGCCCCGGCCCTTGGCGTATGGGTTCTGGCCGGGGTTTAGATCGATGGCCAGGCCGCAGGCGTGCGCGGAAAGCTTACGGCTGCCGGTCTGCGGGCGGAAGTTGAAGCCGGAGGTGTTGTTGGCCTGCATCGACAAAAGGTCATCGGCGCGCCCATCGCGAGCGAACGCCTGGTGGGCGATTGGAATGACCGACTCGACGGGGAAACGAGTCTGCCGGATCA
>CALFML010000688.1 GCA_937879845.1 uncultured Myxococcales bacterium
GGCGCTGCATCCGCGGGCGGAGGAGATCTGGCAGAAGGTCGTGCAGGAGATCCTTCCGCTGCCGCTCTGGCTGGCGATCGACGGAGAGGTGTTGCCGCCGGTGAAGAAGTTCTTGCCGCGCTGCGGCGGGCCGGGATCCGTGGTGGACGGAAATCCGTTGGGGTTGCCGTAGGCGATGACCGTATGCTGGGTCGTAGTAGTCCAGCCGGGGATGGTGATGGGCGTGCCCTGATCCGCAGCCGCTTGCCCGTCTTCGGCGCCCGGGTTGACGAGCAGCTGCTGGCCGATGAGCGGACAGGCCGAGGTCGCGGCCGCGCAGGCGCCGCTCGTGCACTGACTGCTCTGGCAGTCGCTGTTGACGGTGCAGGCCTTGCCCACGGCGCAGCGCGCGCAGCTGCTGCTGCCGCCGCAGTCCACATCGGTCTCGGTGGCGTCCTTTGTGCTGTTGCTGCATGTGTTCGGGTTGGGGGTCGTCGACGGGGAGCCGCAGGCGGTGAAGCTCGCTGCGCTGAGCAGCAGGCCGGAAATACATAGAGCGCGGTGCAGGAACATCGTGAACGACATGGTCTCTCCTTTACTGTCTTGCTTGTTGCGCAAGGGCCGCAGAAGCAAAGGAGGTGCCAGAGCCGGAGGACAAGGCGGCGCGCTTTCGCGGAAGTGTCATGAAACGCGCCAAGATCGTCGGAGGCGCAGCGACCGCGACCTCTGGCCGGGCGCTGCGTTCGGGCGCGAAATCGCGAGCCGCGGGCCGGGATGAGCCCTGCGGGACGGCCTATGCGGTGTAACAATGCCTGTTACTGTTACACCCCTGCCGCGTTCCTCCAGCTGCTCACGCTGGGACTTGGCCGAGCCGCTCACTGGCGCGAGCGATAGGCGTCCACGTCGATCGAAAGCTTCTGCATCCAGCGGTGGATCTGCACGCGCGCCTTGCCCATGTCGCGCGCCACGTAGCTTACGTTGCCGTTGTGCTTATCCAGCAACGCCACCAGGCGCTCGCGCAGTTCTTCCGGATTTGCCAGTCCCTCTTCTTGGGGCGACGGCAGAAACTCCATGCTTCGCTCAAGCAGGTGCGCGCGCTCGATGACCGGTCCATCGGTCAGCGCGGCCGCGACCCGCAAGACCTGCGACAGCTCGCGGATGTTGAGCGCCCACCGCTGCGATAGCAGCCACCTGCCTGCCTGCACGCTGAAGCCCAGAGCGCTCGCCCCGGGTACGTCTGAGCTCCGCATGAGTGCGCCGACCAGGGTGCCCATGTCCTCAAGCCGCTCGCGGAGCGGAGTGAGCGTATGCTGATGGCCGGAGAGACGAGCCAAGAGGTCGATCCGGAACTCACCGCGAAGGACCATTTTCTCGATCGGCTTGTGCGTCGCTGCGATGAGGCGCAGATCGACTTTCTGGGGAACCGTCCCGCCCACCGGCGCGAACTCACGCGCTTCCAGCACGCGCAATAAGGCCGCCTGCGCCTGCTGCGGCAAGTCGCCAACCTCATCGAGGAAGAGCGTGCCGCCGTCCGCCCGACGCACATACCCGGGTTCGTCGCGGATGGCTCCTGTGAACGCGCCTCTCAAGTGGCCGAACAGCTGGCTCTCGAGCAGCGACGCAGTAAAGGCGCCACAGTTGACGGCGACGAGCGGTCCGGCACGCCCTGAGAGCGAGTGGAGCGCTTGCGCGAGTACCTCCTTGCCCGTGCCTGACTCGCCAAGGAGCACCACGGCGATGGGCGCCCGGGCGATCCGAGCGAGGGAGCTAAACTCGTCGGCGAGCGGCGGAACGAGCGTGTGCATTCCCAGGGTCTGAGGGGTCGGAAGGTCGAGATCCATGGCGGCGGCGGACGAACAAGGCAATCCGGCGCGATAGCGCAGGAGCACGCTGCCGAGTTCGATAAAATCACCGTCTTTCAACGTGGCGCGCAAGACGCGCTTGCCGTTGAGGTAGGAGCCGTTTCTTGATTCTGCATCCTCGAATGTCCAGGTGGCACCTTTCCTAACCAGGCGCGCTTGCGCCTTCGAGATGGTCGTGCCGGGCAATCGCAGCTCGAGCCGCCGCGTGCCCCCCTCGCCATGGCGCGACGCTGCGCGCGCCGGGCCGCGCCCGATATCGACAACATCGAGATCCGACAGACAATACCGCGCGCCGCCGAGCGCTGGCTGATCACAGTGGAGCACCGCGAACAGAAAGGAGTGCGCGGCGTAGTGCACCTGCCGCTCCTCGAGCGCCGGATCCTCCGTCGTGCCGCCTTTGAGCTGATTCTTCTTCACCACCGTATCTTACCCCGAGACGCTGCACCGCCTGCACCCTCTTGCTCGGCGCGCGCCGCCTTGACGCGGTGCTCGCAGGCTTGCTGGTCCTTGCGGGCCTCGGCGTCCGTGACGTGCAGGATGTCGACCCGAAGGCGGACGGGGATGCAGTATGAGGTGGCCCGCCACAGCCGCGCATCGCCGGGACCGGACAATGGCCGTACGGCGGGCCACACCCGCGCGACCTTTTCCTCGGAGTGATGCGCGATATATCTCCCATCGGGACTCCAGATGACGTGGCGGACGGCCAGGGGCGTAGAGGCGAGCACGAACGGCTCACCGGACCCGTCGGCATAATAGACGCGAACCACCGTGTCTCCCGCCCCCGTAGCGATGCGCGTGCCGTCGGGACTATAGCTCGCATGAAAGATCGTCTCGCTATGTCCCCGGAGGATCACCGGCAGTCCGGAGCCGTCGGCGTTCCATACTCGCGCGGTCGCGTCGCGGGACGCCGTGAGGATCTGTTTGCCATCGGGAGACCATGAAACCGCGGTCAACTCCGCTTCATGACCACGAAGTACGACGGGCGCCTCGGCGCCGCGGGCATCCCATATCCGCGCAGTCTTATCCTCGGACGCGGAGGCTACCCGGGCTCCATCCGGGCTCCACCGCACGATCTGCGATCCTGCGTCGTGCCGGCCGAGCAAGACCGATCCGCCGGCGGCCTTGAAATCCCAGACGTAGATGTCTGCATGCCCGTTGGCCGCGACGATCCGGTTGCCTTCGCGATTGAAGTACGCGCCGACGTAGAACTTCGCCGCCCCGATGCGGGTCTCGCTCTCCAGGTCCCAGCTGGGGCTCCGCCATACACGCATCACTCCATCGGTGGATGCCGTGACAAGGCGGTCGCCCGCAGGGCTAAAGTCCACGCTCCAGAGCTGCGCCTGATGTCCACCAAGAACGACGGACTCAGGCGCTCCGGTCGCGCTCCAGATCCGCGCGGTCTTGTCCTCGGAAGCGGTGGCGATGCGCTGGCCGTCGGGGCTGAACCGCACATTCAGGACGGCGTTTTTATGGCCGCGCAAGATCACCGGGCTTCCCGTCCCGTCCGCGTTCCATACGCGCGCGGTCCCGTCCCGCGAGCTCGTGACGATCCTCCCGCCGTCAGGACTGAACGCGAGATCGAGGACCACGTTCGTGTGGCCCTTGAGCACCACTTGTTCGACGATATCGTCGAGACTCCAGAAGCGAAGCGTCCTATCGAGCGAGGCCGTGTGAGGTGGCGGCTATCTGGGGCGAAATCCACCGTGTAGACCCAGTGCTTGTGGCCGCGCAGGACGATCGGCTCCCCGTTGCCGTCGGCGTGCCAGATACGCACGGTCTTGTCCCGCGACGCCGATGCGATGTATCTGCCATCGGGGCTCCACACCACGTCCATGATCTTGTCCTCATGACCGCGCAGCGCGAAGAGCTCGACGCCCGTCCGGGCGTCCCATACGCGTCCTACGGAGTCCTCACTCGTCGTCGCGATGCGTCGGCCGTCCGGGCTCCACGCCGCTCCGGTGACCGTGGCCGGCGACCCGCGCAGAAGCAGCGGCGCCCCTTTCCCATCCGCGTTCCACACCCGCGCGATCCCGTCGGAAGACGTCGTCACGATTCGTTGGCCATCCGGGCTGTATCGCGCGGCGGTGACTTCTTTGGCGCGCTGGAGGAGGAAGAGCCGACTCCCATCCGCCGCATTACGGACCCACACCGCCCCCCCTTCCGTGGCTGTGAGTACGCGTTGTCCATCCGGGCTCATCGTCGCCGAGTTGAGTGTCGACTCGTCTTGCAGCACGAGCGGCGCTCCGGATCCATCCGCATTCCAGAGCCGCGCTGTCTTGTCCACGGAAGCCGTCAGGACATGCTCTCCATCCGGACTCCAGGCCACCCGCCAGATTCCCTTGCTGTGACCGCGGAGCGATGTGAGCTTGCGGTAGTCGAAGGCGCTCAGGATCTGCGCCGTGCCATCTCCCGATGCCGTGGCGATGCGCGCGCCGTCTGGGCTGAACGCGGCCGCGTAAATCGGCTGGTCTCCGTGGAGGCCCGCGATCTCGTCGCGCGTGACGCCGCTCACAAGCGCGCCGCTCACGAGCTCGGCCCAGTCCTTGGGTATGTCCGCGGGTTCGATCTCACGCAGCAGTGCGAGCACCAGCGTAGGATCGTCCTGTCGCTTGCGCGCACCCAGCATCCGCATCGCATTGCGCCCCTGCAAGGCCTGAAGGGACAGCTTGCTGTTCTGCGCCAGGACTCGCGCTGCCGCGGCGTCTGCGCGCTCCGCGTTGGTCTTGGCGCGCATGGCGAGGAAAAACACCAGGATCGACACCGCACACAAGAGGGCAAACGCTCCCGCGATCGAGCGCTGCCGCCGCCGCCGCGCGCGTTCAAAATGCGCGATTACGGAGAGGAGATATCGCTCTTCGGTGCGGCCGAGCGGCAGGGCCGGCTGGGCCGCGCCTCGCCGCTCGTAAAAACGGCGCGCCTCCCAAGCGGCGCGATCGCGCCAGAGCAGGCCGGGCGCTTCTCCCCCGGCGTGCCACTGCGCGGCGGTGGCGCGCAGCCGCGCCAAGAACTGCGCGTCCACCGTGCTTTCGTCGAGCCACTCCGCCAGCCTGGGCCAGCGCTGGATGAGCGACTCGTGCACGAGCTCCACCATGGCTGGCCCCGAGGTGCCGCCGATCTCCAGCAGCAAGAGCCGGGCGCCGCAGAGGTGCTGGACCAACACCTCGACCGCGGCCGGATCCGCGGCCAGAGACAGAAGCTCCGCCACGATCACGAGCGCGCGTGTCCGTTCCGGCGTCACCAGGCGCAAGAAGATCGCTTGACAGAGACGCTGATCGGGCGGTGACAGCGCAGCGAACACCGCGTCCGCGTGCGCCGAGAGCGAGCCCGCCACCCCGCCGAGTTTGTCATAGCTCCCGCGCGTCACGAGCTTGCCCTGCCGGTCGCGCGCCTCCCATAACTTGGCCGCCGCGAACTGGAGGAGCGGCAGCGGCGTCTTGGTACGCGCGAGCTCGTTGAGTATGTCGTTGATCATCGCTTCGTCTTCGAAGCAGTGCCCAGCCGCCTCCACCGGGCGCACCAAGGCCTCGCGCAGTCCCGCGGCCCCCACGGGGGGGAGGAAGAAAAGGCCCGCGGTGACCTCGGCCATGAAATGACGATCCTCGACGATGCGGTCAAGAAAGTCCGAGCGAATGGTCAGGATGACCCGCAGCGGTGACGAGGCTTCGTCCGCCGCGCCGAGAAGACTGCCGATGAACGCGGCCCGCTCGTCAGGACTTTTGACCAGGGTATAAAGCTCCTCGAACTGATCGACGAAGACGAGCGCGCGGCTGCTCCTGGCGCGGCAATGGGCGCGCAGGCGGGCGCCCAGCAGGCCGGGCTCCGCACGGAAGTCGCTTGCGGTGTCGGGCGGACGGGGAGAGTAAGGATCGTCCAGAGCCAGCGCCTGCGCCAGCGCTTCGGCGAGGGCCGCCACAGGGGCGCGGCCCGGGCGCAGGACCAGGACGAGCCAGTCCTCGCCGGAGTGCCGCAATGCCGGAATGAGTCCCGCGCGGATGAACGAGGACTTTCCCGCCCCAGAAGAAGCAGCCACGGTGACCAGCGACTGGCGACGGAGCCGTCCCATCACCGCGGCGATATCCAGCTCGCGGCCAAAGAAGCGGCCGGCGTCCGACTCCTGAAATGCCGACAGCCCGGCGAACGGCAGCTCTCCCTCGGCGAGCTTCAGCGGCCCGGCGCTTTGGCGCAAGGGCTCAAGGGCGGCGCAGAGCTCCTCCGCCGATCCGAAGCGTTCTTCCTTGCGCTTGCGCAGGCAGCGCTCAACCAGCTCCGAAAGCACGGCGAGCCCTGGCCGGGCGTCGCGTAGTCGGGGCATCGGCGTGCGCATATCGATGACGCTCTCGAGCCGCTCTTGGGTGAGCGGATCCAGCGGATGCGTGCCGGTGAGGAGCTCATACAAGACAATGCCGACCGCCCACAGATCGGTCCGCGCATCGATATCCTCTCCGAGCCACTGCTCCGGCGCCATATACGGCCGCGTGCCGCTGCGCGCCCGGGAGTCGCTGCGGCCGGCGATGCCGAAATCGAGCACTTTGACCTGCCCCGACGTGAGGACCATGATGTTTTCGGGCTTGAGGTCGAGGTGAACGATATCGCACGCGTGCGCCGCGGTGAGCGCGCGGGTTACCGCCATCCCGATGTCGAGCGCGAGGCCCCGCGGAAGCGCGCGGCTGGGTCCTTGGAGTCCCGCCGACAGGACCTCGCGCAGCGTGCGGCCGTCGAGGTATTCGAGGACCATGTACGGCTGGCCGTCGTGCTCGTCCACGTCGTAAATGGTCACGATGCTCTCGTGCCGGCAGCCCGCCGTCGCCTGAGCCTCGGCGAGCATGCGCGAGGTTCCGCGTCCGCAGTCCCGCAGGAGCTTGATGGCGACCAGGCGGCCGAGCTTGGTGTCGCGGGCGAGCAGCACCACCCCCATGCCGCCTTCGCCGAGCTTGCGAATGAGCTCGTAGTGCTTGATGAAGCCGTCCAGAGGTACGTCTCGCTGGCTGGAGGCGTGAGGCGTCGAGAGCAGAGACTGCTTGGTAGGCTCCCGCTCATCGCGCGCGGAGCACTCCGCGGTGACACACTGTGACGCCAGCAAACGGAAGTCGCCCTCTGGCTCAGGAGATGGCACGCAAGGAGCCTCTAGCCACACCCGCACCTCTACCCGTACCCACACCCATCCTCATACCTATACCTCTCCCCATACTCATCCTCATACCTCTACCCATACCCACACTCATAGAACTGAGCAGTAAGTGCGCGGCTAAGATAATGAATTTACCTTTAATGACCCGCGCTTTGTAGGGAAAAATCGCCCTCCAGCCGCGTTGCGCCGCACCGTAATGATGACGTAGCCGAGCCGGATCTCCCGCAAACTGCGCTCGGTGAAGGTCGCCATGCAGACATCGAGCATGGCGCGCTCGGTGGAGGGAATGGGACCGACGGTGTCTGTTTAGCGAAACAGGCGCGAACCGCGATGCCTGAGTCGCTCATTCGGGACGCCCACCGCGGTACACGGAGCTCAGGGCGGCAGCGGGGAGCTCGCTGCCAGCGGTCCATCGGCGAGCAGCTCAAGTCCCAGGGCGCGCAAGCGGGCGTTCGTGGTCAGGCTTTCGAGATAGCCCTTTCGCAGCGGGGCGGTCGCCCGAACGCCTTCCGTCACGCGCTCCAGCCGCGCCTGCATTACGCTGCAGGCAGCGCGCTGTCCCGCGAGGCTATACGTGCTCATAAAGACGCCACCGCTCTCAGCGTAGGCGGCTGCCTGGGCGAGGAGCGCGCAAGATTTTCTTCTAACCGCGCAAGATTTGCGGTGATGCGAGCAATCGGCTTTTGCGCGAAAGCGCCGCTCCCGACGCCGAGGTCGGCCAGTCGCGGCTTGGCACCACCATTGCTGTTTTATCGCACAGGAAAAACAGATGGGCACTCTGAACCTGAAACGAACCGTCTCCGGCTCTCTCCCCGTGGTGCAGGAACGCATCACTGCCGCACTGCGGAAGGAAGGATTTGGCATCCTGACCCGCATTGACCTGCATCAGAAGTTTAAAGAGACGCTCGGCAAGGACGTGGCGCCCGTGGTCATTCTGGGGGCATGCAATCCCAAGCTGGCCTATGAAGCGTATGCCGTAAACTCGGACGTTGCCGCAGTGCTGCCCTGCAACGTGGTTTTGCGCGAGCTGTCGCCGGATCAGATCTCTGTCGAAATCGCCAAGCCAAGCAGCATGATGGCGTTTGTTGCGGAGCCGGGCCTGATCGCGATGGCGGAGCAGGCCGATACGCTGCTGGAACGCGCCCTCGCCAGCCTGACGAACTGACGTTCTTACAACCCTTATGTGAGGAGCATTCGGATGGAGCGCAAGCGCATCGTCATCGTCGGAACCAGCTTCGCCGGATATACCGCCGCCCTGGAACTCAAAGAGCTTGTCGGCGACAACCACGACATCACGGTGGTTGCCAACACCGACAAGTTCCTGTTCTTTCCCTCGCTCATCTGGTACCCCTTCGGGCTGCGGGAAGCAAAGGACATCACCTTCGATGTCCGTCCTATCTACAAGGCCCACGGCATCGAGTTTGTGCAGGATGAGGTCACGGGCTTTGAGCCGCAGCAAAATCGCGTGCTGCGTAAGGAAGGCCCGCCGCTGTCCTATGACTATCTGCTGATCGGGACGGGTCCCAAGGTCGACTACGACTATATCCCCGGGCTGCGAGAAAATTCCTACTCGATCGTCGGACTGGCTCACGCCGAGCGCACTCGTGAGGGCTGGAAGAAGTTTTTGGCCGATCCCGGACCGGTGGTCATTGCATCGGCGCAGGGCGCGGCCTGCTTCGGCGCCGCCTACGAGTTCCTGTTCAATGTTCGCTACCAGCTCGCCAGAAATCATCTGCAAGACCAGGCACCGCTGACCTACCTGACCGCCGAACCCTTCGCCGCTCACTTCGGGATCGGCGGCTTCGGCAATGCGCAGAAGATGTGCGAGTGGATGTTTGCCCACTATCATATTGCGAGCCGCATGAATTCCGTCATCACGGAGGTCAGGCCCGACGGCGTACTGCTTGAAAGCGGCGAGTTCTATCCCGCCAAATTCACGATGGTGATGCCGCGCTTCCTGGGTGTGGACGCCGTCCGCAACACACCGGGCCTGGGCAATGCCAACGGCTTCATCGAAGTCGATGACGGCTATCAGCACGCCGCCTTTCCCAATATCTACGCAGCAGGTGTCGCGGTATTCGTCAAGCCTCTGGCCCAGACGCCAGTGCCCTGCGGCGTCCCCAAGACCGGTTATCCCACCGAACAGATGGCAAAGACCGCGGTCCGCAACATCGTCGCCGACATCAAGGGCCTGCCCAAGCAGCAAGCCAGGTTCGATGAGATGGCGGCCTACTGCATCATGGACACGGGAAACATGGGAATGATGATCGTAGGCGACCACATGCTAAGTCCCCGCGAGCATGAGTTCATCATTCCCGGACCCGAGGCGCACTGGGCCAAGGTGGCCTTCGAGAAATACTTCCTGTGGACCCGGCGCCACGCGCACGTATAGGAGGCTCTCATGAGCGAGGTGATTTCATCGTTCGATCTGCACGTTGAGCAGGTCAGCGGCTACGAGTTTCGCGTCAAGTTCGACAAGCCGCAGCATCCCGACCTGCGCATGGACGAGCCGCCGCCGCTCGGGAAGGACGTGGGGCCCAATCCGGCGCGCATCCTCGCCACTGCGATCGGCGACTGCCTGGCGGCCAGCCTGCGCTTCTGCCTGACCAAGAGCGGAGCCCAGCTCACGGACCTCAAGTCGGATGTCCACGTCGAGCTGGTTCGCACTGAGAACAAGCGGCTGCGCATCGGCAAGATTGACGTCACCCTGAAGCCGCGGATCAGCCAAGGGGCTGAGAAACTGCCCCCGTGTCTTTCTGCCTTCGAGGACTTCTGCGTGGTGACCCAGAGCGTGCGCCAGGGGCTGAAGGTCAACGTGGTCGTAGAGCCCCAGAGCTGACTACGCGCCGCGCCGCCGCGAACCCTTTTGGCCGCGAGCTGGCTCTCCACTTTCAGATTCTTGAAACACTGGCTCGCTGCCACGGGGTTCAACCATGATCATCAAACCGTTTTTCGATCCCCAGACCTTCACCCTGACCTACCTCGTTTACGACGCGAATACGCGGGACGCGATCGTCATCGATCCGGTGCTCGACTATGACGCCGGCGGATCTCAGACCTCGACCACCTCTGTCGAGAAGCTGGCGAAGGTCATCGAGTCCGAAGCGCTCAAGCTGCACTGCGTACTGGAGACCCACGCCCACGCGGATCATCTGTCGGGCTCTCAGTTCTTGCGCAGCCGCTTTGGCGCCCAGGTGGCCATCGGCGCGCGCATCACGGAGGTGCAGGACACGTTCAAAGCCTTGTTCGATCTGCCGCAGGAGTTTCCGACCGACGGCAGCCAGTTTGACCGCTTGCTCAAAGACCGCGAGATCCTGCGCGCAGGCACTCTATCCATCGAGGTTATCGCCACACCCGGCCATACGCCGGCCTGCGTGAGCTACCGTATCGAGGACGCGGTTTTTACCGGCGATGCCCTCTTCACCGAAGACTATGGCGTCGGCCGCTGCGACTTTCCGCGCGGCAGCGCCAGCGACCTGTACCGCTCCGTGCACGCGCGCCTGTACGCCCTGCCCGACGCGACGCGGGTCTTGGTCGGCCACGACTATCAGCCAGGCGGTCGTCCGATGCGCTTTGAGACCACCATCGGCCGCTCGAAAGAGGAGAACATCCAGCTGCGGCAATCGACGTCGGAGGAGACCTTCGTCCGCTTCCGCAAGGAGCGTGACGCGACGCTGTCGGCACCGAAGCTGCTGTTTCCGAGCGTGCAGATCAACGTGAACGCGGGGCGTCTGCCGCGACCGCATGAAAATGGACGGCGCTACCTGTCGATCCCGATCAATCTGTTTCGGCCGACTGCGGAGGACGGCACGCCCCCGAAGGGGGGATGATCATGCTGTTCCTGGCGATCGCGCTGTCCGTGCTCATCGGCCTGTCGCTGGACTGCTCGGCAGCAGCGGCTCGATGCGGACCGTGCCGGTTCTAATCTACGTGCTCGGCATCGAGCCCAAGAGCGCCATCGCGACCGGTCAAGCGGGTGCTCTTGCAAGGTGCTGCAGTCGGCGCGGGGCGCGTTGCGCAGCGGGCGCTGCGCAAGGGGTTCGGCAGGTTCGTGCTTGCCATGGCGATCTTCCTGGTGGACAAGCAGCTCTTCTAGCTGACAACAGAAGGAATCTGTGCCGTGGAACACTTCACTCCTATTTCCTCTCTCCTTGGCGGCGCGCTCATCGGGTTGGGCGCCGCGATCCTTCTGCTTTTCAACGGACGCGTCGCCGGCATCAGCGGCATCCTGGGTGGCGCGCTGAACCCGGCCCCCGGTGACACGCTGTGGCGCCTGATGTTTCTGCTGGGTCTTGCGAGCACCGGTGCCGCCGCCGTCCTGCTAAGACCCCAGGCGTTCGTCGCCGGGCCCACGCGCTCCATCTTCGCCCTCGCGCTGGCCGGTTTCCTGGTCGGGTACGGGGCGCGTCTGGGCAACGGCTGCACCAGCGGTCACGGCGTCTGCGGAGTAAGCCGCCTGTCGCCGCGATCTCTTCTTGCCACCGCGACCTTCATATTGTCGGGCGCCATCACGGTGTTCGTCGTGCAACACGTGCTGGGAGGTGCCTTATGAAGCGGGCGCTGTCGGCGCTCGTCGCGGGTGCGATGTTCGCCGTTGGCCTGGTGCTGGGCGGCATGACCCGGCCCGGAAAGGTCATTGGCTTCCTCGATTTCACGGGCGACTGGGACCCCAGCCTCGCGCTCGTGCTTGGCGGCGCGCTGCTCGTATATGCTGTTTTGTCTCGAATCTTCTTGCGGCGGCCTGCGCCCCTGTTCGAGCACAAGTTCCACGTGCCTTCGCGCCGCGACATCGACCGCCGCCTCATCCTCGGCGCCGCACTCTTCGGCGTCGGCTGGGGGCTTGGCGGCTACTGTCCGGGGCCGGGCCTCGTCAGCCTGACCCGAGGCCTGCTGCCGGCGGTCTTTGTCGCCGCCATGGTCCTTGGGATGTACGCCCAGCGCTGGGTCGAAAGACTGCGCCGCACCTGAAAGGGCTCTGCTCATGCGCGACTTCAACCGAATCCTCCTGGCTACCGATTTGTCTGCGTGCTCGCGCGGGGCCGAGCAGACCGCCCTGTCCCTCGCCCGTTCGCTCAGCGCCGAGGTCCTGGTGCTGCACGTGGTCGAGCTGCCCCCTGGCCTCGATCCAGAGACCGTCATTCACCCGGATTTGGAGGGGCCGGCGCAACCGATTCGCGAATATGTCACCACCGCCGACCGCGGAGCGCTGCGCGATCTGGCAGCCTCCTTCCGAGCCGCCGGCCTGACCGTGACCGACTCCATTTCCGTCGGCCCCATCGCCGCGACCCTCGTCGAGCGGGCACGGACCACGCAGGCTGATCTCATCGTAATCGGCACACACGGCCGCACTGGTTTGCGCCGCGTCGTACTCGGCAGCATCGCCGAGCAGCTCGTTCGGCACTCACCGGTGCCGGTCCTCGTGGTGCGCAGCGAAGCCGAGGATACGATTCCGGACGCCGACGAGCAGGCGCGCGTCGAGGCCGAGGGCTGATCTGAGATGCAGGAGAGCAGCGTCGTCAGCGGTGGCTGGCGGAAAGGAGGTAGCCGAGGACCGCCCCATAGATTGTCGCGACATACGGGTTGGAGGTGATCGGACAGGTGCCGGTGCGACATCCGATGAAGCGCTGGTAGGCCAGTCCCAACAGCGCTCCGATTACGACGAACAGCAGGATTGGGTAGTTCATGACTCGTGCCTTCCTGACCGGCGGCTCAGACCGCGCCCCGGCCGGTGGATCGTGACGACTGGTTCATGCGACGCCGCACGTCATCCATGTCAAGCGCTTTGACCTTTTGCAAAAGCCCGTCGATGGCCGCGGCCGATAGCATGCCAGGCTGCTCGAACAGCAGGATGCCGTCCCGGAACACCATCAGCGTCGGAATCGAACGAATTTCGAAGGCTCCGGCGAGCTGCTGCTGCGCATCAGTATTCACCTTGCCCCAGGTTACGTCCGGATGCCGGGCCGCCGCTGCTTCAAAAGTCGGCGCGAAGGCGCGGCACGGGCCGCACCATGGCGCCCACCAGTCGACAAAAACGATTCCCGTGCGATCTATGTACTGGGTGAAGTTCTGCTCGGTGATTTCTTTCGTGTGCATTTTTGCCTCCTCTTATTCCGTTAGGAGCCAACTCGCGCGGCAGAAGATTCGCGCCAACAGACGCTTTCGGATAGGCTCGCATCATGCCGGATTCCCTACTCGACCGCGCCCGTCAGGGCGACCGTGCTGTACTCGAGGAGCTTTTGGCGCAGCAAGCGCCCGCGATCTATCGCTTCAGCCTGCGCATGCGCCGCAACACCGCGGACGCTGAGGACACGCTTCAGGACACGCTGCTGGCCATCGCGAACCATCTTGGTGAATTCGCCGGCCGCGCCTCTTTTTCAAGCTGGCTCTTCGCCCTGACGCGCAGCGCCTGCGCGCGACGGCGCCGCGGCCAGAAGAACCGTCCTTCGCAAAACCTCGATGACGTGCCGCCGCTGCCCTCCGCCCGTCCCAGCCCGGAGGAGCACGCCGGCCAGCACGAGCTCACCGCGGCGCTGACCGCAGCGCTCGATCAGATTCCGGAGACCTATCGCGAAGTGTTGCTCCTGCGCGACGTGGAGGGCCTATCTGCCAGCGAAGCCGCCGAGGCGCTTGGCGTCTCCGTCGATGCGCTGAAGAGCCGCCTGCACCGGGCGCGACAGGCGCTGCGCGAGGCCATGCATCCCATCCTCGAAGCCGAGTCGCCGCGGCCGGGGCCTGCCTGCCCGGACATCATCTCGGCGTGGTCGCGGAAGCTCGAAGATGAGCTCAGCAGCGACGATTGCGCAGCCCTGGAGAAGCACATCCTCAGGTGCCCGTCCTGCGGGGCTGCCTGCAATGCGCTCAAGCGCTCGCTGGCTGCCTGCCAACGCCTCGGCACCGAGGAGGTTCCTCCTGCGATACAGAGCCAGGTCAAGACCGCGATGCGCCGTTTCCTACAGGTGCTGGAAGCACCACGGGCTGATTAGAGGAAGCGCCGCTGCGCGTGCAGAGAGCAGCGCTCATCAGCTGCGTACAGTGGGCCGTTTCGCCTCCTTGTAGGCCAGCGGTCTTTGACTGTCTGCGGATATCACTTTGCACCGAAATCAGGCATCAGCCTCTCAGCCGTGCATCTAGGTCGTCGGCATCAACACCCGGCTGTGGGCAGGACGCAAGTCCCAGCGACTGGATGCAGGTACGTCCGAGGAACGTACCTGCTGATTGGGACAGTCCGACGCTGCCGAGCTGGTTTCCTGCGGCGTGCGATGGATGGAAGCCCGCTTGGTCGCGGGCTGAACCACGCTGCGGCAAGCGCTTCGGGCGGTGAAGCTGGCCGCGCGATTTCTGAAGACATTGTGCGTGTTGCGGATCGCGTCGAAGGACAGCTGTTTGCAAAAGCTCGACCGCGAATCTGTCCGCAGAACGTCCGCAGCCCATCGACATACCTTGCTCACCAACGGGCGATGCGCCGTAGAATCTCAACCGGCTTAATATCGGCTTGTCCGTTGTCCATCGCCGACGACCTCCCGCTATTCC
>CALFML010000689.1 GCA_937879845.1 uncultured Myxococcales bacterium
CTCGCAGGTGCCGGCCCCGCTGCGGCTGGCGGCGGCGACCGATCCCGGGTTAGACGATGCAGACGATGCTGCGGGGGCGTACGCGCTCCGCCTGGCGGCTGCCGCGGCACCGCCGCCCGCCGTGGCCAGCGACATCTATTTCGCCGGACTCCGCCGCGCCGCACCGGATGAAAACACCGGCGCGGGGGACTATGAGATCGAAATCCGCAGCGCCTCCGGCTTCCCGGTGCGCAATGAGCTCGCGGTGCTGCGGGTCGGGGAGCGCGAGCTCGTGCTCAGCCGCTACCCGGAAAGCGGACCCGACATTGGATCGACCCAGGTCCTGCTCTTCCGGGTGCGCGCCGCAGAGCTGGCGGCGATTCCCGACGGCGCGAACCTGATGCTGCGCTACGGCGACGAGTCGCATGCCGCCGCGCAAGCCGGACGGCTGAACAAGAGCCTGATCCGCCAGTAAGCCTTTTCACCCCTCGGCGTGGAGCGCCCACCGGGCAAAGCGAGGCGGCGCGGCGCCCGGCTGCGAAAAACGCCTTGTCTTGCCCGCTTGGGTCTTCCTTGATGGGCCGGTCTTCCGTAGTCTCGTGCTGCATGGCGACTGCCTGCTGCAGCGCCGATCCGCTCGTACGGCTGCCTCAAGCACTCTGTTCCGACGGACGGGACATCAACTCCGCAAGCGCGAGATCTTACGAACATGACCAACGAACCGCTCACCGCCCAACAAATCGTCGACCTCTGCAAGCAGCACACGATGTACGAGTGGTCTGCCCAGTCAGCCATCGATCCCATCCCGGTCGCGACGGCCAAAGGCGCCTGCTTCTACACCCCGGAGGGCAAGCGCTTCCTCGACTTCAACAGCCAGCTCATGAGCGTCAACATCGGGCACGGCGATGCGCGCGTGATCGAAGCCATCACCCAGCAGGCGCAGACGCTCGCCTACGCCAACCCGTTCATGGCGCACGAGCCGCGAGCCCGCCTCGGCAAGAAGCTCGCCGAGCTGTGCCCGGGCGACATCGACGCCTTCTTCTTCACCAACGGCGGCGCGGAGGCCAATGAGAACGCGGTCAAGATCGCACGCCTTTACACCGGACGCAGCAAGGTGCTGGCGCGGTACCGCAGCTACCACGGCGGGACGGCCGGCGCGATGACCCTTACCGGGGATCCGCGGCGCTGGGCGGCCGAGCCGGGGATCCCCGGCGTCGTGCGCTTTCCGGACTTCCACAAGTGGGGCAGCAAAGATCCCCAGCCCGCCGCCGACTCCCTCCGCGAGCTCGCCGACGTCATCATGTACGAAGGGCCCAATAACATCGCCGCGCTCCTTGTGGAGACCGTAGTCGGCACCAACGGCGTGCTCATCCCGCCCGACGGCTACATGCAGGGCCTGCGGGAGCTCTGCGATCGGCACGGCATCCTGCTGATCTGCGACGAGGTCATGGCCGGCTTCGGACGGACGGGGCGCTGGTTCGCCATCGACCACTGGAACGTGGTTCCCGATCTCATCACCATGGCCAAGGGGCTCACCTCGAGCTATCTGCCGCTCGGGGCGGTCGGCATGCGGCGCAAGATCGCCAAGCACTTCGACCAGAATGTCTTCTCCGCGGGCCTGACTTACAATAGCCATCCCATGGGATGCGCCGCGGCCCTGGCCACGCTCCGCGTGTACGAGGAGGACGGTCTCATCGAGCGCGCCGCCAAGATGGGCGCCGTCATGAAGCGTCACCACGACGCCCTGTACCAGAAGCACCCGTGCCTCGGCGCGACGCGGAACATCGGGCTCTTTGGCATCCTCGAGCTCGCGAGCAGCCGCGCGCCGTATAAGCCCCTGACGGCCTACAACGGAACCTCGCCGGAGATGCAGGCGATCGCCCGCCACTTGCGGTCAAACGGGCTTTACACCTTCGTGCGCTGGAACACCATCATGACCAACCCGCCGCTGTGCATCACCGAAGAAGAGCTCGCGGAGGGCTTCCGCATCATCGACGAAGCCCTGACCGAGACGGATCGGGCGCTCGCGCGGTGAAGTCGCGCGGAGCCCGGCTCCGCGTCCAGACCGAGCGCCAGTTTCCACCTGAGGTCGGGCAAGTCGTACCCATCTCACCCGGAGCTGCGCGCCCGGTCGCACCGGCATGCGGCATGAATTAAGCGCCATCCCATCGCGGAGAAACCACTCCGCGGCATGGACGTGAACGGAAATTAATTCTGCCCCGTTCATCCCACGGTGGACGAACCAGGGAGCGTGCGATGGATGCCTACCCTGCCGTGCGGACATTATCGGCCCGAAGGGACAAAGGCAGTTCATCAGCGGCGCTATTGTCATCCGGCAGGCGGAGCTTTTGTCGCGGAGCCGGCGCGTGGTGCCTTCCCCCGCACGCCTTCTCACGCGGCGGACGGCGGACCGCGGAACTCCGCCGAGCGGCCCCACAGCCACAGCGCCCCGGCGGCGTACAGGACATGGATCAGCATCGCCACCAAGCCGGCTTCATCCGGCGAGTGCACGACGTATCCCAGCGCCACCAGCACCACGGGAATGTACAGCCAGCCGCGCTTGAAGAAAAAATAGGTCAGGGACAGACTGAGCGCGACCAGCGCCGCAAGCTCCATCGCGACGATCTGAGCCACCGTCATTCCCATCAAGTAGGCGACGGTGCTAATTAGCGCCTCCTGTCCCGCCAGGCTGAGAATGAGGATGACGATCCCGCGATGGAACGAGTTCCGCAGCAGCGTCTTGCGCAGCAGCAGCGTCGTCAGCCCGAGGGCGCAGAATAACATCAGCGCCGATGCCATCGCCATCTGCACGGTGTTTTGCTTGCGCAGCGTCGGCTCGATGAAGATCAGCACCAGGGCGGCGCTTATCGCGAGCAGGAGTCCGCTGAAGATGCGGCGCGACACCGGCAGCCCGGCGGGGCTCTGTTTGTGATCGAAGGCCAGCGCGGCGAGCAGCTCTTTCATCGATTCATAGCGCTGCGCCGGATCGGCGGCCAGGCCGCGCACCAGCGCGTCGTATAGAGGCCGCGGCACCGCCGAGTTTTGCGGCGGCGGGCGCAGGCGGTGCAAAAGGACGCTGGCGCACAGAGCTTCGAACGTGTCTCCCGCAAAAGGCCCAACCCCGTACAGCGCCTCGTACAGGGCGACGCAGAAGCTGAACTGGTCGCTGCGGGGGCCGGCGGGCTCGCCCTTGTATTGCTCGGGCGACATATACATCGGGGTGCCCATGATCGCCCCGTCCAGGGTCAGCGGCGATGCCAGCAGATGCCCGCCGCTGCGCTCTTTGTCGCTATCGGTGGCGCGTGGCCGCGGGTTCTCCGCTTGGGCGGCAGCGCCTCCGCGCGCCAGCCCAAAGTCAGCCACCCGCGGACGCTCATCGCGGCCGACCAGCACATTGTCGGGCTTGAAATCGCGGTGTACCAGATCTGATTCGTGCGCAGCGCGCAGGCCCTGCCCCGCCTCCAGATAGATGCGCAGAATCTCTTCCCACGTCCGTCCCTCGCGGCGCTGCCATTCATACAAAGTGGTGCCGTCGATGAACTCCATGGTGATGTAGATATGGCTGCCGCTTTTATCCAGTGGCTGGAACTCCCCGACCTCGTAGACCTGCACCACGTTGGGATGGGAGACCCGCGCCATGGCCTGCGCCTCGCGCAGGATGCGGAGCCGGTGCTCAGCCGCTTGCGCACTCTGGTCGCGGAGGAGCTTTACGGCGACCCGCCGATCCAGCTCTTCATCGTAGGCGGCGAGCACGACGCCCATACCGCCTTCGCCGAGCTTGCGCAGGACGGCGTAGCGGCCGATGCGCTGCGCCTCCTTTGTACTGTCCATGGTGATCGTCGGGGCCGCCGCAGCGGGGGGCGACGGGGCCGGCGGCTGCTTGACCGTTTGCAGCAGCGCATCGTGCGGCACGCGCTCCGCACCGCCCGGCCCAGCCGGTGCGAGATTTCTATTGCTAGGAGGCTTGGACAAGCGGTTTTCTCCCACGGACGCACTCTGGCTACGCGGTGCCTGACAGGCGACCCGGCAGAGAACTCAGAGCGCGATCTAGCGTATAGAATGCCGCATGTTCCCACGGCCTGCACAAAGAACCCACAGACGGCAAAAACGCAGTCCGTTCCGCTGCCGCTAGCGGGTGAGGCCGTGTGGTGCGCCGTCCTACTTGCTGGGAGTCGCCAACGGACCTGATTGGGCAGGTCTACGCCTTTGGCCGCGGATCCAGTTCGGCCGTTCCCGTCGCGCTGCTTTCGCATTGCGATGCTTGCTGGGGTCCCGGGGGAGCGATTGCTGTATGCTTCGCGCATGGATAGTCCGCTACGCATTGGGTTACTCGGTGCGGCACGCATCGCGCCGTTCGCTCTGCTCTCCCCCGCGCGCCAGGTTCCCCAAGTTCAGGTCGCCGCCATCGCCGCGCGCGACAGCGAGCGCGCCGGCGCCTTCGCCAAGAAGCACGGCGTGCCGCGGGTCTTGGGCAGTTACGCGGCGCTCATCGACGACCCCGCGATCGACGCCATCTACAACCCCCTCCCCAACGCCCTGCACGCCGAGTGGACGCTGCGCGCGCTCGCGGCCGGCAAGCACGTCCTGTGCGAGAAGCCGTTCACCGCCAACGCCGCCGAGGCGGAGCGGGTCGCCGAGGCCGCGGCCGGCGCCGGCCGGGTGTGCATGGAGGCCTTCCACTACCGGTATCATCCGCTCGCCGAGCACATCGTCGCGCTCGTGCGCAGCGGCGAGCTCGGCGCGGTGCGCCGCATCGAGACGTTCATCAACCCCGATCACGATCCCACCGGCGCGGGCTACCAGGTGATCCAGAGCCGCATCGCGATCCTGGCGCTCCTCACGGCCACCGAACCCGACTAGCCCCGGCCGCTCAGGCGGGCAGGCAGACTGGCGAGACCCATGGACCCTCAGGCCATCACCCTCAACCCGCTCATGTTCAAACTGATTGACCCGGTGGAGCGCAGGCTCCGGCGCTGGCCCAGCCTGTGGGCGCGCCTAAACCGCCACGGCCCGGCCGTGAGCGTGAAGACCACCCACCTCGAGCAGCACGTCGTCGTCGGCGCCACCGTCGAGCGTCCCGGCCGCATCGGCGGCCTCGAGCGGCGTGCCCGGAGGGAACGGGCCGCCATAGACCCAAGCCGCCGCCCGTGCCCGTAGCTCGCCGAGGCTCCAGCGCGTGCCGTCGGCGAAGCGTACGGGCAAGTCCAGGTACGAGTTGTGCAGACGCACGACGTCGCCGGCACCGTAGCGCAGCCACATCTCCATGCCCGGCGCGCTGACCACGACCTGCG
>CALFML010000690.1 GCA_937879845.1 uncultured Myxococcales bacterium
CAGCAAGGGCGGCTGGCGGAGGTGCGGGCGGCGCGGAGCTCGGGGGCGCTGCTGATCCGGATCCTGCCGGCGCTGCTCGTTGTCGACGAGTGGCCCGGCGTGCCGGCGGAGAGCGTGCGGCCGCTCGGCGAGGCGATCGAGCGCGCCGCGATTCTTCAGCAGTTCGGCGTGATGCCTACGGCTGTGGCGCTGCGCCAAGCCAGCGAGCTGCGGGAGTGTCTGTCCACCCCTTCATGCGAGCAGAAGCTGGCCAAGCGCAGCGGCCTTGACTACGTGCTGCGCTCGCGGGTGACGCGGATAGGACCGCCGCCGCCGGCCCAAAGCCCACAGCCGGAGGCGGCCAGCGCCGCGGCGGCCAGCGCGACTGCCCGCTGGACCTTCGAACTGACGCTGCTCCACACAGAGATCAGCGAACCGGCGAGCCAAGCCGCGCTGACCTGCGAGGTCTGCACCCTCGAACAAGCCACGGCACGCTACCGCGACGCGCTGACGGAGCTTTTGACTCGCGGTCTGCCGCGCCAGCTCGGTACGGCGGCGATTACTTCTGAGCCGCCGGGGGCGGTGGTAACCATGGGGCAGCGGGCGGCGGAAAAGACCCCGCTGAACCTGACTTTGTGGGAAGGAAAATACGACCTGGCGCTGAAGCTCTCTGGTCATAAGGCGGCGGCGGCGGAGCTGACGGTCAACGCGGGCGCGGAGACGCCGCTGCGCGTGCAGCTTGAGCCCGATGAGCCGTCGGCGGCGGCACCGGCCAAGCCGGCACCGTCCGGGCGGCGGCGCCCGCCGCGCTGGCGGCTGGCCCTTGGCGGCACGCTGGTCAGCGTCGGAGCGCTGTTTTTGACCGGCGGCGCCTTCGACTTTGCCATCGATGGGCACTGCGTACCCAACCAGCCGGTCGAGTCCTCCGCGGGAACGACGGCGTGCCGGGTCCTTTTCGACACGCGCGGGGCGGGAATCGCCAGCGTGAGCGTCGGCTTCGCCTTGGGCATCGCCGGGACCGTGCTGCTGGCCATCCCGGGACCGCGCGAGCCCTCCGTCCCCTAACGCCATCAAGAAAGGTCGCAGGCTATGCCGTCCCTATGATCGTGTTCCCTTCTTAGTTTAGTCAGGAGCTGTTCTATGAAAAAATCTCTGCTTATCGCCTCGGCGGCGCTTCTAAGCTGTCAGACTCAATTCAATCCTGCCAACTGCGTCGTCACGCCGGGCTGCGGCGCGGACGAAATCTGTGATCCGATCACTGAGACCTGCCAGTCGGCGGCAGAGCTCTCTCTAACCAGCATCGAGCCGCGCTTCGGCGCGCAGCGGGAGAGCACCCGGCTCACCATCCGCGGCACCGGATTCCGCACCGGAATCACCGTGCAGGTCGGCGGCTTCATGGCGACCGAGGTGAGCGTGGTGTCGAGCACCGAGCTCACCGCGCTCGCCCACTCCAGCGAAGCCTACTGCGGCCCGGCCGATGTCCGCCTCACCAACTTGGACAATAAGACGACGTCTCGCGCCGATCTGTTTCGCTACAGCAGCTTCGTGCCGGCCAAGTTCGTCATGCAGGTAACCAGCAACTCGGTTCAGGTTCCGGTGATGCCGGACCAAATCGTCGTCGCGGATCTGGACGGCGACAAGAACGAGGATGTGGCTTTCAAGAGCGGCGGCGGAAGCGCGGTGGTGGTCTGCCCGGGAAACAAGACGGCGGCGCTGACTTGCAATATCTCGATTCCCTACAGTCCCCTGACGCAGAGCTTCATACGCATTCATGACGTGGAGCACAACGGCCGTCCCGACATCCTGATAGCGGGGCGCGGCGGGACAAGCAGCACGGGAGTCCTGCTTCATAACCCAGGCACGTTGAGCGGGACTTGGACATCGATGAGCTTTCCGCTCTATACCGGCGTTGCCGACTTTGTGCCCTTAGATCGCGACCCGACCGGCGGCGCGGCAACCGACTTGTTCGTGGCCGCCACGGGCAAGATGGTTCTGGTTCCCTTTATGTTAGGGGGTACCGCACCGCAGGGGACTCCGATTGCGGCAGAGGCGTTGCGCAGCTTCCAATTTGCGCAGCTTAATACCGCCACCGCCGCGCCGGAGATCATCGGCATTCGCGCCAACAGCTCCAACATCGTGACGTTAGAACCGGGCACGGCACCTACATACAATCTGAAGTGGACAAGCTCGATATTGGCCTCCAACATCCGCGTCGGCGACGTGAACGGCGACGGCAAGCTGGATCTGGTCAGCAACAACGACAACGGCACGCTGTTCAATCTGTCCCTGGGCCTTGGGGATGGGACATTCGCAGAGCCGACTCCGATCCTCGGATCGGGAGCATCCAGCGGGGTGTTCGAGCTCGCGGATCTGGGGTGCAACGGCGGTCTGGGCCTGGTGGTGACGACGACGAACAGCTTGTCGTATCTGCAGGGGCAGCCGGACGGAACGTTCTCTGCTCCTGTTCCGCTGGTCGGGCTGCAAGCGGCCGTGACGGCGCTGGCGATCAAAGATCTGAACGGGGATGGGCGTCCAGATCTGCTCTACACTACCGGGACCGGCGGACTCTCCGTGGCGCAAAACCTGCCGGGTCCTTAACCGGGCGGGCGCCGTCCCAGCTCACTGTCCGAACGCGGGGACTCAGCTGAGCGTTGCGCTCCGGCACACCGGCAGACAGTCCGGTCCGGCCGGCCGGGTCTCGACGTAGCCGTCTACGGTCTTGTGCACATCGATAAGCGGCGTCATTCCCGGCAAGCCGACGCGAACCGAGAACCGGTCTCCCGCGGCCCAGCTGGTCATGACACCGGAAAAGGTGAGCTCCAGGTGCAGGATGCCGGCGCTCGGGCTGAGGCGGCATGAAGCGGTGAGCGGACCGGCGAAGTCGCAGGCGAACTCGGTCCCGTCTGCAGTCGGGCGCAGGATGGAACAAAGTTCGTTGCGGCAGAGCAGAAGCTCCAGGTTCGGCGCATCCGCCACAGTCGCCATGAGGTCGGCGGCGAAGTGAACCCCGCCGGTGCACTGGGCTTGGGGGCAGTTCGGTAAGTTCCGCGTCTGCGGCTGGCCGATGTCGCCGCCCGGATCGCAGCCGGCTCCGCCAGTTATGAGCAGCCACAAAATTGAACTCGGGGGAATCAGGCGCCGCCGCATCTACTTCAGCCTAGCACGCCGGCTTCAGGGCGTTCGGCCCACCCGCGTGAGGACGAATCCGAGAAAGATCGCGATGGTTCCTGAGAGAGGAAAAGTCTTTAAAAACCCGATGCGGTTCCCCAGCGACAGCACGATGCCGAGGACGATAACAGCCAACCCGAGCGGAGCCACAATCTGCTTCATGAGCACAGCCATCTTCCTTCACGTTTACGGTTGCACTCACGAAACTATAAGCCCGGAGGGGCGGTTTAGTGGTCGTGATCTAGCGTGAGGGAGCCGGTCTCGCTCTCGACCTCGATGCGGCCCTCGCCGCGGCCGATATGCACGGTCCACTCGGCCTTGTTGCCCGGGCGCCGCCGCATGTCTATCGCCTGCCCGTCGGACCCTTCGATCTCGCCGGTGCGCGAGCGCAGCCGCGCCGAGAACGAGCCCTTGGCCGTGCGCACCGACGCATCGCCCGATGCCGTCGTCGCCGTGACCTGGCACCCCGCCCGGCAAGCGCCTTCTATCTGCAGGTCGCCCGAGGTCGATTGGAACTTGACCGGAGCAACCACATCGCCGCGCAGGAGCAGCTCGCCGGAGGTGGTCTCCACCGTGACCGGACCGCTGGCCCGCTCCACCATGGCATCGCCGCTGGTCGAGGTCAGCCCGACCTTGGCGACTCCCTTTACGTGAATGTCGCCCGAGGTGGTGCGGACCACCGCGTCGCCGCGGATCTCGCTCACCACGACATCGCCGGAGACGGTCTGGAGCTCGACCCCGCTGCCCGCCGGGAGCTGCAGCCGCACCTGGCCGCCGTGCGCCATGCCATCGAACTGCGCCTGCATCCGGCCCTTGCCGTTATCGACCAGCCGCACCGCGCGGGCATCGGTGTCGGTCGCGGTGATGCGGACTTCGCCGGCGGCGCCTACCAGGACTTCGATATCGGTGGCGATGGTGTTCAGGCTCAGGGTGACCGCGCCCGTGACCTTGCTGACCGCCGACACTTCCTCCGCCGCATCCGAATCTTCCCCCTCACCCGCCCCGCCGGTCGCGTCCTCATCGTCATCAAAGTGCGCGACCACGGCCGCGCTCTTGGAGCTGCCGTCCGTTGCCGAGCGGCTGAAAAGCGGCCGCCCCAGCAGCCCGCTGAGCGAGTCGTGCAGCCGCAGCGGTGACAGCGGACTCGCCGCCAGGATGCCCATCATCGCCGCCGCCACGCCGACCGCGAGCCACTGCAGCCGCTGCGCCCGCAGGCGCTGACGGAAGCGCGTACCGATGGGCTGAACCGCCATCTGCGCCGCCAGCCGCTGGCTCAGCTGCGCCTCGACCTGCGACCAGACCTTCGAAGGCGGCACGCCCAGGGCGCGCTGGGCGAACATCTCCCGCTCGGCGCGCAGCCAGGACAGCTCCTTGGCGCACACCGGACAGCAATCGGTGTGGACGGTGAGCTCGGCGGTCTCCTCGGAGGAAAGCGTCCCGCGTACCAGGTTCTCCAGCAACTCGACGGTTGCGACGCCACAGGACAGCTTGACGCTTGCCGACTCATTCTTGCTCTGTTCAGAACTCACGATGCTCCTCCTAGATACCGCGCAAGCTGCGCCCGCAGCTGCAGCCGCGCCCGGTGAATTTCGTTTTTAACTTTGGCAACACTCCAGCCCATGATCTCTGCGATGTCCTCATAGGCCAGCCCATGATCAAGGCGCAGGAGCAGCGCGCTCTTGCGCGGCTCCCCGACGTACGACAGCGCCTCTGTCAACACGCGCTCCGCCTCTTGTCCCAGCAGCACCGCATCCGGCGTCGGTGCTGAATCGACAAGCGCAAGCTCCTCCGACTCCCCTTCCCCCTCCGGCAGGGCGCGCCGTTCCTCTTTGCGCGCCCGCCACTGCTCCAAGAACACATTGCGGGCGATGCCGAAAAGCCACGTCTGCACCCGCCCCGTCTCACGCAGCGACAGCAGCCGATCGTAGGCGCGAACGAACGTCTCCTGCGTCGCGTCATCCGCCGCGGCCTCATCGCGCAGCAGATCCCCCAGATAGCGCCGCACGCCCGGGCTGTGCCGCTCGAACAAGAGACGAAACGCCGCGGCGTCGCCGGTGCGGGCGCGGACGACCAGCGGCTCATCGATGGACGCGATCGCCGCGCTTTCCCCTTTTGCCAGCGCAGTCGATGCCGCCTTGACGATGGCAACGCTTCTGCCGCGCGACGAGCTCGAATCGGCGGCATCAGCGATCGGCACAGGCGGATCGGACTCTTTGGGAAACAACGTCAAGACACGCGCTACGGTCATCACAACCGTACGTGAGCGCAAGAGCGATCTAGTTTCAGAATTTTTTCAGCGATCGGCAAAAGAGGATTCTGCCGCCCCTGATTGCCGGTGGTTTCAGCTGCCGGTTCGGGTGCCTGGTGTAGGTGAGATGGGTCCGGCCTTTTCGCGATCAGCCGGGTTGCAGCTCGCTGCCGGCGCTGGTGATCGCCTCACATAGTGCAGCGATAAGACGCGCCCGCGCCGCGGCGATCCGCTCGCTGCGAGAGGGGCGCGGCGGCTCGCTCACGCCATCGCCGGGAAGCAGCGGCGCGGCGGCAAAAGAGACGGTGCAGCCGGCGGCGTTGCGATGGCCGCCGCCGCCGAAGCCGCTGGCGACCTCGCCCACGTGGACGCGCCCCTTGCCGCGCAGGCTGGCGTAGATCCGATCGTCGCCGATGGTGAAGAGGGCGCCGACGTCGACTCCGCGCAGGGCGCGGGCGTAGTTTACGAGCTTGCCGACGTCATCGGGGGCGGCCTGGGCCTCATGCAGCATCTGATCGGTCAACGTGAGGACCGCCAAGCGGCCGTCGGCGTGGCGCTCCAGCGTCGGCAACACTTGAGTCAGGAGGCGCAGCGAGGCTTCGGACAGCGACTCATCGAGCGCCATCGCCACATCCCAGGTCGACACCCCGGCGGCCGTGCAGGCCATGGCCAGCCGAAACGTCTCGGCGTTGGTGCCGGGATAGCGGAACCAGCCGCTGTCCTCCACCAGGGAGACCAGGAGCGCGGTGGCCAGCGGCGCCGGCATCGTCTCCTCCCGCAGCCCGAGCGCCGCAAGGAGCCGCCAGGCGATAACGCCAGCGCTCGTGGCCGTCGGGTCGCGCAGCACCAGGTCGCCGAAGTCGCTCACGATCTCATGGTGATCCAAGATGAGCAGCGGCCCGGTGACGGCCGGCGGAGGAAAGCCCTCCCCCAGAAGGTGCCGCGCCCCGCAGTCGTGGACGAGCGTGGCGTCAAAGCGCAGCTCGCCGGGGATGCGGCGGCGGATCTCGGAGGCCCCCGGAACGAAGCGGAAGCGCCGCGGCACCGGCTCCGGGTTATACAGGTAGACCTGCTTGCCGAGCGCTTGCAGCCCGTGCGCCGACACCAGCATGGCGCCGAGCGCATCGCCATCGACGCGGGCATGCGCCGCGATGAGGAAGCGCTGCCCGCTGTGCACCCGCGCGGCGACCTTGGCCAGCGCCGCGGCAAAGCCCGCCGTCGGCGTCCCACCCGGCGGCGGTGAGCCCTTGCCAGTCTCTATATCCGAGCCCATGGAACCCGTCCGATCAAGTCTTGCAGGCTACCCTGAAACCCCGGCGCATCCCAGCGCAAAGCCGCGGCCCAGCCTAGCCGGCGCCGGTCCGGCAACCGCTTGGAAGACCTGAGGTTTTAGCCGGTTTTAGGGTTGACATGGGCGGGCGGAGCGCTTCTCATAAAATCATGCTGGCTCAGGTTGTGGGCGCTTCATCGACGCCGCTTGGCGAGCTCGGGCCAGGCCTTGCGGGCTCGACGCTTCTGTGTTTCTTGCTGCTTGCGGCCACGCTGGTCGCGCTGCGCCTTTTGGCTGGGCGGCGGCGGGCACGCAGCGCGGGACCGCTGCAGATGATCGCCAAGCTTGAGCTGTCGGCGAGCCAGTCGCTGTACCTTGTCCGCGCCGCCGACCGCTTTTTGCTCATCGGCGGCAGCAGCGGCAGCCTGGGCCTTGTGACGGAGCTCGATCCGAAGCAGGTCGCGTTATTGGATGGAGCGCAGGCTCAGAGCGCGAGCGGGGCGGCGATGCTGCTGCAGCGCCTGCGCGCCCGATTCGGGGAAGATGCGACTCTCCCGCCGCCCGACTCTACCGTCGGCAGCAGCGAGCCGGTGCTGGCGGCACAGCTCCGCGCTGACAATTTCAGAGCCGATGCGGCGGCACCGCGACTACAGACCTTGGTCGCCGACGCGGCGGGCGGACATCGCGACGTGCTGACCCGGAGCTAAAGCGCACGTGGCGACGCTTCCACCTGAAACGTTACGGATGCTGCTGCCGCTGCTCCTGGCAGGGCTGGGGATAGCGCTGGCGTTCATCAAGATAAGCGTCGTTCTGGCGATATTGCGGCGCGGGCTGGGCGGCGGGGTGCCGCCGCTCTCGGTGCTGGCGGTCTTGGCCCTGCTGCTCGCGGCGCTGGCCATGATGCCCACGATTGAACGCAGCCAGCGGGCCCTATCGGAGCAGCCGAGCACCGCCACCGCTGCCGAGCTTCTGCAAGCCGGCAGCGCGCCGCTGCGTGAGTTCCTGCGCCGTCACGCCCAAGCGAACGAGCAGCAAGCGGTGCGCGAGCTGGCGGCGCGGCTGGCGCAAGCCCCTGCCGCAGCCGGGGACGGTACCGGCGCCGTAACCAAGCCATCTGTCCCGCCCGATCCGAGTGCGGACCCACTCACCATACTGGCACCGGCCTTTGCACTCAGCGAGCTGCGGACGGCGTTCCTCCTGGGGTTCGGGCTGCTTTTGCCGCTGCTCCTTATTGATCTATTGTGCGCGGTGCTGCTCTCCGGGCTCGATCTGCACGGGCTGTCGCCGGGGGCGGTGGCGCTGCCGTTCAAGCTGCTGCTCTTTGTCATCGGCAACGGCTGGCAGCTCGTGCTGCGCGGGCTGCTCCAGGGGTTCGCATGAACGAGGCGGCGCTTTTCCGCGTGACCGAGCAAGGACTGCTGCTCGTCTTATACTGCGCCGGTCCGCCGCTCCTCATGGGAGCGGTGGCGGCGGCGCTGGTAGAGCTTGTGCAGCGCCGGGCAGGAGTGGAAGGTTCCGCCCTGCCGGGGGTGGCGCGCCTGGGGGTCGGGCTGCTCACCGCGCTGGCGTTGGCGCCGACCGCCGCCGCCCGACTGACGCAGTTTGCCGCCCTGCTGTGGACGGCCCTGCCGACGCTAGGACGGTAGATGCTGGGGCCGGCGGACGGCGACGCCCTGCTCTTGGTGGCCCCGGGGTTTGCGCAGAGTGCGGCGGCGGTGCTGCTTGTGGGATGTCGCTGCGGGCCGCTGCTCCTGGCCGTGCCGATGCTCGGCGTGGGCGGTCGACTGGTGGCGCTGGGGCTTGGGACCCTGCTGCTGGCGCCGCTGCTTGGACCCGCGGCTGCGGTCGGAGCCCGGACCGGCGCCGCGCTCCTGCCGCTGTGCCTGCGCGAGCTTCTGATCGGCGGAGCGCTGACGCTGGCCGCATCGCTGCCGTGGGCGACGGCGCGTTCGGTCGGCGCGCTTTTCGATGATTACGGTCGTCCGCGGTCGTTCAAGGGGCGGGACACGCCGCTTGCCGCACAGCTCTACGGAGCGTTGGCGCTGGCGATCTTTTTCGGCCTCGGCGGAGCCCGCATCGCCGTTACGGCGCTTGCCGCCAGCTATGAGCTGCTGCCGCTGCCCCACGCCGCCTTCCCAGCGGCCACCGCCGCAGCCGCAGCATCGGCAGCGCAGAGCCTGGGCCTGCTTAGCCGTCAACTTCTTCCGCTCGTGCTGGCGCTGGCCCTGCCTCTTTTGTGCGCGCAGCTTCTCGCCGAGCTTTTCGTTGCGGTCTTCGCCAAGTGGCTGCGCCAGGCAGAAGAGCCGAGACCGCGCCGCCGCTCCGCCGCGACAAGCCTCATCTGGCTGGTGGTGCTGCTTCTAGGAGCCCACGCGCTCTTTCCGAGCATGGGGCACCTTATCAACCGCAGCCCGGCGATGCTGCGCGCGGCGCTGGATGCGCTGGCGCCGATCTTCAAAGCTCCCTGATTTTACCCCTAAAAACGCGCTAAGAAACCAGCGCTCGTCGCTGGTAAGGTAATTTCCCT
>CALFML010000691.1 GCA_937879845.1 uncultured Myxococcales bacterium
GGTACTTTGCGGAGCCGGTCACGCTGCGCGCCTATCCGGACAAAAACCAGGTCTTCTCCTGTTGGGGGACGCCGCCGTGCGCCCAGCCGGCGCTGGAAACCGTGAGCGCCGCTCCCGGCGAGACGGTGAACGTCCTATTCAGCGAGCTGGCCTGCACGAGCTCATGGTGCCCCATGAGCCTGCCGGAAGGCGCCACCAACAACTACAGCGCGATCTGGGGCCGCGATCCCAACCACGTGTGGGCCGTCGGCGATGCGGGTACGGTCCTGTTCTGGAACGGCGCCGTGTGGCGTCGGGATGATTCCGGAGCTCCGCCCGTGGCCCTAAACGGCATCTGGGTCTCCGCCGCACCCGCCCCGCTGACGCAGTGGATCGTCGGCAATCAAGCGACCGTGCTGCAGCGCGACAGCTTGAGCGGCAGCTGGGTAGACAAGACCGCGGAGGCCAAGGCCCAGCTCGGCGGCATGAACGATCTTTATGCCGTGACGGGGCAGACCTTGCCCAGCGGGACGCACATCGCTATCGGCGGAATTTCCGCCCTTATGATCTATCAGACTGAAAACGCCGCGAATAATCCCTGGTCCGTGCAGAAAACCCCCACGCTGACCTTCAACGGCATCGCCGCCGACAGCCTGGATATCCTGGCCGCCGGCACCATGGGCACGGCCTACCATTACACCGCCTCCGTCTGGAACAAAGACGTCGCCGCATCGGGCGACCCGAGCATCACCTGGTCCAGCGTTTGGAACCAGTCCGACCTATCGATTCTCGCCGGCGCCGGCAGCGCCACCGGCTTCTCCATCCGGATCAAGTCCGCCGCGGGATCGTGGTTTGTGCCGCCGGCCGACCCAAGAATCCCGATGAACACCAACTGGTTTGGCAGCTGGGCCGCGGATCCCCGGGACCTGTGGTTTGTGGGCAGCAGCGGGACGGTGGCACGCTTTGACGGCACTGCGGCCTGGTCGCCGGTTACATCCCCCGATACGCAGTCCGTTCTGCGCGCGATCTGGGGCAGCACCAAGGACGGACTTGATGTCTGGGTCGCGGTCCAGGGGAAGGGAATATGGCGTTACATCGAGCCGAAATGACCCGACCCCGGGGTGTCGTCACCGGCGACCGGCGGCGCTTGGCCGGGATCCGCGGCAGCGCTGGTATCGGCATCCGCCTACTGCCCTTGACGATCTGCGGATTTATATCCCTGGGAGGGCTGTTGCAGAGTCGGGCCGACAGTCTGCCCGCCCCGCTGCCGCAGCCGCCTCGCGAAGCGGCGATCACCGGCCCGGGCGTTTTGCTCGCAGCGGAGGATGTCCACAATGAAGTGGTTGCGGTGGCAGACAAGGGGTCGCTGCGCTGCACCGGAACAGCCGTGGCCCGCGACATCATCCTGACCGCCCGCCACTGCTTGCCAGCGACCGAGGTCCGCGTCGGCGCGCGCTTTGAGGAGCCGCGGCAGCGCAGCGCGGTACTCAGCACGGTTGTTCACCCGGACCCAGGCATCGACGCAGCCCTTTTGCGGCTGGAGAGCCCGCTCACGCTCAAACCCGTCGCGCTGCGTCCGTCCGCCGATCCGCGACCGCCGTTTGGCCAAGTCACCCTGACCGGTTACGGCGCGACCTCCGTAAGCGGCCACAGCGGCGAGGGTCGCAAGCGGCTGACCCTGGTGTCGGTCCTCGGCTGGGGCTGCGATGGCGCCCGTCCCCGCAGCACGGGCTGCGATCCGGACCGGGAGATGGTCGTGCCGCGCGCCAACGGCCGCGACACCTGCAGCGGTGACAGCGGCGCGCCTATCTATGAGCACATGCGCGATGGCAAACCCCGCATCCTGGCCATCGTTTCGCGCGGTCTACCAAGCCGGCAGCTCGCATGCGGCCAGGGCGGCATCTATGTACGCGCCGATCGCATTGCCGATTGGGTGGCAGACGTCCTCAATACGCCGCGGCACGTCAGCGGCCCAGCGATTCCGGCGACTGCCGCCGAAGCGGTCTGGGCGGCGCGCTAGCCGAGAGCTACCTTTTGACCTCATAACCTCAAGGGACACAGCTTGGCCGTGACACGAAAATTCTGTTTGCGAGTGATTCTCGGGTTCAGCGGCCTGCTGCTCTTGACCCATCCGGCCGCCGCCGCAGTGACTTGCGATGACAACGCGCTCAGCGACCTGCAGAAAGGAATCAACACAGCCTGGTATCACAATGAGTGGGAGTGCCAGTCCGAGCTACAGAGCGCGACGAACAACCCCGGCCCGGCAACCACCGCCCGCGCCGGCAAGGCTTGTCAGGCTGCCGCCGCCGCCAGGTCCAACCTCGCGGCCAGCTACTTGCAGCTGATTGCTGCGTGCAGCGGGGCAAGCGAGCAGCTAAAGGCCAGGCTGAACGAGATTGGCCAAAGCCTTCGTCAGGTCCCCCCTTCCATAAGCAGCGCGGTCGCTTTTGCAAACCCCAAGAGCCAGCTCCTGACCCTGTCGCTCGACCGCATGCCGGCAACGCGCGTCAAGGTCAACCTGGACGAAACGCAGACCGGCCGGCACCTGGAGACCGAGTGGGATCCGAGTCTGTCAAACCCGCTGGTCAAGCTGCTCACGCTCCCCCGCGGCCGCTGGCAGTCCTCCCTGTGGGTCGAGCCGCTCGTGTCGTCAACGATGAGCAGGCTCACAATTCCCGTCGGCATTTCGATCCCGGCCAGCGCGGTGACATTTTTTGATGCCGCCGGGAGCCCGGTCCGGATCACGCTCAATCTTTCGGCGCTGCCGAAGCTGCGCGACGTCCATAAAGCGCTGCCGCTCGGCAGCCTGAGTGAATCCGGAGTCCGCGGCATCGACTCGACGGTACCCGCGGCGGCGCAGGAGGTCCTGCGCATCTTCGCCGAGATCGCCTACGAGCGCGCCCGCAGCAAGTCCTTCGAGCTGCTATCGCAGCTCCTTACCCGCTTTATCTGCGACGATCTCAAGATCCCCGGCGACTTGGCCCCGGCTCTGGGCCTCCCCGCGCAAGAGCTGCTGGTGCTCCCGGCGACGTGCCGCGTCGTCAAGAACCTGCGCGTGCAGGAGCTCGGCAGCTCGGCCCAGGCGCTGCTACGGTCGCTCATGACGGATGTGTCGCAAATAGCGACCGATATCCTATTGGCTCAGCTCAATCAAGCGGCGAGCAAGCTCCCGGCCGCCGCACCTGCGGTCGCTGCCACACCCGGCAGCCTTCCCTCTGTCGCAGCGCAACCACCTGTTATGCGCGGGGCGGATGCGCAAGCTTTGTCCGATTTCGCCCAGCTCATGGCAAGGGCGATGGGGCCGATCTTCAATCGAACGCTGACGGTGCTGGTCGATGCTGCGGCCGGGCGGCGGCCGCTCACCGTACGCGACGCCGGCTTAGTATTGGAGCAGCTGCGCCAGGTCAACTGGCTGCAAGGGCTGGGACCCACGGCTACGCTGCCGCGTCCCCAGTCCCAGTATGCGGTGGTGGGCTGCGCCTTGCAGCTTGGCTTCGCGGTGCTCACGGAGTGTCAGAAAAAAGGCGGCTGCGACCCGCGTGAGATCGCCGAGCGCGTGGCCCGGCCCGCTGACTTCTACGATCTAGATGCGGATCAAGGCAACCAGGTCGCGGTCAGCTGCGCCGCATACCTGACCCCGGAAGGCGAAGGAGACCTCAAGCTACGGAATTACTTTCCCGATCTGGAGCAGTTCATTGCCCGCGGGCAGGAGATTCTATTTCCAGACAAGGGGACGGCGTCGCTGGCCGTGGCGCGGAACGCCATAGACCTCTCCTTCGACATCGCCGAGCGTCTGCGCTGCACCCTACCGATCGCGGAGAAGATGCACTCTGCCGACGCCTGCGGCGACCCGGCGCACCTGGGCGAGGTGTTAAAAAATCTCCGCGCGATCACCATGGGCATAATGGATCGCGACGTGGTGCCGACCATGCTGGGCATCACGGAGCTTCTCAAGCGAGCCCTTGACCGACAAAGAGACAGCGGCGCCTGGAAGGATCCGCACGGGCGCCTGAACTTCGCCCTGGCCAAGGCGAACCAAGTGCTCACGGCGCTCGGCTCGTACGCCGCCAGCTACACGAGCCCTGGCGACGCGAGTACGGCCAACGCGCAGCACGCAGCGCGTAAAAAAGCGGTCGAGTCCTTGATCGATGCGACCACCCGACGCAACAACAGAGACGGTCAATGGGTCGTGTCCATCGGCGCCAGCGTCGGTTTCTACGGCGGCGTTCAGTGGATCCGATCGAAACCAGACTGTTACAGCGACGCCAAGCCCTGCCTCATGGTGCCGCAGCTGTCGCTGCCCATGGGAGTGGCGCTGCAGTACCTGCCCAATCGGCAAGATCCCGCCGACAAGCTCAATCCCGCCCGGGCGCGGTCCGTTTCCGTCGGCTGGCACCTGCAACTGTCGCCCATTGATCTCGGGCAGTTCATCGCCCTGGACGGCAACGCGAAGCTTACGGACAATGTCCGCTGGACGGACTTCGTGCTGGCGGGCCTGCAGACGGGTCTCATCGTCGGCACACCGGACGTGAACTTCCTGCTTGCCGCCGACTTCCGCTGGCTCCCGACCGTCTTTCCGGCTGCCGATGGCCAAAGCGCAGGTGCCTTCCGATTCGGTCTGACCCTGGCGTACTACCTGCCGTTCTTCGACTTCAACTAACCAAGAGCAAACCCATGACCGAGCCCTCCCATCCGTCCGACGCCGCGCGACCGTGCATTGCTTGGCCGCGCTCCGCTACGATGTGCGCTGCGCCGCCGCTGTTCATTCCGATTCCGACCAAGGGCGTGGGCTTCAAGTCCGCCTTCTGGACCGGCGAACACATCTCCACCCTGCGGGTCTCCTTCTTGGGTGCCGACGACCAGCTGTGCGCGCAGGTATTCGCCATCGGCCGAATCTGGGGCGACTACGCCAACATCAAGTTCGAGCGCAGCGAAGATGCAGCCGCGGAGATCCGGATTGCATTCAGCAGAGGCCTGACCTCGGTCACCCGGATCGGCACCAACGCCCTGGGCGTCCCTCCCGGCATGCCGACGATGTCCTTGGCGGTCTCGCTGGAGCTCGATGCGATGGAACTCAACCGCATCGTCCTGCATGAATTCGGTCACGCCCTGGGGCTTGGCCACGAGCATCAGAGCCCCACCGCGAAAGACGGCATCAAGTGGAAGCTCCAGCCGCCCGGCGTCTACGACTACTTCTGGGACAACATGCGCTGGGATCGCACCACCGTGGATCAGCAGGTCCTCGCCGCGTACTCAAAGTCCTACTGCATCACCACGGACACGTTCGATCCCCGTTCGATCATGATGTACCGCATCCCCCCGGATATCGTAACCGACGGCCGCGAAGTCGCGTGGAACAATCAGCTGTCGCCCATGGATATCGACTTCATCGGGCGGATTTACCACTGACCGCGCGGCGGGCGGCTTCAGGTGCCCGGGGATTTATGACAAGCGATACGCAGGTTCCATGAATACCAAGCGGGCCTCTCCCCTTGCTTTGGCCCACGGCCGATGACGCCGCGCTCGGCTGCGGTCAGTTCCTTGCTGAACAGCTCCTGCACGGTCGCCGCCTGCTCCAAGCTGGTTAGGTTAATGGGCTCGCTACCGACGGCCGTAGTGTAGGCGACGACCTTGAGCGTCCAGCGACTGAGACGTTGATCGGCTCGGCAGTTGATGAACAGCGGATTGAACCGATCCTTGCCGACGTAGGTAGTCGTGCCGGTGGCAAAGTTGTAGCGTTGGCCCGCGGGCGGCCAAACGGCGATGATATTGCCATCGTCCGAGCAGGCCAAGATGCCGACGCGCAACTCCAGGCTCGTAGCCCTTAGCACGCTGAGCTCGGCAACGACCCACTGCCCTTCGGTAATGTGATAGATGGACCCCTGGGGCTCAAGCAGGCTGCTGCCAGGCAATAGCTCCGGGGACAGCGCGATGGCGTTGTCCGCAGGGGGGGCGGTGTCCTCGCTGCCGCAACGCAGCTTCACGCTGAGCAGCGCACGCAGCGTGTCGTCCCCGGAGCGGAGATCGCGCGTGCGCAGATATTTGGCGTAATGAATAAGACCCTTGCCCAGCGCAATCCCCAGCCGCTCCATCTTGTCGGGGAAAAAGTCGAGCTGCCGACCTTGTTCCGGCAGGTAGGCGATGATGTCGTCTGAAGAAGGTTCGAAATCCGCCGGCAGCACCGCCGGCGTACCCAGCAGATCCGAGCGGACCAGCACCCAGCCGCCGCGCGCGCCGTCCCAGAAGTCGGAAAGGGACTCACTCCCCCAAACTCCGGCGGGAATGTCCTTGTCCTGGGTCCACGGACGCACTTCCAGGTGCGCCGGCTTGTCGTCTTCTTCGATAAAAACTACGCCATCCGCGGGTTGCACTGAGGTCGCGCGGGTAAGCTCCGGGGGAACCTTATTCCAGCGCACCAGCATGGGCGCAACACCGGGGCCGAGCTTGACCAGCCGGGCGCGTGACTTGTCAGCTACCTTCGCCGCCGGATCCACTAGTTTGATCGCGCTTGTGGTAAGGGCCGCGGTCTCAATCTTGGCGGGAATCCCGGTCGCTCCCTCGAAATCAGCGGTATCGGCCGGATAGAGCGCGAGCTCGGCCCCTACGTCCAGACCATGGAGGGTGCCGCCATCCACACGGAGGACGCCGCCAATGTTGCGTACGGTGAAGCCGGGGGCGAACGGACGCCACTTGCCGCCGAACACCGGCCGTTCACGACTGCCTTCAAGCGCCGGCAGCTGCGAGCTCGCGCGTATTGCGGCGATGCGCGCAACGATGACCTGGCTCAGATCATCATAAAAATCCATCCAGCGCAGGCTCTTTACTTGCTCGCTGGGAACCTTCTTGAGTGCCTCGAGCAGCGCCAGGGTCAGCATCCCATGACGCCGCATGACCGTAATGCCGTCATCCCCCATGAGCCGCTCTGCGGCCTCTTTCGCTGTTTCTAGATCCTGGCAGGCGGCCAGGAACACCACATCGGCATCGGTGCTCAGGGAGGTGCGCAGCTTTTCGCTATCCCCCCCGGCGAGCGCGCGCGCTGCCGGCTCCGCGGTGTGGAGCGCCGGGTGAAGCTCGACAAACCGCTGCCAATCAGCGTCCGAGAGCATCTCCAAGTTTCTTATGTAGCGCTCAGAAACCTCCTCGCCCACGGCGGCGGCACGCACCGATGCGCCGGAGTGGCAGGTATCGGCGATCACTGTCACCGAAGCCCCGCACTTATTCATTTGGCGGACGAACTGGTTGAGCTCACGATCGAGGATCAAGTTGGTGAAGCCGCTGGCGCTCTCGGCAAGGTCCGCGGCCGCGAAGCCGTAGAACACCTGGCTTGCGGCCAAGACGTTCTGCCGCGTCAACCGTACGCCATGGCAGGCATAAAATAGGATTATGTGATCGCCCGGCTTCACCACCCCATCTGTGGTCAGCGCCTGGAGGGCGGCACGGATGTTGGCGGCGGTAGAGGTATCCTCGTCGCGTCCAGCCGGCGAGGTAAGCAGCCGGATGCTGGCTGCCGGCACCCCGACATTGTCGATCAGAAAGCGCTGGATCGCCGTGGCGTCATTGACGCAGCCCTGAAGGTCGGAGGCTAAAAGCTCCGGATATTTGTCGGTGCCGATGAGGATCGCGTGCCAGGAAGGTTCGCTACCGCTGACGGCTTCACTTTTGCTCATTTTCTCCTCCAGCACGGACGATCTAGTAGAAAATAGGGGCGCGCTCCCCTACATCGAGCGCCATGCGGCGTGCGGGGTCGTCCCATCCTGTCATGGCGAAAATTTCCACGAGGGCCGCAAGTAGACTACTTCCGCCGAAAAGTGTCAACGTAAGCTCCAAGCAGGCAAACGGGAGCGCTGGAGCTACCATGACTCCATCTGAATCGATCTGTTATCGATCTGTTATCGATCTGTTATCGGTCCGCTATCGGTCCGCTATCGGTCCGCTAGGCGCTCTCCGCGATCTTTTGCGACGGAGGACATGCGTTCGAATCTCATGACTCATATTGGCGAGAAAGTTGGCCTTGGCGCGCGCCGCTTCCTCTGCCTTGGCCATCGCCAGGCGCAGCGCCTCATTGGCCTGATCCAACGCCTGGGTCTGTTTGCGCAGCCTGTCGTTTAGGAGCCGCTGCTCGGTCTGATAGTCGCGCAGACGCCGCAGCTCGCCGTCAAGGTGGGAGAGCAGCTCGCCCTGGAGCCGCTGGCCGCACTCCAAGATGCGCGTCCGCTGCTCCGGGTTCCGGCCCAAAAGCGCCTCCATGGCTTCATGATGCAGCTGGACGAGCTCGGCGATTCCATGCCCGGCTTCCAGATGCAGCTTGCCGAGCTCGTAGGCCTGCGTCAGCGCGGCTTCGTCCTCCGTCGCCAAGAACAGCGCCAGCGCGGCCTGATAGGACGTATGCAGGACATCATCGGATATCTGCACGGACCCCTCCGTGTACCTATCCGCCTCCCCGCTCAAGCTCGGCGCGGTCGCGGTGGCGGTTGACGGCGATGGCGACCAGGTGGCTGGAAAAATCGATCAGCTTGCGCTCATGCAGCGACGGCAGCTTCGGCACACGGTAGTACATGGCGAAGGTGGCCACGACCTGACCTTCATAAGAGCGAATCGGCGTCGACCAGCAGGCGCGCAGCCCGTGCTTGTCCACGGCCAGCTCGCGAATGCCGGCCCAAGATGGATGCGTCGCGATGTCTTCGATGAGCACCGGCTGTCCGGTAAACGCCGCGGTCCCGCACGAACCCACCGCGGGGCCGATGGCCAAGCCGTGGACCGCGGCGCAGTAGTCCGGCGGCAAGCCGGGTGCGGCGCCGTGCAAAAGGCGCTGCCCCTGCTCGTCAAGCAGCAGCACCGAGCACAGCATCCCCTCGACCTGGGCCTCGAGCGTGGTGCAGATCGTGGTCAAGATTTCCGGCAGCGGCCGATCCTCATGGATAAGCTGCAGGATGCGATTCTGGCCGGCCAGCAGCGCCTTGGCGCGCTCACGCTCCTTGTCCTTGTAGGCGCTCGCGCTGCCCTTGTCCGGGCTGTCCTTATCGATGATCATGATGACGGTGTTACGCGATCATAGCGATAAATGCGGCGCCCGTGTGCACTACTAAACAGGCGCGGCTATTTCCCGGGCCGTTCCCCTGCGCATTTTCGGACTCGTCGGCTCGACGGTAAAATCGCCGGCGCGATTCTCGTCGAGAACTCGCGACAGACAGGACATCGGGAGCGCGGC
>CALFML010000692.1 GCA_937879845.1 uncultured Myxococcales bacterium
TCTACACAGGCGAAGACACTCTTTCCCTACACGACGCTCTTCCGATCTCGGGCCTAGTCCCCAAGGCGGAGCTAGAGCGGGCGATCGCCGCCGGGAGCGTGGCGCTCACACCGCTTTTGTCTAGCTACCCCAAAGATCCCGCGGTGCCGCGCGCGCTGGCCCAGGCATCCCTGTCCCAGGGACACGGGCTCGCGGCCCTGCGCTGGCAGCGCCAGGCGGTCGGCTTGAACGACGGCAGCATCTACGACCGCGAGCTCATGCAGGCGGCGACTCTGGCCATCGGCAGTCCCGAGTCGGCGGAGCCGGCCATCTCGCTCCTGGCGGAAGAGCTGGGGACGCGCGGGCTCGATGTCTTGATTGCGCTGGCCAACAAGCCCGGCCGCGCCAAGAGCCTCATCGGCAAACGGCTTGGCACCCCGGCGGTCCGCGCCCACGCTTCGCCCGCCGCCCTCATCGCCCTGGATCTGAGCAGCGCGACCAAGTGCGAAGCCAAGCGGGCGCTGTTGCCGCGCGCCGCCCAGGATGGCGACCAGCGCACGCTGCAGCAGCTCAAGCAGCTGACGGTGCCGCGCGGCTGCGGCGCGCTGAGCCTGAGCGACTGCTGGCCGTGTCTACGCCGAGACGGCGCCTTGCGGTCCGCCATCGCCGCCATCTTGGCCCGCGCCAGCCTGGCCTACTGAGCCGGCCGGCGTCGGGATCGGGCCGGCGGAGGCGGCTTCCTGCTGCCCCAGGGCGTGCAGCGCCGCGGCGGTTGCGACAAGGCGCAGCACGTAGCCGCGCAGCTCTTCCGGCCACGCTGCGGTAAGCTCCGAGAGGCGGAAAAACTCGCCGCGATACAGGGCCCGCAGCGCCTCTTCATAGCCGGCGCGATCGCCGGCCAGCGCCGACATGACCCGCGCCACCGCATCCCGAGCGGTGCGCGCCGCATCCTGCGCCCGGCTGCGCTTACGCGCCTGATCGATAAGTCGGCGCAGCGCCGCCGAAGCGCCGCCCGGCTGCGCGCCCAGCCACTCCCAGTGGCGCGGCAAAAGCGAGACCTCGCGTGAGACCACGCCGAGCCGCGGCCGGCCCGGTCCAAGGCGCCGCTGCAGCTCCTCCGGCGGGGCCAGCCGGCTGCGTACGGAGTCGGCGTTGCCGTGCGGCTCGAGCTCGGTGTAATCTCCTGTGGCATCATCGAAGATGGTGACGGCGCGGATGTCGCTGTCGCTCAGGGTCCGCTGGGCAAGCGCGACCACCGCCGCAAGATCGGCGCTTGTGCCCAAGTGGCGCGCGTAGTTGGCAAACGCAGAAAAAGTACGGGGACGCTCTAGGAGCGCGTCGAGCTCAGTGTCCATGGGCGGATCTCCTTGCGATCGCTGACAGGGCTGCGAAATATTATCCGGGTAAAATATCAGCCCAACTCACATTTAGCAATATTACCCGGATAAAATTTGCTCGCTACGCAGCATCGACTGGAATATCGGCGACGAGCTTGCAAACAAGCGACGCAGCGCCGCTCATGGCGGCACCTAAAAGTTAGCGTCGCAGACTCGATTTTTAGCGCCTCAATAAGGGGCGGCATTAGGACCCTTGTCACACAAGGAAGCCGTAATATGAGTCTCATGGAACTTCAGAACCTCATTGAGCCGTTCCTAGATCGTGTGCGGCAGCGCCTGCAGCATATCGAAGTGCTGCTCGCCGAGCTGCGCCAGGATCCTACTGATACCGAGCGGCTCGGCGAACTCCTGACGATGTTTCATTCCCTCGCCGGCACCGGCGGGACGTACGGTTTTTATGAGCTATCCCGGCACAGCCGCAAAGGCGAATGGATGTGCGAGTCGCTCTTGCGCGACAAGCTTCCCATCGCGCCCACCCAGCTCGGAGAGCTGCGCGCGCTGGTCGAGCAGCTAGGAACTTGTCTTATCAAGGAAAAGACCGACTCCACGGCGGCCATGAAGGCGCTGGAGGCGATGACGACCCAGATGCGGACCCTGGAAGTGGTCGTGCTGGAGTGGTTTGACGAAGCGCGCGAGAACCTAATCGCCCAGGTGCACGCTGCGGGGCTGCCGGCGCGCGGCATCAGCACGGAAGACGAGCTCCTAAACATCGATGGAATCATCGATGCGGTGATCACCGATGCCGGACCGGTGGCGCGCAACGGCTTCCGGCTCCTCAAGATTCTGCGCGCCCGCCCGGGAGGCGAGCGCACTGCGATCATTCTGACCGGCGCCCTGCCGAGCTTCAGCGATAAAGTCGAAGCCGTCCGTCACGGCGCTGATGCCTACATTGAAAACGGCAGCGACTACGGCGCCATCATGACGCGGCTGCAGGAGCTCATCGAGCGGCGCAAGCAGCGCAGCGGCAACATCCTCATCGTCGATGACGATCAGGATCAAGTCATCTGGATGCGCGCCGTTCTGGAAGGGGTGGGCTATCAGGTGTACTCGTGCAAGGATCCGCGCTTCTTCGAGCAGGAAGCGGCCCTCTCCCAGCCTGATCTCATCCTGCTGGACATTCGCATGCCGACCATTCTCGGGACCGATCTGGCGCGCTACATCCGCCAGGATGAAACCTACCGCGAGGTGCCGATCATCGTCCTGACGGCGCTCGCCAGCGATCAGGTTCGGGTCTTGGCGACGCTGGCGGGCGCCGATATGCAGCTGCACAAACCCGTGACCGCAGAGGTGCTCTTAGGCGCGGTGCACGGCTGCTTGGAGAGCGTCCGGCGGCGCCGCACGGTCACCGCGATCGAAGTGATCCCGAGCTAAGCGATTTCCGCCGGGGCGGGCTCTGCCCCGGCCTGTTAGCCCACGCTCGCGGGCTCGCGCATGGTGACGAATTCCTCGGCGCTGGTCGGATGGATGGCGATGGTGCTGTCGAACACCGCCTTGGTCGCTCCGGCTTTGAGCGCCACCGCGAAGCCCTGCACGATCTCACCCGCTTCCGGACCCACCATGTGCAGGCCGACCACGCGGTCGCTGGCGTCATCGACGACCAGCTTCATCATCGTGCGCTCGCTGGAGCCGCTCAGGTTGTGCTTGAGCGGCGTGAAGCTCGTGCGGTAGATGCGCAGCTTGCCGAACTTCTGCCGCGCCTCGGCCTCTGTGAAGCCTACGGTGCCGATGCTCGGATGCGTGAAGACGGCGGTGGGGACAAACTCATAGCTCACTGCGCGCGTGCCGCTGCCGAACAGGTGATCGACCAGCGCCATGGCCTCGGCGATGGCCACCGGGGTGAGCTGCATCCGATCGATCACATCGCCGAGCGCATAGATCGACGGCACCGAGGACTGATACTGGTCGTTTACGACGATAGCTCCCTGTTCGTCGAGCTTGACGCCGAGCTTCTCCAGCCCGAGCCCCTTGACATTGGGAACGCGGCCGGTGGCGTAGAGCACGCGGTCGGTCTCTACGTCCTCGCCGCTCTTCAGGGTGACGCGCAGCCCCTGCGCGGTGCGCGCGATGGCGCTGACCTCGGCGTTGAGGCGCAGATCGACGCCGGTCTTTTTCATCTCGGCGGCGATGAAGGAGCGGATGTCGTCATCAAAGCCGCGCAGCACCTGCGCGCCGCGGTAAAGCTGCGTCACGCGCGAACCCAGGCCGTTGAAGATGGAGGCGAACTCACAGGCTATGTAGCCGCCGCCCACCACCACCAGCCGCGGCGGAAACGGATCGAGATCGAACATTTCGTTCGAGGTGATGACGTGCTCGCGCCCTGGCACCGCCGGAACCGCCGGCCAGCCGCCGGTGGCGATGAGAATTTTATCCGCGCTTACGCGCTGGCCGTTCACAAGGACCGTGTGCGCGTCCTCGACCGACGCATCGCCGCGGACGACGTGGACCTTGGCGAGCAAGGTCTCATAGACGCCGTTTAGGTGCGCGATGCGCTTGGCCCGGTTCTGCTTGAGCGCCGCCCAGTCCAACGTGGGCTTGCCGTCCAGGCGCCAGCCGAAGCCGTGCGATTCGACGAAGCTCTCATGGTAGTGCGCCGCGTAGCTGTATAGCTTCTTGGGGATGCAGCCGAGGTTGACGCAGGTGCCGCCCATCGCCGACCGCTCGGCCAGGGCCACTTTGACCCCGCGCTGCGCCGCCATACGCGCGGCGCGTACGCCGCCGCTGCCGCCACCGATTACGAACAGATCGAAGTCATGCTGGGTCATGTCACGGTCCATAAAAAAGGGAGTCAGAGATCTAGCACGAGGCGGCCTTCGGGATCGTCCGCCGCCGCCGGAACGCCGCAGCAGATAAGGGCCGTCGTCTTATCCGTCGCCGCGGTCGGCCGCGATAGGTATGTCACCTCGCCTTGGCGCACCCGCACCCGGCACGTGCCGCAGGTGCCGCCGCGGCAGCTAAACTCCGGCGACAGCCCCTGTGCTTCGGCCAGATCGAGGAGCGTTCCTGCGCCCGGCGTCCAGGTGGCCTCTTTGGCCGACTGCCCGAACACCACGCGCACCGGCTTCGCGGCGGCGGCGGTAAGCTCCGGCGCGGTGACGCCGCGATCCGGCCGGCGGACCAGGGTGGAGGGTCCGAAGGCCTCGGCAAAGATGCGATCGTCGGGGATGCGCAGCGCGCGCAGCCCGTCGTAGACCCCTTGGGTAAACGACGCGGGGCCGCATAGGTAGAAATCGTAGTCATCAAGCGGCAGGACGGCTTTGAGCAGCGGCACCTCGACGCGACCTTGCAGCTCGTAGTCCGTGCCTTTTTTGGCGCTTGGCTCCGGCTGGCTGAGCGCCCGCACGACCGTGACTTCGCCTTGGCCAAGCCGGACGAGCTCCTTGAGCTCCGCATCGAAGGGCTGCTCGGCTTTGGTCCGCGACCCATGAAAGAACCAGGTCTTGCGCAGCCCGCGCGTCCGCAGGCCTTCGTAGACCACGTGCCGCAGCATCGCCAGCATCGGCGTGATGCCGACCCCGGCGGAGAGGAGCACCAGCGGCCGCGGCTCCGCGGCATCGACGACGAACTCCCCGGCCGGGGCCCGCGCTTCAATCCGGTCGCCGACCGCCGTCCGATCGTGCAGATGCTGCGAGACCGCGCCATCCCGCTTCACGCTGATCCGGAACCCGGCATCGGAAGGCGCGACAGAGAGCGTATAGGTCCGAATCACCGGAGCGCCAGAAGGACTCAGCCGCAGGCGGATCGGCAGATGCTGCCCGGCGCGAAACAGCGGCAAGCCGGCCGCGTCCTCCGGCTCCAGATGAAACGAGCGGATGGTCGTGCTCTCTGTGACGATCCGCGCGACGCGGAACGGCCGCCACAGGTGGCGCAGCGCTTCGGCGCTCTGCCGGGCCGCGGCTTCTTCCCAGGACCCGGTGAGCAAGGAGTTGGGCGAGTATTCGCCGAGCGTCCCGCGCAGCGCCAGCGCCCCGCGGCGGCGCACGAGCTCGCCCACTTTGAACCGCCACAGACGCTCCGCGCCCTGGAACGATGACAGCTCCGCGCCGGCGAACACAAGCTCGGTCGTTCCCGTCAGCTGCAGGACATCGCCGCTTGTGAAGTCGCAGAACAAAAGGCCGGCGCGCGGGTTGAGCAGCAGGTTGCCGAGCGTGTTGAAGTAAAGGTTGCCGGCAAAGTCAGGGATGGTGAGTACGTTGCCGTCGATTCGGACAAAGCCCGGGCGGCCGCCGCGATGCGAGGTATCGACGGCGCGCTGGCCCGGATCGCCGTCTGGTTCGGCGTAGCTTGTGACAAAAAAGGTGTCGGCCGCGGCGATCATGGCGATGGCGGCGGCGTCCAGGGCCGTCGCGCGCTCGACCGGTGCATCGCTGTGCGGGTGCGGGGGCCGGGACAGCGCCACGCGGCGGGTCTGGATGTACTGCGGACAGTTGCCAAAGGCCTGACCCACGGTCACCGTGAACCCTTCGCCGTCGCCGCGGACCACCGTCCCGTTTATCCGGTTGCGCCGCCGGGAGTGCAGCTCGATGCCGAGAATCCCCACCGCGCTGCCAGCGGCCAGCGCCGCCCCGACCGGATCGCCCGTCCCCGGACGCGCCGCCACCCGCAGCGTCGTCTTATCCGGCGATGTGACGAAACCGGGCTCCCCCTGCAGCATCGTCACCCACGGCGCTCCCGCCGCATCCACCGCACCGACCAGGAGGAACGGCAGCTGGGTGTAGAAAACCCGGTGCTGATCGGGCATGAAGTCGCGGATCGTCCGGCGTCCTTGCTGCTCCATCTGGGCCGAGATGCCCAGCCGCTGGTGCATGCTCCGCTCGCCCGCGTGCCAGGGAGAGCGGGGCTCCGGCGCAGCTTGGGTCATGGCAAAGGTCCTTTCTTCCACGTCGGCCTGTCGCTGCCGCGCTCCGGTGCGGCGTCGGCTGCAGCCAGGCGGGGTAAGCACGAACAACATACCTTAGAAACTGCGGCGCGTGCAGCCATTCCGACCGGCGGACGGCGGCAGCTCACGGCGCAGGCGTTAGCAGGGCGCGGTGCTTGTGCAAAAGCGCGGCCCGCACGCGCTCGGCCTCTTGGGATGCGGCGGCAAACGCCGCTGCCGCGTCTTGGCAGCGATTTTCTCTGCCCAGCTGTTCCAGCACGGCGCAGCGCTGCGATAGCTCAAGGGCGCCAAACAGACCGGTGCTGCCTTTGAGGCTGTGCGCCAGCTGCTCGATGGCCGCCGCATCGGCGACATCGACAGCGCGGCGGAGCTTGGTCAGGTGGTCGGTGGAGTTTTCCAGGTGTGAGGCAATAAGCTCTGCCAGGGCCTTGCGGTCGCCGCCGACAAGGAGCTCCAGCTGCTCCATCGCTGCCGCATCGAGCGGCGAATGAGAGTCCTGTTGCGGCGGCGCCGCGGCGACCGGCTCCGGTGCGGCCGGCTCCGGCGGCGGGTCCGCGGCTACGGCTTGGCGCAGCACCGCCAAGAGCTCAGTGAACTGAAAGGGCTTGGTGAGGACGCCCGTCATGCCGGCGGCCAGGCATCGCGAGTGATCTTCGGGCAGCGCGTTGGCGGTCAGCGCATAGATGCGGGGCTGCCGGCGATCCCGGCGCTCACGGATGCGGTGGGTCGCCTCCATGCCGTCCATGTCCGGCATTTGAATGTCCATGAAGATGACATCGTAGTCGCGATGGAGCCACGCCTGCACCGCTTCCCCACCTGTGGCGGCGATGTCAGGGTTATAGCCCAGGCGGCCGAGCAGCAGCATCACGACCTTCTGGTTCATGGGATTGTCTTCGGCCACGAGCAGGCGCAGCGGGTGCCGCATGCTGAAGGTCGGATCGAGGACGGAAGAGGACTCCGGACGCACCAGCTCTTTTTTTGTTCCCGACATGACGTGGCGCAACGTTTCAAAAAGCTGCCGCTGCCGCACCGGCTTGCGCAGGAAGGCGGTGGCGCCGCGGGCCATGGCTTCGCGGGCCGACATCAGATCGCGGGACGACAGCATGAGTAGCGGCATGGTCGCAAACTGCGACTGGCGGCGAATCTCGGCTACGGTCTGCCAGCCATCCATATCCGGCATCAGGACATCGAGCAGCACCGCATCAAAAGGACCGGACTGCTGCAGCAACGAAAGCGCTTGCGGACCGGAGCTGGCTGCGACGACGCGGACCTTTTCGCGGGCCAGCTGGCGGGTCAAGATCTCACGGTTGGTCGGGTTGTCATCGACCACCATGATCGCGGTCCCGGCCAGCTCCCGCAGCTTCTCCTTTTCGCCCGGAGCCGCGGCCGCGGGCAGCGCCGGGGCAGCCGCAGCGGTGATGGTGAAGTGAAATGTCGAGCCGACGCCGGGCTTGCTCTCGACCCACATCCGGCCGCCCATCCGCTCGGTCAGCCGCCGGCTGATCGCCAGCCCGAGACCGGTGCCGCCGTACTGGCGGGTCGTGGACGCATCCACCTGACTGAAGGATCGGAACAGGCGGTCGAGGCGGTCCGCGGGGATGCCGATGCCGGTATCGCGGACGCAGAAGTGCAGCTCCACCGGGTCTCCCGGCTCGGCCGCGGCGGCCTCCAGGGTGCGGCTGACCTCGACGACGACTTCCCCGTGATGGGTGAACTTTACCGCGTTGCCGATCAAGTTGATGAGAATCTGGCGCAAGCGGGTCACATCGCCCACCACCGCGACCGGCACCTCTTGGGCGATGAGCAAGGCGAGCTCGATCCCGCGCTCCGCCGCGCGCTGGGCGAGTAGCTCCATCGCTTCCTCTACGCAGACGCGGATATCAAGCGGCTGCTGCTCCAGCTCAAGGAGTCCGGCTTCAATCTTGGAGAAATCCAAGATGTCATTGATGATGGTCAAAAGCGCATCGCCGCTGGCCCGGATGCTGCTGACGAAGTCGCGCTGCTCGTCGGTAAGATCAGTGTCAAGGAGCAGCCCCGCCATGCCGCTCACCCCGTTCATGGGGGTGCGGATCTCGTGACTCATCGCCGCCAGGAACTGCGACTTGGCGACGTTGGCGGCATCGGCTTGCTGGCGCGCCAGGCGCAGCGCCCGGTTGTTCTCCTCCAGCTCCTGCTGCGCGAAGTGCTGGATCGTGACATCGATGAAAAGCCAGAGCCGGCCGCTGCCGGTGCGTCCGGTGATAGGCGTGCTCGACGCGCTGAGCACGAGCCGGGTAGGGCGGCTGTAGATCCAGCGGGCGTCGCGGATCTCGCCCTTGGGATCGCTGAGCAGCCGCTCGGCAGTCTTTTTGACCTCGCTGGCATTATCGGCTCGGCCGCGCAGCGCCTCCATCGCCAGAGAGACCTGGAGCGGCGGCGACGCCCCGGCCGGGAGCCCGAGCAGCGCGGCCGCCGCCTCATTTATCCACGACTCATCGCCACTGTTGTCCATGAAGATAAGGCCGTGCGTGAGCGCCAGGATCATGGCGTCGAAGCGCCCCTGCATCCGCTCCGCCTGCCGCGTGGCATCGCCTAACCGCACGAGGGTCTGCATAAGGCCGCTCAGGCTCTCCAGAAAGGCGCGGCAAGCGGCGGAGTAAGGCTCATCACGGCGGCGGACGACGATGAGGGCGCAAGGCGGCTGCGCGGCGCTGGCGCAGGGAATGACCGCGATGCTGCCGCGCAAGCGGGCGGAGACCGACCGGCTGAGCTCCGCCGCTTGATAATAACGACCGCCCGGCGCGCGCGGCATTTCGGCGAGCAACGCGGGCGAGGTCACGCCGTCCGGCAGCACCCCTTGCGGCGCCGAGGCCAGCGCCGCTGCCGTCACTTCGTCCATCTGGCGCAAGACAAGCGCGGCATCGGCGTCGCACGCCGTCCGGCAGACCTCTAGCACGCGGCGCAGCACTTCCTCCGGCACGACCTGCGCGTCTTGCTGAAACAGCGCGGCATGGACGGCGCAGAGGACACGGTCGAATTCCGACACCGCTTCTTGCCGGCCGCTAGGAGTGCTTGACATCTGAGTTTCCCAAATCTACCGCATGAAGGAGCGGATGGCGTCGAGCACGGTCTGCGGGGTGCTCATGTGCGGCAGGTGTCCGTGGGCATCGATCACAAGAAGCTCCGCCCGCGGAATGTGGCGCGCCAGATACTCTCCCACGCCCCGCGGCACTGCGACATCATGGCTGGACTGTACGATTAACGTCGGTACGCGGAGCCGCGGCAGCTCGGCGCGGTAGTCCGACTGGAAGATGATCCGCGACACCGCCACCGCGATGTCGGGACGGATCGCCGATAAAGTTGCGGCAAACTCCTGCGTCAAATCCATCCGCTCCGGATTGCCCATGACCATCCCGGCAAAGCCGCTGGCCCAGAGCTGATAGTTGGTGGTCATGGCGGTGTAGATGTTGTCGATGTCGCTCTGCTCGAACCCGCCGCGGTAATCGCCGTCGTTGAGGTAGCGCGGCGAGGCGTTGAGGAAGATCATCCGGGAAAACCGCTCCGGCGAAAGCGCCGCCGCCAGGACCCCGATCGACCCGCTCATCGAGTGCCCGACATACACCGCGTCTTGCACCTCGAGCTCGGCGAGGATCTCCAGTAAATCATCGGCATAGCTGTGCAAGCTGCGGTAGCGAAGCGGGCTGTACGCGCGCGGATCCGAGCGGCCGGCGCCGACGTGATCGAACAAGACGAGCCGGTTTTCCGCCGCCAGCGCGCTTTCTTGCCGCCGCCACGCTGTCTGGTCGGTCCCGAATCCGTGCGCCAGAACAATGGTCTTCGCGCCGCTGCCCACCACACGGACGTTGTTGCGCAAAAGGGCGCTGTGGCTGCTCTGCGTCATCGGTTTTCCCTGTGCCGCTTCCCCCAAGCCGCGTCCCCTGCGGCGCTTCCTCCGGCAGCGATACCAGAGAAATCCTTCAGCGGACTGACTCTAGGATCTGACAAATCTGCCGGGGGAGCAACATCGGATTGAAGGGCTTGATAATTACGCCCTGCGCGCCCAGCGCGATGAGCCGCGCGTGCTCCGCCGGCTGGGTCTTGGCCGTCAGAAACACCACCTTCGGCAGGGCCTCGGCGGCAAGCTCGCGCAGAAGCAGCAGGGTCGCCGGTCCGTCCATGCCCGGCATGACGACATCGAGCAGTACCAGATCCGGCTTCTCCCGCGTCACCGCCCGCAGCGCAGCCGGGCCGTCTTCCGCCACCACCACCTGCCACTTGCCGATGTTGCGGAGGCTCAGGGTGCCGATGCTGCGGATGTCCGGATCATCATCTACGAGCAAGACTTTACGGATGGTCATCACGTTCCCTACAGCTCCTCACGGCGAGACCGGACTTAAAAAATATTAGCATCGAAAATTTTCGCGCCGCCACTAGTGACAACAGGAGCCGCCTTGGCCGACGTCATCATTCAGGTTTCCGGGATCCCCGTTTCGCCCTGCCGGGGGGGCTCACTCCGGCGAGCTTCACCGCTTGGCGGCGCTTCTTGGTAGCATTTCGCGCATGTCCGCCTTGCCATCGCTGGAGTACCCTGACACCCCGCGGCCCCGCGCCGCATGGACGACCTCGCGCCGGTGTGCCCTGCTCGGCGCCCTCGCGCTTTCCGCCAGCGATTGCTGGTACTCCGTCGAGCAATACTGCGCTCAGTGCCAGCTCGTCACCCATGCCCAAGTCAGCATGCCGGCGGTAGCCCCGGGCACACACACCGAGGTGGTGCTGATCCATGGCGCCTTCGGCTTCGGCGCCGAGTGGACTCCGGTAGTGCAGTCGCTGCAGGAGACACCCGGTGTGGACTTCTTTGCCTGGTCGTGGCCGGGCCCGGCGCCTTTTGCTGACCCGCCGCGCGACGCCCAGGTTCTGGCCGCCGAGCTGCAGGCCTTGGTCGATCAGCTGCCGCCGTCGGTAGAGGAAATCGTCGTGTTGGCGCACTCGGCGGGCGGAGGGCTGGCCAACTACGCGGCCCGCCAGCTGCAGCGAACGCGCCGCCGCCCTGTCCTGGTGGCGTTGCTCGATCCAGTCCTGTGGCCGATGCTGTCCCTGTGGCCGGCGCTGCGCCAGTCGGCGCTTTATCCGCCGGTGCCAGCGGGCGTCGCGATGACAGTGTACATCGCCCGCGCGCCAAGAACGCTCGACCCGGACCGCCCGCCCGGGGACGCCGCGATCGCAGCTGACCTTCCGCAGGTATACGTCGGCGAGGTCGGTCACGGCCCCATAGTTGCGCGGGTCGCCTTGCCTTTGCTCGCCGCCCGCCGGTACCCGCCCGGATCCTGGCAGTGACCCCGAGCCGCTCGGGTTCGGCCCTGCTGACGGCCTAATCAGCCAAGACGGCTTCCTTCGTAGTTGCCGTGAGCCATCCGCGGCGCAATCGCTGAGGCGCCTCGCATACGGCGCGGCATAGTTCGAGCGCGGTGCGGGCCCAACCGATGGCGCTTACGGCGTACGACCGATGCGCGGAATCCTCCCTTTCCGGCTTACCGAGCAAACAGTCGCGCCGGATCCTTGAATGCCTTTAGCTCGATCGGGTTGCCGCTGGGGTCGCGGAAGAACATCGTCGCCTGCTCGCCGACCTGGCCGGGGAAGCGTAGATGCGGAGCGATGACGAAGACAACGCCGGCGCGGGTCAGCCGGTCGGCCACTGCATGCCACTTTTCCCAGGGCAGGACCGCGCCGAAGTGCGGGATGGGGACTTGCTTGCCGTCGACCGGATTTTCGCCGGCCGGCGCGATGGCGGCGCCGTTCTGCGGTTTGACCCGGTGCGCGGTGAGCTGGTGGCCGAAGAAGTCGAAGTCGATCCAGTCCTCGCTTTCGCGGCCCACCCGGCACTCGAGTAGTTCGCAGAAGAAAGTCCGGGTCGCCGCTAAGTCCGTAACAGGAAACGCAAGGTGGAACGGCGGCAAGCTCATGCCGCAAAGCATCGCATCGCTTTTGCTGCTCCTCAAGCCCGGAATGCACGGCAGCCATCCTGCTCCGCGCGGCGTCTCTTGACGAAGCTACGCTGCATCGTCATCGGACAGATCACGGCAGAGACTCGCGCTTGCGCCCAATCCGCGCGTCCATCGAGCGCAGCCGCTGACAGTTCTCCTTCATCGGGATGCTGGCCAAGGAGCCTGGACAACGGGCGTCGAACGCAGGTGCGGTATTGGCGGAAAGCGCGGCACTTGGATAACGCCGCAGACTCTTTGTTCCCGATGACTTTGGCCAGTACCTGAAAGCGTTGGCGCTGTTTTTCCGCTCTGGCTTGTACCGCCTATGGGCAATGATCGACGGTGGATATGCGGGGCCATTCCGCAAAAAACACCTGCTGGTCCTCTCTCGTTCCGCGGAAAGCTGCCGTTGTCGCCAGAGTGTCTTAGCCATCCCCTGGCTCCGACCGCGTCCGTGCAGTCCGCGCCCTATCTCAAACGGAACTTAACATCCAACCGCTGCCGCCTGCCGCTTGAATTAAGCCCTGTCCAGTCGCCGATGGGAAATCCTTTGACAGGATCATGGACGGGGACAGCCTATCGACCAGCGCCGGAGCGCTCATGGGCACGCCGGCGTACATGGCGCCGGAGCAGGCGCGTGATCCGGCGACCGTGGACCGGAGCGCCGACATCTACGCCATCGGCGTGCTGCTGTTCGAAGTGCTGTGCGGGCAGCGGCCGTTCTCCGGCGATACGCTGCCTGAGCTCCTGGGGGCGCACCTGTATCAGACGCCGGAGAAGCCCTCGGTGGTGCATCAGCGCAAGGGTCTGCCGCGGCGCGGCATCGACTGGCGCCAGATCGACGCGATTGTCGAAAAGGCGCTGGACAAGACGCCTTCAAGCCGCTTCGCCGATGGTCTGAGCATGCAGGTCGCGCTGGCGGCGGCCTTCGGTGGACGTGGGCAGTGGGCGGAGGCCAGCGAGAACACAAAAAGTCCGGACGGAATAGCTCGCAGCCAGGCCGCCGGTAAGCCGGCACTGCGGTGGGGGCTTTGGGGCGGCGCCGCGCTTGTGCTCTGCAGCCTGGCGGTCGGCCGCGTATGGCAGCTCGGACATCGGACGGCGGAGCTTGGTGTCAGGACGGCGGCGGCATCGCCGGTGGAGCGAGCCGCCGGACTTTTGCAAGCAGCGCTGCGCGGCGGCGTCGCAGAGCGGCGGGCGCTTTTGGCTGCCATCGACATGGTCCGCAGCCGCGCGCTTCTGCCCTATGTCGAGGCGACGCTGCGCGATCCCGCAGGCGCGGTCTTTGCTGCCGCGGTGCCGGTGGCCGCAGCCCTTGGTACGCCCGCGGACGGCGAGCTGCGGCAGCTTTTAGCCCAGCGGCCGTCCGCCGCGACTTCCGGCATCGCTGTGGAGCTGGCATCGGCCCGGCTCAAGCTGGGAGCTTCGGAATCTGCGGCGGTCTTGCAACAAGCGGCAGCCGGGCCGCAGCTGTTGCCGGCGCTTCATGCAACGCTGGCGCTGGCGCTGGCCGGGATCACCCCCGCGGCGGCGCTGCAGCGCAGTCTTGCCCGCAGCACGGGCGCCAGCGCCCTGCCGCAGTCGCTGCGCCGCGCCGTGCTGATGCAGCTTGTGCTTTTGGGAGATGCGGCGACCGAAAAGCAGCTGCAGCTGCAGCTGGCCGCCGCGGCCGCAAGCGGAGATGCCGCCGCCATGAGTGGCGGCGATGAGGCGCTGGCGGTCTACGCCCGCGCCAAGCGGCCCGGTATGAGCGCCCGCCTGCTCCACGCCGCGCAACAGGCCACAGGCTCGCGCCGGCTGGAGCTGGCCGTCGCGCTGGCCGATGCCGGAGATGCACGGTCCGCGTTGATCCTATCGCCGCTTTTACGTGATGGCACGCCGCGGATCCGCCAGCGCGCGGCCGGAGCGCTGGGCAGTCTTGGCGCGCCCGCCGCGGCCGCGGCACCCGCTCTGACCGCCCTGCTCGATGATCCGGATCCGAGCGTTCGGCTGACCGCGGCGGCGGCGCTCCTTGCGGTGAGCCCGGCCCCGGTCCAGCCTGCCGTCGCTGCTGAGCCGTCCGGCGCGGCCGCGCCAAGCGATATCGCTCATGCCCGTGGATGATCCGGTCGGCGCGGCCGATGCGCTAATCGGCAGCCAGGTCGGCGATTACCGCATCACCGCTTTGCTGGGCGAAGGGACCCGCGGCCTGGTCTACGCCGCCGAGCACCTCAAGCTCGGCCACCGAACGGCCTGCAAGGTCCTGCGGCAGGAGGTCATGCGCCAGAAGGATACGGTGGAGCGCTTCCTTCAGGAGGCGCGCCAGATCAGCAAGATCGGCCATCGCAACCTCGTCGACATCTTCGACATCGGCGAGCTCGCCGACGGCCGCCTCTATTACATCATGGAGTATCTGTCGGGCCGGCCGCTGACCCAGGTGCTGGCCCAGGGACGCCTCGGCTTGGGCGAAATCATCGACCTGGGCCGTCAGGCCTGTGCGGGTCTGGCCGCTGCCCATGCCGCGGGTCTGGTCCACCGCGACCTCTGCCCGGACAACCTGTTTCTCAGCGAGCGCCCCGGCTCCGCACCCCTGCTCAAAGTCGTCGGCTTCGGTTTCGCCAAGGTCGTTCGCGGCGAGGCGAACCTCCAGCTGACCCGCCAGGGGATGCTGCTCGGAACTCCCCGCTACATGGCTCCGGAACAGATCACCGAAGCGCCGGTGGATGCGCGGACGGATGTCTATGCGCTCGGCGCGATTCTGTTTGAGCTGTGCACGGGGCAGCCGCCATTTGCTGGACGCTCGCTCGGTGAGGTGCTGGAAGGGCACTTGCGGACGCCGGTGCCGCGGCTCTCGGCAGCGGCGAAAAAGAGCGGGATTCCGGCGGCGATGCAAGCGGTGCTGGACAAGGCGCTGGCGAAGTCGCCGGCAGAGCGCTTTGCCAGCGCGGAGGCGCTTGCGGAGGCGCTTGCGCGCTTGCTGCCGCGCTCCCCCTTCCGCTTGCGCGATGGGTGGCGGAGCAGGGGGCTGCCGCTTTTGGCGCTGGCGGTGCTCATCGGCATAGGGGCCTTGGTGGGCGGCTTGGTGCTGCGCCAGAAACAGCGCAATCGGCCGGCCGCGGCACCGGATCTGCGGGCGCTGCACATGTTGGCGCTGCAGGTGGTGACGCAAGGACTTGCTGATGCCGACCCCGCGGTGCGCCGGCAAGCGGTGATCGCGCTGGAGCAGAGTCATGATGCGCGGCATAAAGATCTGCTCGTGCCGCGCTTGCGCGATGCCGATCCCGCGGTGGCGGTGGCGGCGGCGCACGCCTTGGGCGAGATCGGCAACCGCGCCGCCATCGCCGACCTGCAGACCCGGCTCGCGCAGCCCGCCGCGCCCGAGCTGCTGGCGGCCGGCGGCGAAGCCTTGCTTCACCTGGGCGAGCCCGCAGGACGGACGCAGCTTGTGCGAGCGCAGGAGCCGGGCAGCGCCCCGCAGGTGCAGCTGGCGTCGTCCCTTGCCTTGGCCGAGGCGGGGGATCCGGCGGCAGCGCTGGCCGTCGAACGCCGCTTGCAAGCCGCGCCCAGCCGCGGACAGCCGCCTTCGGAAGACACGCTGCTCATCCTGACGCGCAAGGCGCGGTACGGCGACAAATCGGCGCAGCTGCGACTTCAGGATCTGCTCACCGCCCCGCAAGCGCCGCTGCTCCAGCGCTTGCAAGCGGCATCCTGTCTGCTGCCGACCGGCGATGAGCGCGCCAGGGTCCTGCTCAGTGAGGCGGTGGCGGCGCCCGGTCCGGCGCAGTTCTCGGCCGCGCAGCTGCTCTGTGCCGCGGACGATGTCTCCGGCCAGCCGATCCTGCGCAAGGTCCTTTCCCAGCCGAGCGAGCCGCTCGCTCAGCGCGTGCAGGCGGCGCAGGGGCTGGGCAGCTGCGGCGATCAGGACGATGCCCAGGCGCTGGGGCAGGCGCTGTTGCGCGGCGAGCCGAGCGCCTTGTTGCAGCAGGCCGAGGCCGGAGCGCTGCTGCGGCTGTGCAGCGCCGACCCGAACATCCTGGCCGATCAGAGCACCGGCTGGGTCGAGCTGGCGCTCGCAGATGGCAACCCGAGTGTGCGCGCGGCGGGAGCGACCGTGCTGGGAGATCTGCCGCTTGCGCAAGTGCAACCGCTTATTCGCAAAGCCTTCCACGATTCCAGCCCAGAGGTTCGTCAGTCTGTGGCTTCGGCGCTCGGACGCAGCGCGGATCGCCGGGCGCTGGAGCCGCTGGCTTCGGCGCTCGCGGACGATAGTCGGGCGGTGCGGCTGCAGGTGTGGCGGTCGATTGCCCAGATTGCCCGGACGCTGACGGCGCAGGTGGAGGATGGGCTTGGGCGGGCGGATCCGATCGTGGGGCTGTTGCGGCAGCGGGCGGCCCAGGCGGTCGGGATTGAGCAGACGGCGGCGGCCAGCGCCCTCCTATTGGCCGGGGATAGCAGCCAGCGGCCGCAGGTGCAGCAGGCGCTGGAGAGCCAAGATGCGCAGGTGCGCGGCATCGCGCTCGATGCCGCGCAGGCGGATCCGGTGCTGCGGCCCAAGGCGTTGACGCGGCTCATCGATGATGCGGCGCAGAGCGCGGCCCAGCGCACCCGCGCGGCGACAGAGCTTGTACGCGCCGGCGACTCCCGCGGGGTGCCGCTGTTGCGAGAGGTGGCGCGGCAGGGCGGCGCCGATGGCGTAGCTGCGGCCGTGGCGCTGCAGCCGCTCGGTGGGACCGCCGCCGCAGCGGCCCCGCGTGAACGGCTGCGCGAGCTTTTGCAGAGCGCCGATGCCCTAGCCCGACGCGATGCAGTGGCGGTGCTCGCCGGTTTTCCGGTGGAGCAGGCGGTGCCGCTGCTGCAGCAACAGAGTCATGATCAAGACCGCGGGGTGCGTGAGCAGGTCGCGCGAACCGCCGCGGCGCTGCGCGGGAAGAAGCAAGATCCGGCCGGCGGGCCCGTCCTGCGTACGCTCCTTGATGATCCGGACGCCGGCGTCCGCGCCCAGGCCGGCGCGCTGCTTGCGAGCTTGCACCGTGAGCCATCGTCCGACCCGACCCGGGCTGCTGCCAAGACGGCTGCGAGCAAGGCCAAATCAGAGCCCGCAGGAAGCGCCAAAGCGCCGAGCAGCGCAGTCGGCAGCCCGACCGCTCCGCCGGAGATCGCTCCTTCCTCCGCGCCGCCGCGCAGCGGGAAGGAGCAGCCGGCGCCGGGAGGATCCGAAGACGCTCTGCCCGCCCCATCCCCTAGCGCCAAGAGCCCGACCGGCGAAGAGGCCGATACCGGCGCGAGCCTGCCCGCCTCGGCGGTCGCCCAGCTCGTGCAGGCCGGCATCGAGGCGTTTGAGCGCAAGGATCTGCGCCGCGCCAAAAAATCTCTGGAGAAAGCGGCGACCTTGTGCGGACGCCGCCGCGAGGAGCGTTCAAGCTGCCAGAAGCTCGCCTTCGAGCTCAGCTACTACCTGGCGCGCGTCTATGACGCGCAAGAGTCCTATGCCGAAGCCATGACGGAGTACGAAAAGATCCTCGCACCGCACTTTCCCGGCAAGGTCAAAGCTGCGGATCGGGCGGCGGTGAGTGCCGCGGTGGCGCGATTGGCGCCGCGGCTTGGCCGGCTGCGGGTGAGCAAGCTGGTCGGCGGCCGCTGCCAGACCATCAACCTGTGGATGCCGCCGGGCCGCCACCGCGTCAATGTCGGAACGGGCCAGTTCGTACAGATCCGCGCTCAGGAAATCATTGAGGTCAAAGGATGTCCATGAGCGCGTCGCACCGGAAGCGGCCGGCGCTTGGCGCGGCGCGGGCCGGCCTATGGACCGCCGTTGTGTCCACCGCAGTTTGGCTGGTCGCGGCCGAGCGTCCGGCGGCGGCGCGGCACCATCGATCGGGCGACGGCGGCGCGGCGGCTAAAGGCGCGGTTCACAAGGGAGCGCCTCCGGACGCGCCGGCAGCGCGGGCTGCGGATCCGCTGCTCGCGCAGGGCCAGGCGGCGCTCGCGGCCGGAGACTACCGGGCGGCGCAGGCGGCTCTCACGGCGGCCTACCGGAAATCGCCGGGGCCGGAGATTCTGTTTACGCTCGGCAAGGTGGCGGCGGCGCAGGGCCGCGGGGTCGCGGCGCGCGATCTGCTGCGGCGCTACCTGCAGGAGTCCTCCGGCGACAGCGAGAGTCCGAATCAAAAGGAAGCGCAGCAGCTTAGCGAAAAGGCGATTGAAGCATCCGGTGAAGTCGAGGTGCTGGGCGCGCGCGGCGCGCTGGTCTTCGTCGATGATCTGCTGGTCGGGGCGCTGCCCTTGCCGCTGCCGCTGCTCCTGCCGCTGGGGTCGCACCGGGTGACGGTGGAGCTTGGCGAGCAGCGGGTCGAAGAACAGATCAAGACCTTGTCGGGACAGACCGCGCAGATGCGCTTCAACCAGCGCACCGCCGTGGTCGTCGTGTCGCTGCCGCCCGCCATCGTGCTTTTGCCCGAAGGAAGCGCCGATGCGGCAGCGCACAAGCGGGTGGCGCAGGCACTGCAGCAAGCCGCGGCAAAAGAGAAGCAGGCCGTGGTCACGCGGGAGCAGGCGGTGGCGCAGGCGCCAAATCTCGCCGGGTGTCTGGATACGCTGTCCTGTCAGCTCGGCTTGCTGGCGCAGAACGAAGCTCCCTATGCGCTGCGCGTGCGTCTGCGTGATCGCTGCGCCGCAAGTCCAGCCGCGGTCCGCGGGGCGCGTGGTGAGGGAAGGGTGGAGCCGTCTTCCAACGATCATTGCGCGGTCAATACGGCCGGCGTCCGCGACGCGCGGGAGGGAGCGAAAGGAGCTACTGAAAAAGCCGCGGACAGCTGGCTCCTAGAGCTGCAGCTCATCGATAGCAGCGCGGGAGCGGTCGCGGCGACCGCAACCCCAAGCTGCGGCGAATGTACGCTGGAGCAGACCGCGGCGGCGGCGGTGGCGGCACTCGGACCGCTTTTGCAGCAGGCGGCCAGCCGGGGCCGCGGCAGCGTTGAGCTCAACTCCCAGCCGAGCGCCGCGGAAGTGTATCTGGCCGGCGAGCGGGTCGGTGTGACGCCGTATCGCGCCAGCCGCTTTGTCGGCAGCTACCCGCTCGTGCTGCGCAAGGAGGGCTACAGCCCCTATCAGACCGCGCTCGCGGTCGCGGCGGGACAGACCGCGTCCGTAAATGCCGTGCTGCTCGCCGCAGCCGCCGCAGAGCCGGAGCCGGCGCCGGCCGAGCTGGAAAAGACGTCGAGCGCGGGCCTTGCGCAGCCGCGGCGGCCGTTATGGCGGCTGCTCACCGGCGTCTTGCTCATCGGCGGCGGGGCGACGGTGGCCGGCTTTGGCATCGGGGCTCTGGCGATAAACGGTCAGTGCGATCTGGAGGGCACGCCGGGGAGCTGCGCCGCGCGCTACAACACCCTGGTTCCCGGCGCGCTGCTTGTAGGCGGAGGGGCGCTGCTCATTGCCGGTGGGATTGCGCTCGCCGCGGTTCCGGCGCCGCGAAGGAAGGTGCAGGTGTCGTTTTTGCCGCTCCTTGGCGGCGGGGGGCTGCGGGTCGGCGGGCAGTTTTGACAAGCGTACTACTGAGCTTACAGAGGGAATAACAAGATGCGTACGACTCAGCTCTGGTTCTCCGTATGGTCGGGCGTAAGGACGCTGGGAATTGTAACCGTGGCAGCGCTTTCGGGCTGCGGGCAGCTCTGGCGGCCGTTCTTGGAGTCCTCGGACTGCCCGGACAATCCGGCGGTCTGCCCCGGACCGATTCCTAACGACGGCGGCGCGAACCCGATCCCGATGCCAAACGATTTCGCCGTCCCGTACTTCCGCATCGAGCCGAGTGGAACGATGCAGAACCTATACGGAATTTGGGGCACAAACGCCGTAGACGCAGATGATAGGACCATCCTGCATACGCCGATCTGGACGGTCGGCGTTTTCGGGACCGTGCTCCAGCGCAACTCGCAGTTTGGCAGCTGGAAGCAAGAGTCGCTAATTCCCACCATCAATACCCTCTATGCCGTGAGCGGTCGCAATGAAAACGACGTGCTGGTGGTCGGGGATATGCAGGTCAGCGTCGCCTGGAACGGCATGTCATGGACGGTGAACCAGCCAAGCGACATGGCGGTGCCGCCGCCGTTTCTCAGCGTCGCTCCGGTGAGCCAGTCGAGCTACCTCGCGGTGGGCCGGGGAAACACGGCTTACACCATCACCAGCCAGAATCGGGCGGTTGCCACGTTCAGCGCCAAGCTCCCCGCGACCGATTTCACCAGCGTCTATACGTCGCCGAGCGGGGCCCCTTCCCACATCAGTGCCATAAACGGCGATATCTACAAGTACGCGGGATCCGACGCCAGCTCTTACGGACTAAAGGCCCCGGGTTCGATCAACGCGATCTGGCTGCGCAGCGCCAACGACGGCTGGGCGGTCGGAGACTCGGGCTTGGTCCTGCATTACGACGGATCGAGCTGGGTGCTCGTGATGCTGCCGCAGGTCGCCGCGCTGCCGAGTCTGCGCGCGGTCCATGGCAACTCCATGGGCCAGGTCTGGGCCGTCGGAGATATCGGCACGATCTTATACTTCGATGGAACCTGGCAGATGCAGCAGGACGCAAGCCGCGCGAACTTGCACGGCGTGTGGGTGGATCCGGTCACCGGCGGCGTGTGGATCGTCGGCGACTCGGGCATCATCCTGCATGCCGGTCCGGCGACCCGATAAAGTCCGTAAGGTTCCGGCCCGCGCCTCTTATTCAGTAACGGACTTCCCGCTCTACAGAAGGTATTCCGGCGCGCCGGAAGTCGGCGTATTATCGGCGGTATGATGCGCTCATTTTTCGGCCTCGCGACGCTCCTTCTGCCAGCGGCCGCGGCTGCGCAGGTGACCGTAACTGTTGATCCGATGGCGGATGTGCACCCGATCTCGCCGCGGATTTACGGTATGAACTTCGCTGCGACCGATCAGATAAAAGGCGGACGGATCCCCTTTACGCGCTGGGGCGGCAACACCACCACCCGCTACAACTACCAGATCGACGTGGCCAACTCCGCCAACGACTACTTCTTCGAAAACGTCGCCGGCTGCTGGAACGCCGCGGGCAACTACTGCAACCCCGTTCCCACTGATCCCAAGGGGCAGAGCGGTGCCAACGTGTTCCTGATGAACGCCGCCGGCATGGGCCTGGATACGCTGTTCACCATTCCGACCCTCGGCTGGGTCGCCAAGGGTCCGGCGGCGTACGCCCATCCCTTCCTCTGCGGCTTTCCCAAATCCGCCCTTCCCACGCAGGACCAGTTCGATCCCTACGACACCGGCTGCGGCAACGGGCAGAGCGGCGGCAAGAACCTGACCCCGCCCGCCGCCACCACCACCAGCATGGCGATCGATACGACGTGGACCACCGGCTGGGTGACGTATCTGACCGGGCGCTTTGGTCCGGCGCAGGGCCGCCGCATCTACGCCTTGGACAATGAGCCGAACCTGTGGAGCTCGACGCACCGCGATGTCCGCACCACCCGCCTTACCTACGACGAGCTATGGCAGCGCATGCGCGACCACGCCGAAGCGATTCTGCAGGCCGATCCCACCGCCGAAATCGCCGGCCCCGCCGAGTGGGGCTGGCCCAACTACCTATGCTCCGATGCCGATGACATCTCCAAAGGATGCAGCGCCAGCTCTCCCGATCGCGCCAAGCACGGCGGGCAGGAGCTGACCGCATGGCTCCTCGATCAGGCCCGCGCCTACGAGCAGCAGAAGGGCAAGCGCATCCTCCACTATCTCGATCTGCACTACTACCCGCAGGGCGGCAATCCGCCAACCGTAACCCGCTCGCTATGGGATCCGAGCTACACCGATCCGTCCTTCATCAACGACAAGATCCGCCTGATTCCGCGCATGCGCGACTGGGTGAGCCAGCACTACCCCGGCACCAAGACCCTTTTGAGCGAGTACGACTTCTACCATCACAACGAAGCCGTCGGCGCCATCACCTACGCCGAAGTCCTGGGCATCTTCGGCCGCGAGGGCCTGGACGCCGCCACCGCCTGGTCGCCCCCCGCCGCCACCGATGCCGCCTTCGGCGCCTTCAAACTGTATCGAAACTACGACGGCCAGGGCAGCGGCTTTGAGTCCGTGAGCGTGCGCGCCACCGTGAACACCGGCGGACGCAACGTGCAAGCCTACGCCGCCGTCGGACCTTCCCGCGCCACGATCGTCCTAGTCAACGAGGACGCCAATCCCGCCGACGTGACGGTTGCGCTAGGCAGCTTCAGCGCCACCGGCGCCGCCGCCTGGTTCACGGGCAATGGCAATGCCATCGCGCGCCAAGCGGACGCGCCGATCCAGAATAATCAGACCACCGTCCGCCTGGCCGGCAATTCCTTTGGCCTGGTGGCAGTAGACGGCACGGCACCCGCGCTGCCCGACTTCGGCGTTCCCACCTCCACGGACGGCGGCACCAATCCCCCGCTGAACACGCCCACCGGCTGCAGCTGCCGCCTCACCACGACAGCCGAGCCAAGCCCCGCTGCCGCTGGCCTCGGCGCCGCCGCCCTGGCCTTGCTCCTATATCGTCTCCGCCGCCGCACCCTGGCTTCGTCCACCTCTGCGCAAACATGAGTGCCCGCTTCTAACAAGATCCCACGCAAAAGCATTACATAGCGAATGCTTTATTAGCGCGCGATCACCCGCTCCTTCCAGACATACTTCCCCGACCAGCTTGACTGCAGCGCCCGTAGCGCCACAAGGTCGAACAGCCCCAAGCTCAAAGGATGCAGCAGCAGATCGAACAGCGGCATCCGAAACATCAGCGCCGTAAAAAAGCGGATAAGCGCGATGAGGAGTAAGCTGAAAAGCGCCAGCGCCGGCGACCAAAGCCAGCTTAGCAAGGGCAGGAAGAACAGCATATTGATAAGCGCGACGGCGCACACAAACCCGATCGGACTGCCGCCGAAGATCGCGACCAAGTTCTTGGCAAAGCCGGCCACAAGGGAAGGCCAGTCTGTGTACATCTGCACCCGCACGTCCTCCAGCGCCAGCACCGGCCGAATTCCCCGCACCCCGCGGCCGTGAAATTTCTGCGCCAGCGCCACATCTTCAAGCGGCGTGCTGCCTAAGCTGCGATGGCCCCCGACCGCGTGATACTGCTGGGCGCGCAGCGCCAGCCACTGACCGTTGGCCAGCTGCAGCGAACGCACGCCGGAGCGCCACGACCAGAAAAAAGGCACGGTCATGGCGATGGGCAGCTGCATGATCCACGGCAGCGCCAGCCGCTCCCGCCAGCCGACGAAACGCTGCTGCGGCAGCGCCGTGAGACCAGCGGACCGACTGTGCTGCAGCCACTTTACCGTGCGCGACACCGCGTGCCGCGAGATCGCGACATCGGCATCACAGAAGATCAGCACCTCTCCCGATGCCAGCTCCGCCAGCTGCTGGCAGGCGTTGCTCTTCCCCGACACCCGCAGCTCCGGCGTCCACGGCTTGCCCTTTACCCAGCGCGCGTCTTTGTTCGAGCTCGCCATGAGGCGCTCGGCGACCGCGCGTCCGGAGTCGGTGGACTCGTCGTCAAGGAGGATGATCTCCAGCGGCTCGTAGTCGCTCTGCAAGAGCAAGGGGAGGTTCCGCGTGAGGTTTTCCTCCTCATTACGCACCGGCACAAGCAAGCTCACGCGCGGCGCGGCGGCGCTGTCCTCCGCGACCGCGGCTTCCAGGCGCGGCGCGAAAATGAGATTCAGCATGACCATGACCAGCGCCGCGGCGAGCGGAATCAAAAGAGCCAGCATGACAAAGGGAGTCATCTGGCGCCGCCCGTTGCGGCTTTACGCAGAGACTGCGGAGACCATCGGCACGGCGCTGCAGCAAGCCGAGCCGGAGCCGGGGGCGGGAGGGTCGGTGGGCGCGTCGGTTGAGCGGGCGGCATCGGGTAATGTTGACCCTGCCATATCACGACCCGGGCGCACTGCCGGCGCAAAATGCGCCACCGCCCGCGCGTCGCCGAGAGTCGGTTGCCGGCGGATATGAGCTCCCCCCTGACCAGGCTGCATGTACTTTCGTATTTCGATGTCCGAAAATGGCCAGACTCCCTGTCGGACCCGCGCTAGGTTGCAAGCATGAGTGGCCAGCTAGATGCAGATGTTTGCTATCGCGCCCTACGCACTCGCGACCGCCGCTTCGACGGCGTCTGGTTCGTCGGGGTTACATCGACGGGCGTGTACTGCCGTCCGGTGTGCCGGGCGCGCACCCCGCGGCGCGACCGCTGTGAGTTCTACCCGAGCGCCGCCGCCGCGGAGCAGCGCGGCTACCGGCCGTGTCTGCGCTGCCGCCCCGAGCTTGCGCCGGGCCGCGCCCCGGTCGACGCCGCGACCCGGGTCGCCGCCGCCGTGGCCCGCCGCATCGCCGATGGGGCGCTCAATGAACAAGGGGTCGATGAGCTGGCGGCGCAGTTTCACCTGTCGGCCCGCCAGCTGCGCCGCATCGTCGAGGGCAGCCTGGGCGTGGCGCCGATCGCGCTGGCGCAGACGCAGCGCCTGTTGTGCGCCAAGATGATGCTGACCGATTCGGCGCTGCCGATCGTGGAGGTGGCGCTGGCCAGCGGCTTTGCCAGCGTGCGCCGCTTCAACGCCTTGTTTCGCAGCCGCTATGGGCTCGTCCCGTCGGCACTGCGGCGTGCGCCGGCCGCGGCGCGGGGCGACCTGCTGCGCTGCCAGCTCGCATACCGGCCGCCGCTGGCGTTCGACTTGCTGCTCGCCTACTTGGGCGCCCGCTGCTATCACGGGGCGGAGACGGTGACCGCGGACTCCTACGTGCGCGCGGTGGCGCTGGACGGCCACCACGGGATCATCCGCGTCCGCAAAGCTCCGGATTCCGAGCACCTCATCTTGGAAGCGAGCGCGGAGCTGGCGCGCGTGCTGCCGCGGCTCATCCAGCGGGTGCGGCAGCTGTTCGATCTGGACGCGGAGCCGGCGCAGATCGGCGCCTGTCTGCTCGGCGATCCGACCCTGGGGCCGCGCCTTTCCGCGGTGCCCGGGCTGCGCGTTCCCGGGACCCTGTGCGGGTTTGAGCTGGCGCTGCGGGCGGTGCTCGGGCAGCAGGTCTCGGTCCGGGCGGCGACCACGCTCTCGGGCCGGCTCGTTGCGGCGTTCGGCGCCGAGCTGCCGGAGCCGCTGCGCCGCGATGGGCTTACGCACAGCGTTCCGACCGCCGCCCGGCTCGCCGCGGCGCGCGTCGAACAGATCGCCGCGATCGGCCTGCCGCGGCGGCGTGCCGAGTGCATCCAGGCGCTCGCCGCGGCCGTCGCCTCCCAAAAGCTGCGCTTGCACCCCGGCGCCGACGTACCGGCCACCGTTGCCGCGCTGCAGGAGCTGCCCGGAGTGGGTCCGTGGACCGCGGAGTACATCGCGATGCGCGCCCTGCGCTCACCCGATGCGTTTCCCGCCGGCGATCTCGGGGTGCAGCGCGCCCTGGGCGTCCGGCGGGCCGGCGATGCGGCGGAGCGCGCCCAAGCGTGGCGACCGTTCCGCGCCTACGCCGTCATGCACCTATGGCACAGCCTGCCCGCGTGACGTGAAAAAACCTCTTTGATGGAGCCAGATGCCATGCGCCCGACAGGACAGACCTATTACACGTTCCTTTCCGAGCTTCCCGTACCGTTTGGCGAGCTACGCCTTGTAAGTGACGGCGCGGCGCTCACCGCGATCGACTTTGCGCAAGAGGCCGGAACATTTCACGGACCCGGCCCGGCGGCGTGCAGCGAGCGGGAACCGGCGCGGTGGCAGCGCGCCGACGATCTGCCGGTGCTAAAGCAGACCGCGGCGGAGCTGCGCGAATATTTCGCCGGCGTCCGCACTGATTTCACGGTGCCGCTTTCGCTCGCCGGCACCGCGTTTCAGCAGTCGGTCTGGGCGGAGCTGTGCCACATTCCCTACGGCGCCACCTGGTCGTACGTGGAGCTCGCCCGGCGCATCGGCAGCCCGCAAGCCAGCCGCGCGGTCGGCGCGGCCAACGGCCGCAACCCGGTGCCGATCATCGTCCCCTGCCACCGCGTCATCGGCGCCTCCGGCCAGCTTACCGGCTACGGCGGCGGTCTGCCGCGCAAGAAGTTCCTGTTGGAGCTGGAGCAGCCCGCGCCGCGGCGCACCGCCCGATCCGCGCCGCCGCTGGAGCTTTGGCCGCAGGCCCGCGGCTAAGAACGCCTTCTGTGAAACGGCCCCCAAGGGTCAACAACATCTTGTATTTTTCGTTCGAACTGCCGCCGCACCGTTCTGTTCGAGTTCCGCTCCGCCTTCTGTCCGCGCTCTCCAGGGACGAGCCGTGCTCGTCGGCGCATGGGGGGATTCGGGGGAGCTTGGCGCCATCTAACAAACGACCCTGGCCGGGCCCGCGCTCTTACCGCGCTCAAGCTCCATAATGGGATTCTCGTCCAAACCGGAGCGGTCCGCTGCTCGACCGTCGCGATCCTGCTGCTCTACATAGGGCCTCCGGTTTTGCTCTCAGGCGGCTTGCGTCGCGGCTCCAGGGGGGAGGGCCGCCGCGGCGCAAGGGCGCCGCGGCGATGGATTGGCTTGATACTCGGTTCCGTCGCGCAGCATCGCCCACATGATGCCGGATAGCCGCCGACTCAGCGCCACCACCGCGATCCGCTTGCCGCGCCGCTGCACAATCCGTTGCGCCCAGGCGCACAGCTTCTGGGTCTGCGGTTTGTCCAGCCGCATCATCGTCAGCGACGCTTGCACCAGCAGCACCCGCATCCGCGAGCTGCCGGCCTTGGTGATGTGGCCCCGCCGCTGCTTTTCGCCCGAGCTGTACTCACGCGGTACCAGGCCCATGTAGCTCATCACTTGATGCGCGTTTTCAAATCGGTTCGCTCCGTCCAGCGTCGCCAGGAACATCAGCGCCGTCAGAGGACCCACTCCGGGGATGCCTTGCAGGCGCCGCGCCTGCCGGTCTTGCTGGGCGCGCTGGGTCAGCTGTTCCTCTAGGAGGCCGATCTGCTCGTTGAGCGGCACAAGCAGGGCCAGTAGAGGCTCCAGCGTCGCCTGGACTGGGGACGGCAGGTCCAGCTTCTCCAGCCGCTTTTGGAACTGCTCGGCGGCCCCGCTGCCCACCCGATAGCCCTGTCCCAGCAGCAGTGCGCCGACCTGGTTGATGATCCGGGTGCGCATCTGGACCAGCGTGGTGCGTACGTCCATCTGAGCGCGCACCTGGCGCTGCTCCGGGCTGAGGCGGTGCGCAGGCTTGTACGCCCCCAGCCGGCAAGCCTGGGCCAGGCAGCGGGCGTCGCGCTTGTCGGTCTTGACCTTCTTGGAGCGCGTGGCATACATGGGCGCAAAGCCCGGGTCGGCGACGATAACCTCCAAGCCCACAGACTCCAGGTGGCAGGCCACCCACTCGCTGGGAGTGCATGACTCGACGAGCACCCGAGCCCCGCTGTAGATGCGCAACACGTCGGTCAGATCGGGTCGGGAGGTGGGTACGCGCAGCTCTGAGACGATCTCACCCTTGTCATCCAGGACGCAGATTTGCGATTGCTTTTTGTGCACGTCGATGCCGATAAAGAACATGGCTGGCCTCCACCTGTGCGCCCAGAGCGCGTCTGTTTGTTTGTGGGGCAATGGCTACCACGTGAGGTGGTCGGCCAGCCGTTTCATCCCATCTATCAAAACCCACTGCGGTGGCCCTCCACGGTGGACACCGTGCTCACGGCCACTGCGCGCGCTGTTCACCGCGGCTGTCCATCCTCGCTATGGTTTTGAAGGCGTTCTAAGAGCTTGCGGCTCTGGCGGCGCGGTGCACAAGCGCGGCGCCGCGCATCGCGGATTGGTGCTATTCTGCGGGCCGATGCCCCCTGCAAGCGGCCTTGTCGTGTATGTCGACTATGACGGAACGATCACCGACCAGGACACCTTCGCCGTGCTCGCGCGTGATCTGGTGCCGCCGGCGCGCTGGCAGCAGCTGGAAGACCAGCTGGCAGAGGGATCGCTCGCGCTGCGTGAGATGTTGAGCATTCACGCCAGCTACATGCGGATCTCCATCGCCGAGGCCGATGCGATCCTCACGCAGCGCGTCGCTTTCGATGCCAGCTTCAGTGACTTTGTCGCCGAGTGCGAGCGGCACATGATCCCGGTCGCGGTGCTGAGCTCCGGGGTCGCGGCCCTTATCGCCTGCGCCATGGGGCGCAACGGACTTGCGCGCGTCGAGCTCCTGGCCAGCGACGTAGCGATCGAGCCGCAAGGGTGGGTGTTTCGGCACCGTGACGAGTCGGCCAACGGTCATGACAAGGCGGCTACGGTCCGCCGGGCGCAGGCCGCGGGTCACAAGGTTGTGTTCATCGGCGACGGCGTCTCTGACTATGCCGCCGCCCTGGCCGCCGATCTCCGCTTCGCCAAGCGCGGGCGCCCGCTGGAAGGATTTTTGCGTGAGCGGCAGATTCCGTTTACCGCCTTCACCACGTTCACCCAAGTGCAGGCCGCGCTGTTTCCGCCGCCCCCTGCTTCTGACCAATCGTGACAAAGAGACCCCCCTCCTGACCTAGCGGCACCATCCAGCACAGCTGCGCCCACAGGTTCTCCAGCGCCCAGTTGTCTTCGGCGGCGGTAAATAGATCGGCGCCGGCGAGCGGCGCGGCGGCGATCAGCGTGTCGGGGTAGGCGCGGAGGTAGGCGATGCCGCTCTCGGCGAACCAGCGCTGCACCTGGGCCAGCGTGTGGCGGTGTTCTTGCGGGTGCAGGTATTGATCGCGCAGCCACGCCTTTTGCCGCTCCGGCTCCGCGCTGCGGTCGCGCAAGACGTTGTCCAGCGGGAAGCGGCGGTAACCGGTCAAGCGGGCCAGCCAGCGGCGGAACCGATGCGGCAGCCGCGCGTAGGCGTTATACAGCCCCACGACCACGATGCCGCCGGGTCGGCACAGCCGGCAAAGGCGGCGAAACGACTCTGCCGGATCGGCTGTATGGTGCAGCACGCCGGAGCAGTAGACGACATCAAACGCGCCCGGCTGCAGTCCCGGCGCCGCAAGGTCGGTCTGGACAAATACGACGCGGCCGCCGGCATCGAGCCCGAAGCGCCGCGCCGCCGCCGCCGCCAAGGAAAGCGAGGCGCGCGTCAGATCCGCGCCGACCACCTGGCGCTGATGCCGCGCCAGAAAGAGGCTCATCTGGCCGGTGCCGCAGCCCATCTCCAGCACCCGCGCATCCGGCGCAATCGCCTGATCGAGCAGGCGGGCGAACTCACTGCGCTCGGCCCGCCGGCGTAACGCAGCGAGGCTGTCGCGCGGCGGATATCCGGGAAACGGCGCCTCGGTGTAAAAGCGCTGCACGGTCGCCGTGACTCGATCGAAGCGGGCTTCGCGGCTTAGCTCCGCGATGCCATCGCCGACCGGATACGCCGCGGCGCAGCGGGTGCAGGTAAGCTCACTTGTGCCGGGCGCTATCCCAAGCGCGCCGCCGCAGCCGGGACAGCAGAGAAGCGGCAGGTAGGCCGCAGGAAAAGTTTCGGACATGCGCCAATTCAGCGGATCGGTTAGACGAGCGATTAGACGAGCGCTCAGAAGATCGTATAGATGAACGGCGCCAGCGCCTCGACGCTGGTTCCAAGGATGAGGATAAGGCCGGTCAGACACAGGAACAGCACCAGCGGCACCAGCCACCGCTTGCCGCTGTCGCTCCGCCAAAGTCCCGACGCGAGCTGACCGATCGACGGCACGGCGCTGGCCATCACGATCAGGCCGCGCCGGAGCTTGCCGCGTTTTTTCTTCATGGTGCGACCTCCGTGCTGCTGCGGTTCGCGGCGCCTGCGGCTTGTTCCGGCGCGGGCGCGAGCTCCGCTGCGCGATAAAGGGTGGTGGGCAAGAAGCTGCCGGCCAGGTGGCGCTTGGCGACCAGCGTGCGGCCGGCGATAAGGAGATCGATATCGGAGCGCTGGAAGGTCGAGTAGCCCTCGATGGCGCGGTTGACGATCGGCTCTCCGGCGAGGTTGAAGGAAGTGTTGAGGAGCACCGGAATGCCGCTGCGCGCCCCGTACGCCAGCAGCAGCGCGTGCAGGCGCGGCGCCATCGCCCGCTCCACCGTCTGCACCCGCGCGGTGCCATCTATATGCGTCACCGCCCCGAGCTGCGACCGCCAGCTCTTGCGCACCGGGAACACGCCGGACATGTAACGACCCAGCCGCGCCCCGCCGCCGTCCATGGTCGGCGCGAGATCGAAATAGCGGCCGGCGAGCTCGATGGGAACCGCGGGCGCGAACGGGCGGAACTCTTCGCGGTATTTGATCTCGCGGTTCAGGCGGTCGCGCAGCTGCGGGTCGTGCGGGGCGCAGAGGATGCTGCGGTGGCCCAGCGCACGCGGCCCGAGCTCGCACCCTCCTTCCATCCAGCCGACGATGCGGCCGGCGTGCAGCTCATCGGCGACCCGGCTTATGAGGTCGGCATCGGCGGCGAACTCGAGCAGCGGCAGGCCGTCCTCACGCGCGGCGTGCGCAAGCTCTGCGGGCTCGAGCTCCGGGCCCCAGAAGGGATGATCCGGAAGCTCGCGATCCGGCTGATTAAAGTAGATGCGGTCGGCATAAAGCGCCGCCCCGAGCGCGCAGCCCGCATCGCCGGGCGCCGGCGGCACGAACACGCGGTGGAAGCCCGACTCGCGCAAGATGCGGGCGTTGGCGCAGCCGTTGAGCGCTACGCCGCCGCCCAGACACAAATCAGAGAGGCCGGAGTCGCGATGCAGCCGCTGGCAGAGCTCGACCATCACGTCTTCCAGCACGCGCTGGATGCTCGCCGCAAGATCGGCGTAACGCGCTCCCTCCGCGGTCGCCAGATCGAGCGGCTCATGCGGCCGGCGCGGCGGCCCGAACTCCCGCACGAAGCGCTGGGAGTACGAACGCTGGGCCGTGGTGTGATAGTCGAAATAATCCAGGTCCAGGGCGAAGCCGCCATCGGGCGTGCTGCGGATGATGCGGCGCACGGCCTCGGCATAGGTCGGCTTGCCGTACGCTGCAAGGCCCATCACTTTGTATTCCCCTTCGTTTACCGCGAACCCCAAAAACGCGGTGAAGGTGGAGTAGAGCATTCCCAGCGAGTGCGGGTAGCGCAGCTCGCGCAGGATCTCGATGGACACCTCACCGCTCGGTCGGCGCTCGCCGCGGCCGATGGTGAGGGTGGCCCACTCGCCGACTCCGTCCGCGGTCAGGATGGCGGCCTTGCGGCTCGGCGAGCAGAGAAACGCGGTGGCGGCGTGCGCCTGGTGATGATCGGTAAACAGGATGCGATCGCCGGGTACGTCCAGGTGCGAAGCGATGATTCCCTTGACCCAGATTTTTTCACCGAGCGCGTTGCGCATCGCGTGCGGGAAGCTTCGCCAGGAGCGCGGGAACGCCCGCAGCAGCGAAGTCAGCACGCGCTCGAACTTGAGCATCGGCCGCTCATAGAACACCACGGCGTCGAGCTCTTCGGCCGTGAGCCCGCCGCGGTCCAGGCACCACTTGATCGCCTGCAGCGGGAACGCGGCGTCGTTCTTCCGCCGCGACAAGCGCTCTTCCTGCACCGCGCACACGGGCACCCCGTCCACGACCAGCGCCGCTGCGGAGTCATGATAGTGAGCCGAGATGCCGAGGATCTTCATGATCGCGTTGCGCCCTTTTTTCTCAATACTGCGCCCGCGCGGCGCGCTGCGGCGGACGGACAAGCGGCGGCGAAAATCCCGATGGCTCGCGGCGCGCCGCCCGCTGCGCCAACAGCGCGAACGGCGGCAGCAGCACGAAATATTGCACGAGCAGCACCGCGCCCCCCAAGACCGCGGCCAGCGCGGTGGCCAGCCGCAGGTAGCCGCGCCACAGCCGCCGCAGCCGCGCCGCATAAAGACGCCGGCCCGCTTGCCGCGGGGCGATCCGCTGCAGCTGGGTTTTGGTGTAGGTCATGTGGAAAACCTCGTCTTTTAGCACCTCGGCAAAGACCGCCTGCGTCTCGGCGTCGTCGGCGAGGACCTGATGGTACACGGCGAAACGACCGGCCGCGGCCCGCTCCGACAAGTGCAAAAAGGCCAGCAGCGAATCGGTGCGCTCCGCATCGACCCGCAGATCATCAAGACCGCGCTCGCCGGGCGACAGAGCTTGGGCGGCGAAGCTCGGCCACGTTCCGCGGGGCAGGGTGCTAAGCAGCGCCTGGCCGCGGCGCCGGAACAAGGCGGCATGGCGCTGCTCATCGCTGGCGTGGCGCAAAAAAAGCCGCCGCAGGAGGGGACAGCTCGTAAGCTCGGCGGCGCGCGCCAGATCGCGTCCGCCGTCGGCCTCGGTCTCGGCGAAGTGCAGGAGCTTGCGGGCGCGACGGGCCGGGTCGCGCCACACCAGGCGATGTAGCGGACGCAACAGTTGATCAAGCGAGCTGGGTGCACCAAGCGCACTGGCTGACCCCGACTTGCTCATGGGCGGAACTTAGCACAACATGCGGCCGCGATGACGCAAGCGCCGCAGCCATCCCCACCGGCTTTTTTTTCCCCGCGGGCGGTACGTTTCACGGTGGAGGCGGGGGGGGTGATCGCCGCCTGCGCCCTCATCCTGCTAGCGGAGCGGGCGGACCTTGCGTGGTTTGAGCGGCACTTTATGCACTCGTATCTGGTGCCGCGCGAGCACTATGCCTATAAGGTCGTGCTCGCTCGGGTTTTTTGCGCGGGGCTCGGGCTGCTGCTGCTTGTGCGCGGGCGGACGCTGCTCTGCGGGCGCATCACCGCGTGGCTCCTGCGGCGGACCGGCGGGGCGCGGCGGGCCGCGGCGGGGCGCATCGCGCTTGCGCTGCTGGCTGCGACGCTGCTTTTCGAAGGGGTACTGCGTCACACGGAGCGGCGGCTGGAACGCATGCGGGAGACCAACCCGCCGCTGGAGCTGCGGCTCGGCGCGGCCCACCCGCGCTACGGCTGGCTGCCGACGCCGTCGCGCTCGACCGTGGCGCCGCTGGAAGGCCGCGACATCCAATACAGCTTCAACGCCCAGAGCGTGCGCACCGAGCGCCCGGACGACCTCATCGATCCGCGGCGGCCGACCGTGCTGTTTACCGGCGAGTCGATCGGCGTCGGCCACGGACTCCGCTATCCGGAGACTTATGCGGCGCAGGTCGGCGCCATGCTCGGGGTGCAGGTGGTGAACTTGAGCGTCGGCGGTTACGCCTGCGATCAGGCGTATCTGCGGCTTGCCGATGCGCTGCCGCGCTATGAGCGGCCGGTGGCGGTGGTGACCCTGTTCCTGCCGGCGCTGCTCGACCGGACGCTGCGCGACTACCGGCCGCATCTCGCGCTGGCCGATTCGGGCGAGCTCCGGCTCCTTCCTCCGGCGGAGGGCGTGTGGGCGTCGCTGCGGCTGCGCAAGTTTCTGCGCAACGTCATCCCCTATCACAGCGACCGGCAGAATCAGGCGATGCTCGATCTGGTCGGGACGATCTTCGCCGAGACGGCGCGGCAGGCGCGGGAAAAAGGAGCGGCGCCGCTGTTCCTCATTCCCAGCCTGGGACCTGAGCGCCCGTTGCGCGCGCACCCGGAGGCGTGGATCATCCGCGAGCTGTTCGAAGCGCGGAAGCTGCCCTATGTGCTGGTCGATCTCGATCCGCAGTGGACGTTCCCGCACGATCACCATCCCGATCCGCGGGCCGCGCGCAAAATGGCCGAAGCCATCGTGCAGGCTCTCCCGCGTCAATAAGCGTACCGATAAGCGCGACAATAAGCGCACCGACCGTCTGAAGCAGCCAGCAGTGGCAGCTTTTCGATGTTGACAAATGAGTCATCGGTGTCTACTCTGTCCAGTATGGAGAGCAGCCGCCAGCGCATCATCGATACCGCGCTGGATGCGTTCAGCCGTTACGGCTACAAAAAGGTCGAGATGAGCGATCTCGCCGAGCAAGTCGGCCTGTCGCGCCAGGGTCTGTACCGCCACTTCTCGTCCAAAGAGGCGCTGTTTCACGCGGTCGTAGAGCACGTCCACGACACCACGCTGGCGCTCGCCGCGGCGGCAGCGCAGAAGGCCGCGGCCGACGGACCTGTCGCGGTGCTCGGCGCACTTATCAGCGAGCGCTTCGGCTGGTTTCTCGATCGCGTGTACGGCACGCCGCATGGCGCCGACTTGGTCAGTGAGAGCAGCCGGCAGTGCAAGAGCCTCAACGCCGCCGCGTCCCAGCGCTTCGCCGCGCTGCTGCATGAAACCGTCGCCGCCCAGGTGCGCAGCGGCCACCTCGAGCTGCGCCGCGCCGGGCTTGATGCCGCGGGGCTGGCCGAGCTGCTGCTGCGCGCCGCCTATGGACTGAAATCACCCGATCCCGTCCCCTTATCCGCTGCCGAGTTCCGCGCCCGTCTGCACCAGCTGATCGGGCTCCTATGTGCCAGCCTGATTCCCCAGCGTTCCCATGCACCTCGAACCAGGAGATCGCGATGAGTCGAATCACTTCGTCATTTGGTCCCCGCTCCACAGCATTGGAAGTCATTAAAGGTCACGACCTGCGCGGCCGCACCGCCATCATCACCGGCGGCGCCTCCGGCATCGGCGTAGAGACGGCGCGCGCCCTGCTCGTCGCCGGCGCGGAAGTGCTGCTCGGCGTCCGCGATGTCGAAAAAGCCGAGCCGGTGGTGAAGTCTCTGCGCGCCGCGACCGGCAACGACAAGCTCTCCGCTGCGACCTTGGATCTCGCCTCGCTGGAATCCGTGCGGCGCTTCGCCGCGGATTTTCTGAGCAGCGGCCGGCCGCTGCATCTGCTTATCAACAACGCCGGCACCATGGCCGGTCCGTTTACCCAAACCGCTGATGGCTTCGAGTCGCAGTTTGGCACCAACCACCTGGGCCACTACGCCCTGACCATCCTGCTCCTCCCCGCGCTGCGCCGCGGCGCCCCATCGCGCGTAGTCTCCCTGTCGTCCAGCGCCCACCGCATCTCCGACGTCAAGTTCGACGACATCCATTACAAGAACCGCCCTTACGAGAAGTGGGGAGCCTACGGTCAGTCCAAGACCGCCAACGCGCTGTTCGCCATCGGCTTCTCGCAGCGCTTCGGCAAGGAAGGAATCTGGTCCAACTCCGTGATGCCCGGCGGGATCATGACCGGCCTGCAGCAGCACCTTCCTAAAGAAGAGATGCGCGCCATGGGCTGGATCGATGAAAACGGCACCCCGCACGCCGCCTTCAAGAACACCGAGCAAGGCGCCGCGACCACGATCTGGGCCGCCGTGGCTCCCGAGCTAGAAGGCATCGGCGGCCGTTACCTGGAAGACTGCCAGGAAGCAGGTCCATGGACCGCCGAACGTACGTACGGCGGCGTCATGCCGCACGCCCTATCTGCGGAGAGCGCCCAGCGGCTGTGGACGATCTCCGAAGAGCTGACGGGAATCCGCGCCTGAGCGAGAGCCCAACCACGTCCCTCCCTAAAGAGCCGCCCGACTCCTCACCGTTCCCAAATTAGCCGGTCTCAGCGGCGCCCCGACGTTCCGGTCCCCCCCTCGCGCAGATAGGCAAACGCCACCTCTTCGCTATCGGTGACCAGCCGCTCGATGCCGTCCTCACGCGCGTGCCGGCGGATCTGCAAAGCCCCGGCGGCAAGCCGAACCAGCACGGCGTTGCGGACATACCCGTGGTGGATCTTGGCGACCACTCTGCGCATCGCCTGTTCAAAACCGGGATCGTTGCGCGCCGGTCCCTGCCGCAGATCCGCCAACATGCAGCGACCCTTGCGGCCGACCTTGTCTAGCGACACGTTGATGGAGTCCCACTCCGAGAGCGCCACCTGCACCGTTGGGAACGGCTCCGCGGTCCGCGTGACCACGACCAGCTGGGCCGCTTCATCGACGGTCACTACGAAGTAGTTATTGCGCAGCGCCTCCCACATCGCAGCGGTGTTCGGCCCTTACTGCGGGCTTGCCGCGGGTGCCGGCTGCCCGGGCCGGAGCCAGGTGAAAAGGAATCCGATCGCACCGATGCCGGCCGAGGTCAGCGCCCAGGCCGTCAGCAAGCCCTGCTCAATCAAAACCCCGCCGAGCGCCGGCCCCAGGACCGCCGCCAGCGAAGCCAGCGACTGATTGATGCCAAGGACCGTGCCTTGCTCGCCCGGCCCCACCGCTTGCGACACTTGGCCGGTGATCACCGGACGCAGCACGCCGTTGCCGAATGCCGATATGGTCGCCACCACGACGAGGTGCGGGATCTCCACCGCCAGCGCCAGACCGCAGTATGCCGTCGCCGCCGCCGCGAATCCCGCGCGGGCCAGCCAGCCCTCGCCATGAATGGGGTCCGGCTCGTTCGGATGGTTGCGCGCCAACCGATGCTCGGTTCCGCCGAAGCGGAATCGCCCGTCGACGATCGGCCCGCTGTAGGGCACGAGCGGAAAGCAGGCGGCGGTGGTAGGGTCGCGCATAACGGCGGCGGGTTCACCACGGCGCAGCACATCGACCCCGCGCGCGGCGAACCAGACGATCGCCCCGCCGGCCTCCGGCAGAAGGCCGAGCGAAAGGTCATCGCAAGCGAGCTGGAGCATGGGCGGCTAGACCACGCCCAGCGTGCCCAACACCGCCGCGGCGCCGACGACCAGCAGCGGATTGACCTTGGTCACGCAGAACACCGCGGTTGCGGCAGCGGTCAGCGCGTACTGCGCTGGCGTGTGGTCCGCCGAGCGGGCAACGATCAGGCCGCTGGCGGCGACGAGACCCACCGCCACGGGTGCCAGCCCACGCTCGAAGGCGATTCGCCAGCGCGCGTGCTCGGCCGCATGCCAGAATCGTGAGCAGCCATAGACGACGATGGCGGCAGGCAGGACCATGGCGAGGGTGGCCAGCAGGGCACCCGCGACGCCTGCCGCCGCATAGCCGACGAGCGTAACCAGCAGGATGCTCGGGCCAGGCGCGGTCTGTGCGATAGCGAACAGGTCGGCGAACTGGTTGCCGGTGAGCCAGTGGTAGGTGCCCACGGCGCGCAGCTCGATCTCGGGGACCACCGAGTTGCCGCCGCCGATGGAAAGCAGCGACGCCCCACCGAACAGCAGGCAGATCTGCGCGACGACGCCCCAGTTCATGCCCGCTCGCCGCGCGGCCAAGCCCACCACAGGCCGATCGGCGCCAGGGCACCGACGGTCGCCAGCAGCGGCAGGCGCAGCAGCCCGGCCATCGCGAAGCTGGCGCCCATCAGCAGCCAGGGCATCGGGCTGACGAGGCAGGCACGGCCGGTCTTGTAGACCATCGAGAAAGTCAGGGCGACCGCCGCGGCGGTCATGCCGCGCAAGGCCGCGTCCATCGCCGGAAGGTGGTGATAGGCGAAGTAGAGCCAGGCGAGACCGATCACCAAGGCCACCGGAACGGCGATGAGCCCCATCACCGCGGCCATGGCCCCGCCGAGGCCACGGAGCTTGCTGCCGACGAACACCGCGAGATTGACCTGGTTGGCGCCGGGGAGCAGCCGGCAGACGGTCATGGCGCTGAGGAACTCGGCGTCGTTCATCCATTTGCGCTCCTCGACCACGACCTGGCGCGACCAAGCGGAGAGGCCGCCGCCGAAGCTGGAGAGCGCGATGCGGTTGAAGGCCAGGGCCAGGCCGGCGAGCGTGACCCGGTCGGGCTCCTCACTCATGGGCCAGCTCGGGGTCGTGCGGGAAATCGTCCTCGACATGGCTCGCGGCCAGCAGCGGGTCGGGCGTCTCGTAGTGGTGCGAGCTCTCCCAGTCGTGCTCGAACACCTTTTCCAGCCGATGCACCGTCTCCGGATGCGACAGGATCATGCCCAGCTCGCGCCGCAGATCGAAGGCGCTGCGGTCGATGTTCATCGAGCCGACCAACGCTCGCTTGCGATCGGCGATCAGCAGCTTCGCATGCAGGCGCAGCTTGCGCTGCTTGTGCACCTTGACGTCGAACCGCTGCAGCGCGCGCAGCGAGGCGAAGGTGTCGAGCACGTCCCATTCGCTGATGCCGTGCCGGCCACCGCACAGCACCCGGATGCGGACGCCCCGGCTGCGCGCCTGCAGGAGGCGGTCCAGGATCGTGGCGTCGACGAATTTCGGATGCTGGATGTCGAGCTGCTCCTGGGCCGCGTCGATGAAGTTGCTCATCAGCCGCCGCGAGTTGTTGTTGCTCCAGAGCAGGGTGCTCTCGGCGTGCGGATGGAACGGCTCGCGCCGCCAGTCGGCCTGGAAACAGTCGAGGATCTCGGCGACCACCGCATGGTCCTCGATGATCAGCCCGTAGTCGCGCGTCTGAGTGAAGTATTTCTCGCAGAAATTGAAGGTCGCGATCAGGGCGAGCCGATCGTCGATCACCATGGATTTCTCGTGGGTGACGGCGAAATGCGGGTTCGACCAAGTGATCTCGACGCCACCCGACTTGAGCAGATCGAAGGCCGCGTCGTTCGCCCGGTCGCCGGAGGAGCGGTGCGGGTTGAGCATGACCCGGACCTCGATCCCAGTGCGTCTGGCCGCCAGGGTCGCTTCGAGCAGCGCCGGGTGGGTGAAGGTGAACTGCTTGATCGCGATCGCCTTGCGGGCGGCGCCCATCAACTCCACGACCGGAGCCACGCCGTCGTCGGGCTGCACCAGAACGCCGGCCCTGCCGGAGAAGGCGAGCGGGAGCGCCTCAGCCTTGCTGCTCATCTTCATGCATCCTCTGGCAGCCCCGAGCGGACCCCTTGCCCATATCATGGACCGCGCAGGCCGGGATATCCGACGGGCGGCGGCGCAGCTAGAGGATGCCGAACCGGTCGAACACCTCGCGCAGGCTGCGCCCCGCGCGCAGCTCGTCCCGGGTGCGGTTCTCGGCCTGCACCTTCTCGAGCGCCTTGGCGAAGGTCTCCTCGGCCGCCGCCTGCGGGATCACCACCGCCCCGTCCGCGTCGCCGAACACCCAGTCGCCGGCCGCCACCGCGACCCCGCCGCAGATCACCCGGCAGTCCATCTCCATCATCTTGCCGCGGCCCTTGCTGTCGAGCGGGCCGATGCCGCCGTGGAACACCGGGAAGCCCATCTCGCGGATCGGCTTGATGTCGCGGATCAGGCCGTCGGTGAGGCAGCCCGTCGCCCCCCGCACCTGCGCCGCCGTGGTCAGCAGCTCGCCCCAGGGGGCGATCCGGTCGGTCGGCCCGCTGCAGGCGAACACCGCGACGTCACCGGGCTGCAGATCGTCGACCAGCGCGATCTCGATCGCGTAGGGGTCCTCGCCGTCCGCCACCTGGTAGCGCGGCATGTAGAGCCCGGTCCGCGCCCGGCCGAACAGGACGAGGCTGTCGTCGAGCGGCCGGACGAACGGCTTGAGCGCCTGCTCCATCAGCCCGAGCCCGTCCATCACGTCGGACAGGACGGCACTGTAGAGCCTCTCGACGATCTGCTCGCGTTGCTCGGGCTTCATTCGTTCCTCCCTCATAGGCGTACGAGCCGGGCGGCCAGCCCGCAAACCAGGATGCTGCCGGCCAGGATCAGCGTCACCAGCGCGTTGATGTCGGGCGTGAAGCCGGTACGCATCATTGCCCACAGCCGCAAGGGGAGGGTGCTCTCGGTACCGGTCACCAGCAGCGTGATCAGCGTCTCGTCGAAGGACAGGGCGAAGGCGAGCACGGCGGCGGTGGCGATGGCGCTGGCCAGATGCGGCAGCAGCACGTGGCGGAAGGTCTGCGCGGCACTGGCGCCCAGGTCGTAGGACGCCTCGACCAGGCTCGGGCTCAGCACCTGCAGGCGCGAGAGCAGGATCTGGTAGACCAGCGCCAGGACGAACGCGGTGTGCCCGATCGTGACCGTGACCAGCGAGCGCGGCACGCCCACCTCGCGGAAGAAGATCAGCAAGGACAGCCCGGTCACGATCGGCGGCAGGACGAACGGCAGGAACACGATCGCCTGCAGGGCCGCCCGGGCGCGGCCGGGATGGGCATGGTACCAGAACGCGATCGCGAGCCCGAGCACGGTCGACAGCACCACCGCCGCCCCGCCGACCAGCAGCGTGTTGCCCAAGGCGTCGATGATCCCGCGATTGCCCCACAGCGCCGCGTACCAGTGCAGGCCGAAGCTGTCCCACACCACCTCGCCGCGGCGCAGGTCGAAGAACGACAGGAACACGGTCAGCAAAAGCGGCCCATAGAGCACCACCAGCGCCAGCGCCGCCACGCTGCGCAGGGCGAGCCGGGCGTACCAGGGCAGGATCATCGGCC
>CALFML010000693.1 GCA_937879845.1 uncultured Myxococcales bacterium
ACAGGGAGTCGGCGCGGAACGCAATGCCGGCGGCGCGCTGGCTCGGGTTCTGGAGATCTTCCTTGGGCGGAAGCGTGCCGAGGGCCGCCTTGGGATCGCGGTCGAACTGGGCGAGCTGCTCTGCCAGCTGTTCCGTGATCGGCGCCGGCAGCGGCGCCTGACCGTCGGTCGCCTCCGGCTTTTGGCTCTGCGCCGGCCCTGGATTCTGATCTTGCTTCGGCTCTTTGTTCTGGCCCTGCTCCGGCTCTGGCTTCTGCTCTGGATCCATGCTCCGCACACTCCTTGGTGGGCGGGTTCCGCCCCGCACCAGCATAGCAGGTGCACCTTGCCCGCTCCTAGCAGTCTCAGGCGATTCCGGAAAGCTCTGTTATTTCAATCGGATGGCTCCTTTTTATTCCGGAAGACCCCTGTTTGGATCAGCCGCTCGTCGGATTTTTATCGATCCGCATACACGGCTTACATCGTAGTCAAAGGTGCCGGATGAAAGTCCCTACAGAGTCCAAGAGGCAGTGGAACTCGGAGCGCGGCTCCCTGTTTGTGATAGCGTTAAGGTGAACATGCGTGGTGCTCGGCTCTTCCGGCGGCTCATGGGTTATGGTTCCTTCCGCTCTGCTGCTGCTCCCGCGAGCCTGTGGCTGCGCGCGAGTTATCTCGGATGCATCTTTTTTGCCCTGCTTGCGGCGATGAGTCCAAGCTGCGTCGTCTCGGATCCGGAGTACTGCGCGATCAGCGCCAACTGTCCGATGGTCGATGGCGAAAACGGACCGGTGCAGCTTGTCTGCAATACGTTCCGCCATGTCTGCGTCAGCGGCTCGTGCTTCGCCGACTCCGACTGTACCGACTTCGCGGCGCCGCACTGCGATCGCGACAGCGCCACCTGCACGAGCTGCCGCGCCGACGATGCCGGCGACACTTCCTGCGCCCACTTTGTCGAGCGGCCGCGGTGCGTAACCAAAAAAGACGACACCGGAACGATCTGCGCGGCGTGCCAAAAAAGCGCCGACTGTCCGTTTACGGCGCCGATCTGCGACAACTATCAGTGCCGCAAGTGCTCCGCCCATACCGAGTGCGAAGGCCCCCTTGTATGCGATGACAATAGCCCGTGCACCGATTCGCTCGTGTGCATAAAGGACGGCGATCTCAGCGACGATCGGGCCGGCCGCTGCGCTCAAAACGGCGGGGAAGAAAATGGCCGCGTCATCTATGTGAACAACCAGAGCGCCTGCTCTGACACCAATCCCGGCAACTTGCCCGCCATGCCGGCCTGCACTCTGGACGCCGGACTGACGCTCGCGACCGTGCAGAAGCGGCGCTTCATCCGCGTGGTCGGCAAGGATCTCAAAAAGCTCAACCTCACGGTTTCCAGCGGCGTCTATTCGTTCATCGGGGCGCCGACCCGCGACTTCGCCGAGACCGCAACGATCGAGGGGTTGGGAGTGCTCTTCACCGTAAAGGACACCGGCGCCCTGACCCTTGACCAGCTGCATCTGGTCCAAGATCTGCCCAATAACTCCCTGGTGCTGTGTCTGGGCATAGGCAGTGTCCTTCCCAAGCTCACGCTGCGCAACAGCATCCTCAGCGGCGCGACCCCGCCCAGCTCCACCATGGTCGGCGCCGGCGCGCTCAGCATCGGCAACTGCAACACGATCCTCGACGGCAACATCATCGGCGTCAGCACCATGGACGCGCTCTCCGATCCTCTGGCGACGGCGCACGGAGCGGCGCTGGTGATCGTCGATACCGCCAACCTCCGCGGCTCGTCCTACCTCATCGAGAACAACATCATCGCCGGCAATGCCGGCGTCGCCATCAACCTGTCGGGGGTGAGCAGCGACTCGGCGAAGTTCGTCATGCGCTTCAACACGCTTACCGGCAACGGCCGCGCGGTGCCGGGGACCGGATCGGTGCTGTGTCCGGTCAGTAGCTCGACGATGGAGTTTAGCCACTCCATCGTTTTTAATAACTCGACGTTCGCCGGCGGCTCGCAGTTCCTGTTTCCCCAGAGCTGCGGCCTCAAGAACCTCATCGTCGGCAAAAACGAGACCGGCACCGACCCGCTGTTCAATAAGACGCCGGACCTGGACGCGATGTTCCGCCTGCGTTCAAGCGCCGCCAACACCGACTGCTGCATCGATAAGGCCGCGCCGGCAACCGGCGAGTCGTTTCCGCGCAGGGACGTGGACCAGCGCCCGCGGCCGCAGGGAACCAAGTGGGATATCGGCGCTTCCGAGCTAGCGCAATAGACCGCGGACCGCGATTTCTGGCTCGGACCTAAAAACCGATTTGCGTGAGCTGTAGGAATAAGGAGAGAGGCGCGTGCCGCCGGCCCGCATTTTTCGCGGCGGATCCGGCGGCGCGGCGGACGGACTACGGCGCTTCGATGAAGCTCGTGTCCGAAGAGGTCGGGTGGGTCACCGAGATGGTGTGCGAGGCCTCGACGGTGCCGCTCTTGGCGTCGCTCAGCCGGTAGTGGATGGTGAGCTTGTTCGCGCTCATGCTGAGGATGTTGTAGACAAGCACCTTGTCGGCGTTGCGCTTCTTGGCCTCGTCTAGGAGGCACAGGTCCTCGCACGACATGCTGGAGACGGTGGTCTTGCCTTCGACGAGCGCGTCGATCTTTTTGTGCGTGTCGGGCTTGAGCTCCATCGCGTAGTTGTGGCGGTGGGTCTCGATGACGCGCGCCTTCTTGCCTTGGGTCAGGTAGTTGGAGATGACCTGGTAGGCCAGCTTGTCGCTGGAGCTCGGGCCGCCAAAGCCCCCGAACAGGCCCCCGAGCTTCTTGCCGGCGCCGCCGCCGCCGCCGCAGGTCAGCGGCGACTGGCAGCCGCTGTCGCAGGAGCTGTCGGAGTTGCTGGTGACCCAGATCTTGTCGGTGGGCGCCGCCTGCATCTTGCCGCTAAAGGTCTTGATCGACTCGGCGAGCATATTGGTGTGGAAGTGAGTGCATCCGGGCATCACTGCGGCCACGAGAAAAAGGACATAGGGGTACAATCGCATGCGTTCTCCTTGATTTGATGACATGTAACGTCATGTATGTTGGATGCGCAGGCGGTACCATATGTCGAACCCCCAGACAAGCGTTTGTCTACTCGCGTCCGCTACTTCGCTGGTTGGCTCCGAGTGAGAGCGGCCGCTGAGAGGGGATAAAGAAGGGAAACGGCGCCGTTCTGAAGAGTTCGCTTTGTACGCAAAAGGACTGAGTTTTATTGGTAGGCTTTGGCCGGTTCAATTGTGAGGCCATCTACCCATGACCCGCACCTTCGCCCGCTCCCCTCTTCTTCTGGCCGGCGTGTCGGCCGCTCAGCTGCTCGCGGTTGCCTGCTCGGCGCCGCCGGCCGCTCCACCCTCACCGGCGTCTTCGACTCCGATCGAAGCGCAAGTCACCCATCGTGAGCCGCAGCTCGGGGTGCCGACGTTCGTCTGGCTCAATGCCCAGCCCGATCCGGGCGCCGATGCCAAGACCGTCGCCTGGCGAGTCTTAAACAGCCTCGCGCCGACCTACGGCCTGACCGCCGCGGCGCTGCAGACCGCGCGCCTGCATCAAGTGCACGACACCGGGACCGGCGCGATCATCGCCCGGTTCGAGCAAGAGGTGGACGGCGTCGAAGTATTCCGGCTCAGCCTCAACGTGGCGATGAACCGCGAGCTGCAGCCGCTCGGCGCCACCGGCTACCTCGCGCCGCAGATCCGTCCGAGCACGAGCGAGTTCGCCATGAGCGCCGAGGACGCGGTCGGCCGGGCCGTCAGCGCCATGACCGGCGCGGCAGTGCAGCCCACCGGCAGCAGCCCCGGCAACGCCGGCTACCGCCTCCACTCCCTGGGCGCCTTCACGATCGAGGGGACGCGCTACCGCGCCGCTTCGCCGCCGCGCAGCAAGAAGGTGTGGTACCCGACCGTCAAGGCGCTCGTGCCGGCGTACTACGTGGAGCTCGATCTGTCGCTCAACGATCAGCCCGACTCGTCGATGCACTCCTACGTGGTCTCGGCGGTCGACGGCACGATCCTGTTTGACAACGACCTCATCGCCAACGACTCCTACAAGTACCGCGTGTTCGCCGACAAGGGGCCGGCGTTCACCCCGTGGGACGGTCCGCACGGCAACAACTTCACGCCGCACCCGACCGGCAAGCGCGACGGCACCGAGCTGACCTACATCCCGTCGCAGGTCGTGGAGCTGGAGCACGCGCCGTTCAAGCAGAACGACCCCTGGCTCCCCGCCGCCGCCACCGAGGCCACCGGCAACAACGCCACCGCCTACGCCGACATCGCCGCCCCCGACGGTCTGTCCACCGGCGACGTGCAGCTGAAGCCCAGCGCCGCCGGCGAGTTCGACTACAACATCGACGTCACCAAGGACGACCCGGCGGCGAACAGCCGGACGATCCAGGCCGTCACCACCAACTTCTTCTTCATCGTCAACTACCTGCACGACACCTACTACGACGCCGGCTGGGATGAGAAGTCGCGCAACCCGCAGAAGGACAACTTCGGCCGCGGCGGCACCGCGGGCGATCCGATCAAAGCCGAGTCGCAGGACAACTCCGGCCGCAACAACGCCAACGCCTCGACGCCGGCGGACGGCGCTTCGCCGCGCATCCAGATGTACCTGTTCGATCCCAAGGAGAACGCCCTCAAGGTCACCGCACCGACGGATCTGGCGCGCTCCTACGAGGTCGGCCGGGCGGCGTTCGGGCCCAAGCTCTTTGATGTCACAAATGATCTCGTGCTCGTAGACGACGGCGCGGGCACGAGCAACAGCGACGGCTGCGAGACGCCGTTCAAAAACGCCGCCGCGGTCAAAGACAAGATCGCGGCCATCGACCGCGGCACCTGCCCCTTCGAGATAAAGGCCTACAACGCCCAGCAGGCCGGCGCCAAGGGCGTGCTCATCCTCAACAACGTCGCCGGCGTGCCCGGCTCGCTCGGCACGGCGACGCCGCCGCCGCCGATGCCGGTGACGATCCCCACCATGATGGTGTCGCTCGACGACGGCACGGCGATGAAGGCCAAGCTCGCCGCCGGCATGACGGTCACCGTGGCGATGCGCACCGTGATCGCCAACAACGACAGCTCGCTCGACGGCATGATCGTCTCGCATGAGTGGGGCCACGTCCTGTCCAACCGCCTCATCGGCAACGCCAACGGCCTGGGCAACAACCAAGGCCGCTCGATGGGCGAGGGCTGGAGCGACTTCGTCGCCCTCATCATGACCACCCGCGCCGAAGACGCCGCCAACATGGCCAACGTCAACTGGAACGGCGCCTTCGCCGCCGCCGCCTACGCCGAAGGCCCGAGCAACAACGCCGCCTACGACGGCATCCGCCGCTACCCGTACTCCTCGGATATGGCGAAAAACCCGCTGACCTTCAAGCACATCGCCAACGGCAACCCGCTGCCCGCCATGCCCGCCCCCACCTTCGGCCAGGACGGCAGCAACAACGCCGAGGTCCACAACACCGGCGAGGTGTGGACCAACATGCTGTGGGAGTGCTACGTCGCGCTGCTCCGCGACACCGCCCGCTACACCGTCGCCCAGGCCGGCCAGGCGATGCGCGAGTACCTGGTCGCCTCGCTCAAGCTCACCCCGGTCAACCCCACCATGATCGAAGCGCGCGACGCCGTGCTCATGGCGGCGCTGGCCAAGAGCGCGCAGGACTATGAGCTGTTCGCCCGCGCCTTCGCCAAGCGCGGCATGGGCGTCTTCGCCGCCGCCCCGGTGCGCGGCTCCACCACCCACGTCGGCGTCGTCGAGGACTTCAGCGTCGGCGGCGTCATCGCGGTGGACTCGATCACCATCAACGATGCCGTGCGCTCCTGCGACAACGACGGCGTGCTCGATAACGGCGAGATCGGCCTCGTGACGGTCAAGCTGCGCAACGTCGGCACCCTGCCGATCGCCGCCACCGCGACGCTCAGCGATGACTCGGGCACCCTGAGCTTCCCGCGCGGCAACACGATCTCGTTCGTCTCCGCCGGTCCGTTCAAGTCGGCCATGGGCTCGGTGCTGGTCACCCTCAAGGGCGCCCCGTCCAAGGTCGTTGTGAACCTGCGCGTGTCGATCGATGCGGCAAACCTCGCCAAGCCCGGGCCGGTGAGCTTCTCGCGCAGCTTCGTGCAAAACTACGATCTGGTCGCCGCTTCCTCGGCCAGCGACAGCATGGATGACTCGGCGGCGCTGTGGACGACCGGCGGCGACACCAAGCTCGATCAGAGCGTGCCGTGGGTGCAGCTGCACGACGAGCTCGGCGGCCGCTGGGCGATCACCGATGACGCCGCGCCTTCGGATCAGTGGGTCATCTCCCCCGCCCTCCAGGTCAGCACGAGCGGCAGCTTCGGCTTCGCCCTGCGCCACCGCTACAGCTTCGAGTTTGACACCACCAACAACTACGACGCCGGCGTCATCGAGATCAGCACTGACGACGGCGCGACCTGGAAGGATGTCGGCACGCCGTTTACCAAAAACGGCTACGGCGGCGTGGTGTGGAGCGAGAACGCCCCGCTCAAAGGCCGCAACGCCTTCGTCGGCACAAGCGCCGGCTACCCGAGCTACCTGACGACGCTCGCCGACTTCGGCAGCGCCTACCAGGGCAAGACCGTCCGCCTGCGCTTCCGCGTCGGCACCGATCCGGCCGCCGGCGGCCCCGGCTGGGAGCTCGACGACCTGCAGTTCTCCGGCATCGACAACCTCCCCTTCCCCTCGCGCCGCGCCGGCGCCCGCTGCGGCACCCCGTAAGCGCGCCCTCCCTACCCAACCAATCAATCCCTCCGCAGTCTGCCGCAGGCCCTAGCACCTGCGGCAGACCCGGTTGCGACCCCGCCGCACCTATCTGCAGGTCGCCCAGCCGGGGTAAAGACCCCATGAGACCTATCTGCAGGTCGCCAAGTTGGGGTAAAGACCCCATGAGACCTATCTGCAGTTCACCAAGTTGGGGTAAAGACCCCGCCGCACCCATCTGCAGATCGCCCAGCCGGGGTAAAGACCCCATGAGGCCTATCTGCAGTTCACCAAGTTGGGGTAAAGACCCCGCCGTACCCATCTGCAGGTCGTCCAGCCGGGGTCCCGACCCCGCCAGGCCCTATCTACAGTTCACCGAGCCGGGGTCCCGACCCCACCTGCTATCTCTTTGCGGGGATTAACGACTGCAGCTGACCGTGGTCATGCTCTGCTGGATGCCGTAAAAGGCTCCGCCGGCGCCGAAGGCCGGATCGACGGTGCCCTTGCGCTTGCGGGCGACTACGATCTGCACGTCGCAAGTCGCCGTCGGATCAGCCGGATCGGCCTTGATCTGGTTGGCGCTGATCACCGCCTGGCCGGTGTCGGGCTGACCAATGAGCGACAGCCCAAAGATGCAAGTTCCGGAAAGCGAGATATCCACCAAATCGCCGGTCGCCCCGGCGATCACGTCCCAGCTGAGCTGGAAGTTGCGCGACCGCGAGACCCCCGTCCCGGCAAGCGGCATAAGGTGCGTCACCTGCGGCGGCAGCACCGTCTGCGAGCTCGGAGCGCTGACATCGCTCTGGCGGGTGAACGCAATGGTGAACGGCGTGCCCGGCAAATCCCCCGTGAAGGCGCCGGCATAGTAAAAGCCGCCGAGCGGATCCGCGGTGCGCTCCAGCTTCTGCGTCTTTGCGCCCGAGACTGCGGTCAGGGTGTCGCCGGGCTGCAGCTCGACGAACGTAGCGGACTGCATGCTGCCGATGCGCAGCGCGGCCCGCACGCGGCTCGTGCCGTCCCCCATCCCCAGTACGCTCAAGTCGGCGTACATGCTGGAGGTCATGACCGCGCCGCTGCCGACTTCCTGGCAGCCGGCCGGCGCCGCTGCGACCACGCCTAAAAGCAGCCCTAGCCGAGTCGCCCGCCGCGGTAAGTCCTTCCGACTCCTTCCCAAGTCTGCCATTTGCCGACTCCTGCCTCTTCCTAGCGGATTGCGACGGCAATTTTGGTTCCTCGCCGAGCGCGGAGCAAGGAAATTGCATCGCTTGCGCCGCCGCTTGTCTCCGCGCGTCGGCCGTCCGCTCGCCGTCCGCGGCGGCGGTGGCTGCCGGGGCGGGTGTGTATACTAGGAGCCAGCGCAGCGCACGCTGACCGGTGGCCGACATGAAGTACTTCTCTTCCCTTGTCTGGGTAGTCTGCGAAAACCACGGCATCGAGCAGGTCAAGGACCTGCCAAACCATCAGCTCCTGCGCCAGCGCGGCGGCGTGCTCACAAGCTATTTTGCCGTGACCCACCCCTCGGGACCAAACTACCGCAGCATGGTGGCCGGGAACTTTTTCACCCGCGACGAGCACCTCGACCAGCCCAGGCCCACCGTCGTCACCCACCTCGGCGTCGAGGCCCTGGTGTGGAGCTTCAAGGGCTCGCCGGCGGCGCGCCACAATCCTTTCGCCGACATGCACTCGCCGCACCGCAAGGTCACCGAGCTCGATCTGAACTCGCTCCCCGAGTCCTGCATCTTGTACGTCGGGCTCGATGACAAGAACAACGCGCACTCGGGACCGCTGTCCGTGGCGGATGACAACCTCGGGGAGCTGATGCAGCGCCTGACCGATTCCACCTGGTTCAATCGGCCGGTGGGCGGCCGCTACCCCGTGCTGTTCGTGACCTGGGATGAGGCGTACAGCGCCAGCAACCAGGTCTTTGCGGCGTTTTTCGGTCCGGGCGTCCGTCCCGGCACAAGCTGCGCCGCGCGGCTCGATCACTACAGCTTCTGCCGCCTCATCACCGACAACTTCGGCAAGGAGCCGCTGGAAAACGCGGCGGCGGCGGCGTCCATAAGCGACATCTGGGATCTCTGACCCCGGCGCTCAGAACGTCCCGCCGGCCCACAGCCCGCCGCCGCCGGGCGCGGCGTACGGCAGAAGCTGCAGCCTGGTGACCAGCACCGGCACCCGGCGCGGAATGGCGCCTCTTAGGAGCACCGCAAAGCCGGCGACTTGCACAAGGCCGCTCGTCAGCGCCCACGGCAAGCTCCACGAAGAGATGAGCGGCCGGGCGTTGCCGCGATCGTTTATCGCCGGCGCGACGATCGCGGAGACCAGCGGCCCGACGACCGGAATGAGCAGCGTGTAGTCGGCGGCCGCGCTCGGTGCATCGGGCTGGTCCAGCGCCGTCGCCAAACCCAGCGACACCACGACCGCCGACAGGTACCCGCCGGCCAGCAGCCCGACCCCGATCTTGAGGAGGCGCTTATCGCGCTGCGGGCGGAACTCGATGGGTAATAGGCGCAGGTCGTGGTAGAGGGACATCGTTCCCTCGGTGTGCGCGGCGGGAGGAGGTGGCGGAGGAGGCGGCTGGGGCGGCTGGAGCTTTTTCTGCGATAGCTCATGCAGGGCGCGCTGGGCCTCTGCTTTGAGGGCGGGGTGCGGCGCCGGCGACTCATCAAGGAAGCGCTGCAGCGCCGCCTGCGCCGCCTCCAGCTGCTTGATGCGCAGACGCAGCCGGCCGATGCGCAGCCACAAGAGCGGATCGCGCGAGCCGGCATAGGCCGCTTCCAGCTCCGCACACGCCGCATCGAGCTGCTCCTGCCCGACCAGCTGGTTGGCGCGCTGCAGATGCGCCGCCACCGGACTGTCTGCCGCCGCTTCCGCCGCTTCCGCCCTGGGGGCCGGCGCGGCGACAAGCCCCGTGAGCACCGCGGCGCAGAGCACCGGAGCCAGCCTTGCGGCCGGAGCAAGCCTTCCAGGCAGCGCGCGTCCGAGCATTCCCAAACCCTAACGCGCCGGTCCGCCGCCGTCGAGGGATTTGGGCGCTCCGGACGGCGGCAAATCGGCAGTGGAGCTTGCGCCCCGCGCTGCAGTAGACTCGGGCCCCCGTCCGCAATGAGCTAGGAGGGATGACCATGCCGCGCGCTCCGGATTACCGCCCTGCCTCCGTTTTTGCTGTCGCCACGGCCGCCCTGGCGCTCCTTTTTGCCGGCTGCGACGACGCGCCGAGCGGCTCCGATCCGAACCACATCCCGACCTATTTCGAAGACGTGGAGCCGCTCATGGCGCGGCGCTGCGTGTCCTGCCATCAGCCCGGCAACCTCGCCCCCTTCTCCCTTGCCACCTGGGCCGATGTCGCGCCGAAAAAGGACTGGATCGCCGGGGCGGTGGCCAGCCTGCGCATGCCGCCGTTCCCGCCGGCTCAGGAAGGTGGTTGTCCGCCGATCGACGACCCGCGCGTGATGACGGCGGAGGAGCGGGCGCTCATCGCCCGCTGGGTCGCCGCCGGCGCGCCCGCCGGGGATGCGCATCCGCAAACGCTGCCGGGGAAAAAAGACGGCCCGCTCGGTCCGCCGACCGACCGCTTCCCGATGCCGGAGAGCTACACCTCGCAAAACCATGAGTCCGACGACTACCGCTGCTTCCTCATCGATCCGCAGCTTACGACCTTGGCGCCGGTGAGTGCGGTCTCGGTCGAGCCGGGCAACCGCCAGATCGTCCACCACGCGGCGGTGTTCGCGGTGCCGCCGACGGAGATCGATGCGATAAAGAAGCTCGATGCCGCCGATCCCGGGCCGGGCTACACCTGCTTCAGCGGCGCCGGGGTGCTCATGGCGTACTCGATCGGGCTGTGGGTGCCGGGGTTTGACGCGCCGCTCGCCCCGCCGCGGCCCACCGTCGGGTTTTACCTGCCGCCGGGCTGGCAGCTGGTGCTGCAGAACCACTACAACTACACAAACGGGGTGACCCCCGATCGCTCCACCGTCACCCTGTGGCGCGGAACCCTGGTCACGGAGATTCCGCACGTCATGTACCTATCGGATTACTCGTTCTTCCTGCCGGCCGGAGCCAAGTCCACGCCGGCGGGAATGACCGGCGACATCATCTCGCCGCTCGGCACGCCGATGCTCGGGCAGAGCACGCCGGGCTTTATCTACAGCGCCTGGGCGCATATGCACCTGCTCGGGCACAGCTTCAACATGGACCTTGTGCATGCAAACGGCAGCAAGGAGTGTCTGCTGCACATTCCGGCCTGGGACTTCCACTGGCAGACCGCCTACCGCTTCCAGCGCCCCGTCTACGCCGGGGTCGGCGACAAGGTCCAGCTGCGCTGCGAGTTTGATAACTCCGTCGAAAATCAGCCCGCCTTGGGCGGCACGCGGCAGCCGCCGCGCGATGTCACCTACGGCGAAAAGACCTCCGATGAGATGTGCATCGGCACGCTGGCGCTGCTCGACCTCGGCTTCTAGCGGTATGCGCTAAAGACCGCGGCCCAGCGCCTTGAGGAGCGCGGCGCGGGCGCTGGCCAGGCTGTACTCCGCCTGGATGCGCTGCGCCGCGGAGGTGGAAGCGGCCACCTGGGCGTCGCCGAGCTCGATGACGCTGCCGACGCCGGACTGGTAGCGGCCCTCGGCCAGACGCAGCCGCTCGCGCGAGCTTGTGAGCGCCTCGTCCACCGCCTCCAGCGTGGCTTTGGCGGCGCGCACCTGCAGGTGCGCTTGCTCGACGTCCACCCGCACCTGGTTCACAAGACCCGCCCGCTGCGCCTGCACCGCGCTGAGGTTGGCCCGCGCCTCGCGCACCTGCGACCGGGTGAGCAGCCCCTGGAACAGCCCCCAGGTCAGGTTCACCGAGGCGTTCCAGTTCCACGTCAGCCCCGTCAGATCGACCCCCGAATCGGTCAGGTTCATGGTCGCGCCAAGGGACGGCCCGTAGGCGCCCTTGACCGATGAAACGGTGAGCTCCTGGGCGCGAATCTGGCGCTCCAGCGACAACAGCTCCGGCCGGGCGCGCAGCGCGTCATCGAGCAGCGCCGCCAGATCGCCGTCCTCTCCGGGCACCGCGGGCAGTGTCTCATCCTGCACCTCGTAGGAGGTGGAGCCGGGCTCGCCGATCGCCTGGTTGAGCTGCGCCTTGGCCACCGCGTAGGCATTCTCCGCCGAGATGACCTGCACCCGGCCGTTTGCCCGGTCCGCCCGCGCCTGCGCCAGATCGATCTTGGGGCGGGTGCCGGCGGCGACGAAGCCCTCGATCTGTTTCAGGTGCAGCTCGAGGTTGTTGAGGTTCTCGTGCGCCACTTGCACAAGCGACTTCTGCGCCCGCGCCGTGAAATAGGCGCCGCGCACCCCGGCGACGATCTGTTGCTCGACGGCGCGGGCGGTCTGGTTCTGCGCCTCCGCGGTGGCCCGCGCCGCCCGCCAGCGGTCGGTGGTCTGGCCGAAGTCCCAGATGAACTGATTCAGGGTGAGGCCGGAGCTCCAGTAGTTGAACGTATCGAGCGAAGTCCCCGACTGGCTGCTCGTAAACGCCGACGGCACCGTGCCCGGCCGCGCCACGAAGTTGGCGGTGGTGCGCTGGTAGGAAGCGCTCAGCGTGACCTGCGGCAGGATCGGCGCCCGCAGCTCATCGGCGCGCGCCCCGGCGGCTTCGGCGTTGGCTCGCGCCTGCCACAGCTGCGGCTGGTGCTGCTGGGCCGTCTGCAGCGCCTGCGCCAGCGTCAGCACTCGCTCCGGTGCCAAAGCGCCCGTGAGCGCGACCATCATGAGCAGCTGTACTCCCATGGCTAACTCCCCTCTCCTTCGCTACGACCGCCCAGGCCGTGCTCTTCCAGCTTGGCGTAAAGCTGCGGCCGGCCGATGCCGAGCTGCCGCGCCGCCTCCGAGCGGTTGCCGCCGGCCCGCGCCAGAGCCCGCAGGATCATCTGCCGCTCCAGGCGCAGCACGGCCTCGCGCAGCGTCAAGCCGTCGGGCAGCTCGTCCGCGGCGGTGGGCCGGCTCTCGCGCAGCGCCTCGGGCAGATCGGAAACGTCGATCACTTCGCCGCCGCACAGCACGGAGGCGCGCTGCACCACGTGCATGAGCTCGCGCACGTTGCCCGGCCAGCGGTAGGCGATAAGGTGCGCCATCGCGTCCTCGGAGACCGCGCGCGAGCTCGTGCCCGAAAGAGCGTGCGCGACCAGGAGCGCGATGTCGCTGCGCCGCGCCCGCAGCGGCGGCACCTCGATCTCGATCACCGCCAGCCGGTAGTACAGATCTTCGCGCACCGAGGCACCGGGCTCGCCCGGCCGCACCGGCTTGTTGGTCGCCGAGACCACCCGCGCCCGGCTCTGCAGCGGCTCGCTGCTGCCGACGCGCTCATAGGTCCGCTCCTGCATCACCCGCAGGAGCTTGGTCTGCAGCGCCGGCTCCAGGTCCCCCAGCTCATCCAGAAAGAGCGTGCCGCCGCTGGCCTACTCGATGCGGCCGCTGCGCCGCCCGGTGGCGCCGGTGAAGGCGCCGCGCTCATGGCCAAACAGCTCGCTCTCTAGCAGCGCCGGCGGCAGCGCCGCCAGGTTCACCGCGACAAAAGGCTCCGCCGCCCGCCGCGAGTAGTCGTGGATGGCGCGGGCGATGAGCTCCTTGCCGGTCCCCGTCTCCCCCGTGATCAGCACCGGCGCATCCGAAGCCGCGGCGCGCCCGATGAGCTTCCAGATGGCGAGCATCGCCGCGCTGGTGCCGACCAGCCCCCCGCGCGACAGCGGCGGCTTCGCGGCCGCCAAGGTCTGGGCCAAGGAGCGCTGCTTGATCGCCCGGGCCACGGTGCCAAGCAGCAGCGGAAAATCAAACGGCTTGGTCAGGTAGTCGAACGCGCCGTCGCGCATGGCGCGGATCGTCCGCTCGC
>CALFML010000694.1 GCA_937879845.1 uncultured Myxococcales bacterium
GAGGCAGCGGCCGCCGGCAGCAATCCCATCTTCGCTTTGAGCTCCGCCAGCGCCATGTCGGCCGGGGTCTTTTTCGCCTCCAGCGCCTTGAAGCGCTGGCTCAGCGAGTCGCCCTGCAGCTCGCCGGCGAGCTCGTTGTTCGCCTCCGCCTCCGCCTCAATCGCTTCGATCTTTTCCGCCATGCGGTCAAACGTATCGAACGCCGAGGTGTCCGACAGCCCCGCCATCGTCGTCTGAATGGTCTTCTGCGCTTCGGCGCGCTTCTGGCGGGCGATGAGGATGTTGCGCTTGCGCTTGGCTTCCTCAATCTTGTTGTTGAGGACCCGCAGCTGGCTCTTGAGCTTGTCGACGGCGTCTTTCTGATGGACCCACTGCCCTTCGAACTGCGCCGAGAGCTCCTCGTGCTCCTTGGCGCGAGTCAGTGCTTCCTTGGCCAGCTCATCATCGCCGGCCTGCACCGCGAGCATCGCCTTGCGCTCCCACTCTTTGGCCTGGAGGAGCTGCTCGTCCCACTGCTTCTTGAGTCTCTTCTCATCGCCAATGGCAACTGCGACCTGTTTTTTGGCCTCGACCAGCTGCGTCTTCATGTCGACGAGGACCTGGTTGAGCATCTTCTCGGGGTCTTCGGCCTTCGAGATCAGGTCGTTGAGGTTCGACTTGATCAGTGCCCCTAGACGAGAAAAAAGCCCCATTGCGAGTCCTTAGTGTTGGAGTTGAAGGTGCGCGACAAAGTGGAAATTACCGGTTCGACACGTGATCGTGATACTTCGCCAACCGGCTCAGATGCGAAGCCACAGCCAACGTGATGTCGTCGATGGTAGCAGCGAATTCGTTGTAGTCGAGGTTCTCGAGCTGCAAGGCGTCGCAGATGACGATGGCGTCACCCTCGATACCGTAGGCGCCGTGCATCATCTCTGTGGCGTTTAACTCCAGCAGAGTGCGGAACAAGTCCTCGCGGTTGTGGCGCGGGATATCAAGGACCTTGACGCGGAACACGACCACCGGCCCGGCCAGGGTGATGATGATCTTGTCGATGCCATCCAGGCCGCTGAGAAGCCAGGTGCCTTCGCGCGGCTCCTCGTAGCGGAGGTCCATCTTGAGCAGGTAGGATTGGATGTCCTCAGTAGTTTTGGGCATGCTGCCTCCGACGGCAACTGTCAACAGTAGTGCACGACTGCGGTCATTGCAAGGCCAGGCGTGCGCGTCCTAATTGCACGGTTAGGTTTACGGATGCCCGGGCGGCTTGCCCATCGGCGGATGGCCTGGCGGCAGACTCGGTGCGCTCGGTGAATCGGGGGCGCCGCTGGAGGGCACAGAGGGGTGTCCGGCCGGCAGCGAGCCGCCCATGCCCATGCCCGGCGGCGACGGTGCTCCCGCGGACTCGGTGCGCAGCTTGTCCAGCAGCACGACGACGCCGCTGGCCGGCACTTCGACCGGGGTCGAGATTCCTTCGACATCGCCGGCCTGCTTGGTCATCGCGTCGCCGTCCTGATCGACGCGCGCCCCCAGGACCACCTTGCCCTGGAGCGAGGTCCCGGCCAGCATCACATCGCTTGCCGACAGCTCGAACGGCTGCGGCCACGCCCCGACGGTGAGGCGCTTCGCCGCCAGCACCGGTCCAACACCGCCGGTCGGCGACAGGCCGCGCGCGATGAGAAAGATCGTCCCGCCCGCCGGCACCTTGGCCTTGACGCTGTCCGCCAGGTTCAAGCTGCCGCGGATCATCGGGGTCGCCGGCGGCGGATCCACCGGCTGCTCGGAGCGTCCGTGCAGCGCCTGCGCGTGATCGCTCGGCATAGGAGTGGTAGTCGGGGGATGGACGCGGCCATTGGGATCGGCGGCAACGGGCGGCAGACCCGGAGGCCCCGGCGGCACGCTCCGCTCCTTCTTGCTGCAGCCGGCAAACGGACTTGCGGCCAGCAGTACCAGTGTGGCAAGCCCACACAACTCTCGACGGCTCTTACTCATAGAGCTACCTTACCACCCGTGCCGAGCAGAATCCATCTTGCGAAGTTCTTATCGCGCCGGAGCCTCGCCAGTGAGACCGTCGAGTTCACCTTTTCGCTCCCCGCCGGCGTCGCCGGTGTGGCGGGGCTTGCGGGCGCATCGGCGGCGCCGAGCCAGGCCGCAGCCGCGGGCCCGGTCCCAAGCTCCGCGGCGCCTTGGCTCAGCGAGGCCGAGCTGAAGTTTCGACCCGGGCAGTTCATATCCGTCCAAGTCGGAATCGATGACGACCAGAACCCGATCCTGCGCAGCTACTCGCTTGCCTCGCCACCGCAGCGGCGAGCTGAGCTGGCGATTGTGCTGCGGCTCATCCCGCAGGGGCTCGGCTCGCAGTTTTTCGATCGCCTGCGCCCCGGTGATTCGATGCGGTTTACCGGGCCCATGGGATTTTTCGTTAACGAGCTATCGCACAGCGGCGACGTGATCTATGTCGCCACCGGCACCGGCATCGCCCCCATCTTGCCGATGCTCGCCGAGACCTTGGACCGGCCGGAGCCGGGCCGGGTCAGCCTGTACTGGGGCCTGCGCAGCGAAGACGAGGTATTCTGGCAAGACGAGCTTGCCGCACTGCAGTCTCGTCACCCGCGCTTTTCGCCCTACATATATTTGTCGCAGCCGCGCACCGGCTGGACCCGTTTGCGCGGTCGCGTCACCGGCCCCGTGCTCGAAGCCCTGCCCACGCTGCGCACGCCGACGTTTTACCTGTGTGGTAACGGCAAAATGATCGAAGAGCTCAAAGCTTCGCTCGTGAGCCGCGGCATCGACCGCAAGCGCCAGATCCGCACCGAGGCTTTTTTCGACTGACAGCCGGGCCGCCGCCCTATCGCCCGCTCAGCTGTACCGACCGAAGCGGCGGGGCCGCTGCAGGGCACTGGCGCTGCTCCAGGCCCAGCCTACGCACAGCACCAGCATCGCCAGGATCGTGCCCCAGCTTGATGCGGCGGCCGAATCACCGCTGCCGACGCTGGCGCTGCACCCGACGGGGCTCGGCACGCACATAAGACCCAGAGTCTGCCCGTCACGCGCCACCTGACCCGACGACTCCTGTCCCGGGTTCTTAACCGTGGGGCAGTTGTCGCATAAGTCCCCTACCCCGTCGCCATCGCCGTCTTTCTGATCGGCGTTGGCCTCGGTCGGACAGTTGTCGCACAGATCCCCCACTCCGTCCCCATCGCTGTCTTTCTGATCGGCGTTGGCCGCGCGGGTGCAGTTGTCGCACACATCCGGAAGCCCGTCGCCGTCGGAATCGGGGCCGTCATTGCGGCCGAAAGGACAGCGGTCGCAGACATCGCCGATGCCATCGTGATCGCTGTCGCGCTGATCGGGGTTGGCGAGCTCGGGACAGTTGTCGCACGGATTCCCGACCCCATCGCTATCAGCGTCCGACTGGTCGATGTTCTTGATCCGCGGACAGTTGTCGCAGCTGTCACCCAGATCATCACCGTCGGTGTCCACGGCGTAGTCGATGCCGCACATACCGGTGACCTCATGCGCCGCGGGGTAGTCGTCGCAGCTTGTCATGGGGCTGCTGACCACGGGGGTGCAGCTCTTGCCGTTCTGCGAGTAATCGACGCAGGGGCCTTCGGAGCTGCGCGGAATGCCGTTGCAGTTGCGGTCCGGAGACACCGCAGCCAGCGCCGCCGGCCCTAGCATAAGGAGCAGCGCGCTGACGAGCAGCGCAGCACCGCGGGCCTTTAGACCACGAGACGCCGCGCCAGGGAAACAATTCGAACCGCCGAACATAAGGGTCGCTCCTTGAGCCAAAGCCCTTGGCCTATCTGGCGGTATGCACCGTCATGTAGGACACAGGTCTTCATTACACAGAATAAAGAAGATCCCTGCGCCGCAGCAAGCAGACTCGGTGGATTTCACCTAGGTACGCGACTCCGCACAGGTGTCCATTCCGTCCCCGCAGGCCCGCTATCCCCCCTTTGTACCGAGGCTCCATCCGGGATTATTGGAATTCAAATCGTGAAAATTTAAGTTATATGAACAACTAATTTGTGAAACAATAACAGGACCCACTTCTACGTACAGGGATCGGCGCTTCCCGCCTGCCTGGAGGAATCTTCGATGCAACGATCGGCGACTCTGTCCCCTGCCTCAACGCCCTCAAGGGGCGCCCGGAAGGCCGGCACCTTTATCGCCGCAGCACTTTCAGCGGCGGTCCTCTCACAGAGCACCGAAGCCGCCGCCCAGGATCGCAACAACTTCAGGACGGCGACCTACGACCTGCAGCTGTGGCGGCCGGCGATCGACTCGCGCGGCTACGTGACCATAAATGCCTCGCGCACGCTGGCGCACCTGGATTTCTCGCTGGGGCTCGTCGGGACTTGGGCCTTCCAGCCGCTGCAGCTGCAGCTCGACTCCGGCTCCGCCTATCCGGGCAGCAGCATCCCTATCGCCAACACGCGGACCTTTTCCGTCGATCACTTGATCACCCCGCAGCTGCAGTTCGCCCTGGGCCTGTTCAAGTACATCGAGGTCGGAATCGGCATCCCCATCGGCATCGTCATCGGCCAGCGCCAGCTGTGCCAAGGCAGCGATACCGGCAACTGCTCCGGCTATAACGATGCGGGCGGCACGACCGACTCGCTCCGCTATTCCGACGTGTCGATCGGCGACCTCGCCCTGCACGTAAAGGGGCGCATCCTCAACCTCGACAAGTACCCGGTCGGCATCGGCGCGATGCTCTCGGTGTACCTGCCGATCTCCAAGTTCGCCGAAGGCAGCGGCTACCGTACCTTCCTCGGCGAAGGCAACGTGACGCTGCGCCCGCAGCTCATCTTGGATCGCGAGTGGGACAGCGGGCGGCGCTTCCGCACCTCGATCAACTTCGGCGCCCTTATCCGGTTTGCCAGCGAGACGTTCACCGACATCGGCAAGAGTGTGGCGTTTGGCACCGGCGATATCTGCTTCCCGGCCGACCAGCCCTATCCGCCGACCCAGTGCTCGCAAGGCGTCACTCCGGGCGGAACCGGCCTCTCACGCAGCGTCGGCACGCAGCTCACCTACGGCCTCGGCCTGTCGTTCGCGGTGGTCCCGCAGCGCTTCGATATCTTGGCCGAGATCTACGGCTACGCCGACGTGACCGGCAATGCGCGGGCGCTGCCGCTGGAGGCCTCCGGCGCGCTCAAGGTCTATCTCGCCCGCAACTCCTACTTCCTCGCTGGCGCTGGCGCCGGCATCTACGGCAACGGCGGCGAGCAGACCGGCAGCCCGCGGGTCCGCGCCTTCCTCGGCTTCGTCTACGAGCCGCACATCGGCGACCGCGATGGCGACGGCATCAAGGACAACGTCGATCAGTGTCCGGATGAGCCGGAGGACATCGACGGCTTCGAAGACTCGGACGGCTGCCCCGATACCGATAACGACAAAGACGGCGTCCCCGACAGCCGCGACAAGTGCCCCAACGTCCCCGGTCCGCCGGAGAACAACGGCTGCCCGATCGACGCCGACCGCGATGGCGACGGCATCCCCGACAGCCGCGACAAGTGCCCCGATGATCCCGAAGACCGCGACGGCTTCGAGGACGACGACGGCTGCCCTGAGCTCGACAACGACAAGGACGGCATCCCGGACAACGATGACAAGTGTCCGAACGAGCCCGAGACCAAGAACGGCTTCCAAGACGAGGACGGCTGCCCCGACGGCCAGGATCGCGACAAGGACGGCATCCCGGACGAGCTCGACAAGTGCCCCGATCAGGCCGAGGACAAAGACGGCTTCGAAGATGAAGACGGCTGCCCCGAGCTCGACAACGACAAGGATCGCATTCCGGACAAGTTCGACAAGTGTCCGAACGAGCCCGAGACCTATAACGGCGTCGAAGACGAAGACGGCTGCCCCGATGCCGACAAGAGCCGCGTCATGGTCACGAGCGGCAAGATCCTGATCCTCGACAAGGTCTACTTCGAGACCGGCAAGGCGGCGATCAAGTCCGTCAGCTTCCCGCTGCTCGATCAGGTGGCGGCGACGCTCAAGGGCAACCCGCAGCTGGAGCTGGTCGAGATTCAGGGCCACGCCGACGAGCGCGGCAACGACAACGCCAACCTGCGGCTGACCCAGGAGCGCACCCAGTCGGTCAAGGCGTACCTGGAGAAAAAAGGCGTGGAGTCAAACCGCCTGGTCGCCAAGGGCTACGGCGAGACGCGGCCGGTGTGTACGCAGCACAATGAGAACTGCTGGGAGAAGAACCGCCGCGTCGAGTTCGTAATCCTCAAGCCGGCTCCGGCCGGCGGCGGCGGCAGCGAACCTGCATCCGTTCCGGCGCCGACCAAAAAGGGCAAAAAGCGCCGCAGCAAGTAGCCGCCGGCGGGCCGTAGTACTCGACGGCCCGCGGCACTTCCACGCAGGCAAGTCCGCCCGTCCGGCGAAATATTCTCCTTCCGACGAAACCACTGTGTTCTAGGCTGGCCGTAGCGCTGCGATGTGCGCTACCCTGTACCCCGACGCGAGAAGACTATGCTGGGGACTCTGCTCAAGCCAGACTACGAAAAGCTTATCCGCGACAAGGACTGGAAGTCGCTGCGGTCGGAGTTCGCGCAGCTCGATCCGCCTGATCTCGCTGAGATCTTGGAGGAGTTTCCGCTGCAGGACAGCGCAGTCGTGTTCCGGATCCTGCCGCGCGACTCGGCGGCGGTGATCTTCGAATACCTGCCGCTCGACCTGCAGACCAAGCTCGTACAGAGCCTGGCCGATGAGCAGCTGGTCAACCTGCTCAACGGCATGGCTCCCGACGATCGTACGCGTCTGTTCGAGGAGCTGCCGCCCGAAGTCACCAAGCGCGCCCTGGCGAGCCTGACACCGAGCGAGCTGAAGATCGCCCGCCAGCTGCTCGGCTACCGCGAAAACTCCGCCGGCCGCCACATGACGCCCGAGTACGTGGCGGTGCGGCCGACCATGAGCGCCGCCGAGGCCCTCACCTATATCCGCAAGCACGGGCGCGGCAGCGAGACCCTCAACGTCATCTACGTCACCGACGACAAGGGCAAGCTCCTAAACGATCTCAAGCTGTCCACCCTGGTCATGGCCGATCCCAGCACCAAGGTGCAGGACCTCGATGACGGTCAGCTTTACAGCCTGCTCGCCTCCGCCGATCGCGAAGAAGTGGTCGCCGCCTTCGAAAAATACGACCGCGTCGCGCTCCCGGTCACCGACACCAGCGGCGTCCTCCTCGGCATCATCACCATCGACGACGTGCTCGATGTCGCCGAGGCCGAGGCCACCGAAGACATCCACAAGCTCGGCGGTATGGAGGCCCTGGACGCCCCGTATATCGAGAGCTCGTTCTTCGAGATGATCCGCAAGCGCGCCGGCTGGCTGCTCGTGCTGTTCATCGGCGAGATGTTCACCGCCACCGCGATGAGCTACTTCGAAGCCGAGATCTCGCGCGCCGTGGTGCTCGCCCTGTTCATCCCGCTCATCATCAGCAGCGGCGGCAACTCCGGCTCGCAGGCGACCTCGCTCATCATCCGCTCGCTGGCCATTCGCGAGATGGAGCTCAAAGACTGGGCGCGGGTGCTGCGGCGTGAGGTCCTAAGCGGTCTCGTGCTCGGCTCGATCCTGGCCCTCGTCGGCTTCATCCGCGTCGTGCTGTGGCCGACCCGCGTTGCCGTCTATGGTCCGCACTTCGTCATGATCGGGCTGGCGGTGGCAATGAGCCTGGTGGGCGTGGTGCTGTTTGGCACCGTGTGCGGCTCGATGCTGCCGTTCGTCTTGCGGCGGCTGGGCCTGGACTCCGCCGCCGCGTCGGCGCCGTTTGTCGCCACCCTGGTCGATGTGAGCGGCCTTGTGATCTACTTCACCTGCGCCAGCATCGTCCTGCGCGGCATCATGCTGTAGCCCGGCGCGGCAGCCCTTTTGGGCGCGGGCCGGCTACTGCGTCATCTTGAGCCGGACCTTGACCTCTTCCACTAGCTTCTTGGGCGAGATGGGCTTGGAAAGATAGCCGTCGCAGCCCGCCGCCAGCGCCCGCTCTTGATCTCCGCGCATGGCGTGGGCGGTCAGGGCCAGGATGATGATATGGCGCGTCGCCGGATCCGCCTTGAGCTGGCGCGAGCACTCCCAGCCGTCGATCACCGGGATCGACAGATCCATAAGGATCAGCTCGGGCAGCTCGGCGCGCGCCTCGCGCAGCGCCTCCTCCCCGTTGGCGGCCATGCGGACGCGAAACCCGGAGTGGCGCAAGACCGTCTCGAAGATCTTCTGGTTGTGGATGTCGTCGTCGACAAGCAGGACTGTGTGCGGTTTGGCTGGCTCGGTGGTCACGGGGTACTCGCTTACGCCTGGTCAGACAGGAAATTGCGCGGCGGCGGGGCAATCACCGGGTTGCTGTCGATATCGCTGCGCGGTCGTGGCTTCAGCATCATCAGCGGAGAGCGCGGCAGACGCAGAGTAAAGCACGACCCGACCCCGAACGTGCTCTCTACTTCGATGGTCGCCCCCAGCATCGAAGCCAACCGTCGAGCAATCGCCAGACCCAAGCCCGTCCCGCCAAAGCGCCGGGTCGAGCTGCCGTCCACCTGGCGGAACTCTTCGAAGATAAGCTCCAAGTGTTCCGACCGGATGCCGATACCGGTGTCGCGCACCGCGATGAGCACTTCTTGCCGCGCCGTATCCTCGGAGACCGTGACCTCCACCGAGCCCTGGACGGTGAACTTTATCGCGTTGGCGACAAGGTTAGTCAGGATCTGCTGCAGCTTGGCGGCATCGGTCTGAAGCCGCAGCTCCGGCGGACAGTGGAGCTGCACATGGTAAGGCCGGTCGCGGCCCATCGCCTCCGCCTCTTTGATGATCGAGCTCACCACGCTGTGCAGATCGATCGACTCGGTGAGCAGATCCATCTTGCCGGCTTCGATCCGCGACAAATCGAGGATCTGGTTGATGAGCCGCAGGAGGTTCGACGAAGAGGCCAGGACGCCGGAGATTGCATCTTCGGCGTCGGCGGTGATGGGTCCGTAAAGCCCGTCGCGGATAAGCTCCGAGTACCCCATGATGGCGTTGAGCGGCGTACGCAGCTCATGCGAGACATTGGCGAGGAACTCAGACTTGAGACGGTTCACTTCGCGCAGCTGGTTGCGCTGGACGCGGAGCTGGATGCTCTGGTGCTCTAGCTGATTGCGCTGCTCTTCCAGCTGGTTGCGCTGCTCTTCCAGTTGGTCACGCTGCGCCTTGACCTGATCGCGCTGCGCCGCCAGCGTCTCGTTGCGCTGGGTCAGCTCATGCGCCAGGCGGCCGACGCGGGCGTAGGCGCGGGCATTGCTGACCGCGATGGCAAGCTGCGCCGCCGCCTGGCGGATGAAATCCACCAGCGACGGATCCGGCGTTTCACTGGAGGTCATTACAAGTACAAGCAGGCCAAGGGGCTGGTTGCGGAACACGAGCGGCACCAGAAGCCGTCTGCCGATCACCCGCACGACTTCATGGATCGGGATCGGCGTGCCATCCGCCCCGACCGGCCGGGCGGCCAGGAAATCTTTCAGCACCGGCGCCGGGCCCAAGGTATGCGTCGAGACGCCGTAGGCGGCGCGGACCAGAAGCTCTGTCTCGCTGACGTCGTCGGTCATGAACACCCCGCCGCCCTGCGTGCCGGTCGCCTCGACCAGCGCCGCCAACGCCTGATCGAGCATCACCGTCAGATCCGCCGCGTCCATCGCGTCGCCGCTGCGATCGATCGGTGAGTTTAGAACCGAGGTGAACGCATAGGCCAGACGCAGCTGGCGGGTGCGGCGTTTGACCTCGCTCTCCAGGTTGCGGTTAAGCTGGCTGAGCGCCGACATGCTCTCGCGCAGCCGCTCCGCCATGCGCACGAACGACTCGGCCAAGAGTCCCAGCTCATCCGAGCGGCGCACGGCGATGCGTGGGTACAGGTTACCGCTGCGGATCTCATCCGCCCCGCGTGCCAGATCCAAGATCGGCACGCTGATGCGCCCGGCAATGATGTAGGCCGCGCCGGCCCCCACCGCCAAGAGCAGCAGGCCCAGACCCACCCCCCAGCGCAGCACTTCATGGAGCCGCTCCGCCGCCGACTCCATGGACAAGCCGACGCGCACGACCCCCACCACCCGGTCGCGGGTCAGGCGGTCGCTCGGGTTGACGTAGGCGGCGACGCCGGGGGTGCCACGCTCGCTGATGACGATGGCAGCGTATAAATCGGTGCAGTTGAACGCCTCGTTGTGGATCGGCCACACCCGGCGCGAGATGCCTTGCTCGAACAGATCGCGGGAGGGATCGCGGGCGGACTCATTTTCGTGGCCCCCCTCGGCCAAGACCGTTTGTAAGAGGCCGCTTGGCGGCTCCGGCGGCGAATGCCCGGAGCGCGCCGAGGTCTTGATCAGCTCGCGGCCGCGGGCGTCGTAGACCGCGACGAAGACCACGTCTTCCTCATCCGCCATGCGCCGCACCGGGTGGGACAGCAGCGACCGGTCGCCGGCATACGCGCCGAGCTGCGACTGCGTCGCCAAGTATCCAAGGAGCAGGTGCGCCCGCTGCGTGCGATCCTTTTCGATGAACGACAGCTGCCGGCTGTAGTAAATCGCCCCCGAGCCGATCGACATGAGCAGCGACATCCCGAGCAGCCAGAAGAAGACCTGCCGGAAGAAGCTGCTGCGCCGACGCAGCAGCATGCTGCCCCAGCCGCTGGTTTCGTGCGCATCCCCATACAGTCCGCCGAGCGGCATCTCGCTCGTCTGGTCCGAGGGGTGGATGCGGTCCGGAATCGTATCGTCGGTGTCCGGCGGACGGGCGATTGGCAGGGTCTCGCGCTGGGCCAAGGCGTCGCGCTTGCGCGTGTCGCGCAAAAAATCCCGCTCGAACGGGCTGCCGCGCGACGAACTCTGGCTATGCAGCTCGGTCTGCGCCGCCGGACGATCAAAGGCGCTACCGCGCGGTGCGCTCTCGCTACTGGGTTCGACTTGGGCGGCGGGACGATCGAAGGCGCTGCCGCGCGGCCCGCTCTGCGTGCTGGGTTCCGCCAGAGCGGCGCGCTCCACGCTACTGTGGTGCGGCGATCGCTGGCTGCTCGGCGCTGGTTCTGACCCAAGCTCCGCCGGGGCGAGGTCTTTGCCGGCAAGCGGTGCCGTGGTGTCGCCGCTCAAAAGGGCCGACTCGCCGGGTGGCGCGCCGCCTTCCCGGGTGTCCCCGGTTCCGCTCATTCGTAGATCTTCCACCCCGGCAGTCCCCGAACCTGATCCAGGGAGATACCAAGGCGCCGTGCCGTCTGCGCATTGATGACTACATCAGGCGAGGAAGTCGGATGATCTCGCATCACCGGATCCAGGTGATCGGGATCGTCAAGCAGGTGGTTGACCTGCCACGCCAGATGACGGCCGACCGCCTCCGGTGACCAGTCCACCGCCAGCAGCGCTCCGGAGAGCACCTGCTGCCGGGTGCAGGTCAGCACCGGGACTTTCCATTTGAGCTGCATCTCCATAAGGAAATGGGTCACCTGCGTGTCGATGAGCTGCGGATCGGCGCCGATCCACATCGCATCAATCGCCAGCGGCCCGACATCCGCGCCGTGCACGTTGGGATTGGGCGGCAGCACGGTCACGCTCGTGCCCAGTTCACTACCGCCCCCGACCATCGCATTCATGGCGCGGATCGCTTCCGGACCGCTTTGCACCATGCGCTCGACAAGCTCGATCCCCATGGTACGGGCTGCCAGCCGGGCGAGCTGGACGCGCGCGCCGGCCCGTGGGGAGTACACTACGCCGATCCGGCGGATCGCCGGCTGAAGCAGCGCCAGGGCGCGAAACACGGCCCGCGGATCGGCGATGCTGTTGGTCCCGATGACCCCGGCCGGCGGATCGGGCACAAGCGCATACACGATGTGGGCGCGCATGCCGCTTACGACCTCAATCGCCGGCTGGCCGACAGCCACGAGTACGCGCGCACTTTGGAAGGCGACCTGAAGCTGCTCGCGCGCCGGACCCGGTGAGCTATTGCCATCGAGCATGTACAGCTGCTGCACATGCACCCGGCAGTTGTCCTGAAATGCGTCGGCCACGTCTTGAAACGCTCGAACCCGGCCGCTCTTTAGAACCACCACGGAGGGGGGCGGTCGTCCGCTGCCGCCGCCGCCATTATCCGGAGCCCCGTCCGGAACGCCCATTAATTTGGGGAGGGAAAAAACAGCCAGAAGAGTGAGTGCTGGAAAAAATGCCATGCTTCGATCACTGCTTTCTCGGCGGTAAGGCAGGCTGGCGCGGCCGATCGGACCGCGCGCATGCGGGAGCGGATCCGACTGACCTGAGGCGTGTGGGACAGCGCGTCAGGCCATGGTTTAGCCTACTATCCGAACGAACTTGTCGCCTAGTCCGTCTCTGCGTCACCGTGTTTGAATTTAAGCACCTCTTCTGAAAGAGGCCAGCGCTCTGCGCAGCGGATCGCGTCTAACCGCTGCTACTGGTCGACGCATCCGGGGTGCTATCAAGCCCGCGGGCCGCCGACTCGGCCATGTCGGCAAGGCCCAGCCGTGCGCCGCGCCGCAGAAACAGGAAGCCCATGATGAGGTTACTGGCGGTCGAAATAGCCGTCATCGACAGGCTGTAGGCCAGCACCGACTCTTCTCCCGCCGCCGCGAACTCGGTAAAAAAGTACTTGGCCGCCACCTGCGAGGTCCCAAGCCCCTGGACGCTGATCGGCAGCGACGCCACCGCGAACACTACCGGCAGGTAGAGCACCGCCACGTGCACCGGCACCTGCACATCGAAGCAGCGCAGCGCGATGAAGTGCCAGACCAGCAGCACCCCCAGGTGCGGCAGGCGGACCAGCATCGCCCGCGCGTGCCCGACAAGCCCCGCCTCCATGAGCGGCGCCCACAGCTTGCCGATGATCCGCCACAGCCTGTACCACACCCGCCGCCCGAGGCGAACCAGCAGCGGCGCCGTCGCGGTCAGCGCCGCGGCCTGGGGCGGCGGCCCCTGTCGCAGGAAGCGCGGCGGCCAGCGAAGCAGCAGCGCATAGACCACGAGCCCAAGCAGGAACACCCCCAGCACCGGCGCCATCGCCTGCGCCTTGGCCCCCCCGAGCAGCAGGCTCCCGCCCGCAAAAAGCAGCAGCAGCGCCACCCACACCCCGACGATAAACAGGATGTAGGCGCTGGCCCGCGGCAGCGCCACCCGACCCACCCGGTGCAGGTAACCGATGATTCCGAGCTGCCCGGCGTGATAGTTGATGACGGCCAGCGTGTACGTCGCGGCGCGGATGATGTACAGCTCCGAAAAGCGCAGCGTCATCCCGAACCACTTGAAGACAAAATACATCGCGAAGGTATCGGCGGCGCAGTTGAGGAGCACCATCAGCGCCGAAAAACCGAGCAGCGAGAGCAGCGGCGCGTCGCGGGTCATCTCTGCCAGCTCGCGCAGATTGATGCCCCGCAAGGCCAAGACCAGCGCAAAGGCCGCCACAAGCAGCGGGAGTGCGCGACGAAGAAGCGAACGCATGGCGCGCACGCTAACACAGCGAACCGGAATCGCGAAAGGCCAGCTAGCGCGGAAAAACCACCTCAAACGGTCCGAGCACTTGTTCCGAAGTCGGCGGCGGCGCTGGGCTGCGCGTTCCGATCGTCACTCCGACCACCACTGCCGTCGTCACCG
>CALFML010000695.1 GCA_937879845.1 uncultured Myxococcales bacterium
GGCCGAATCGATCAAGCGCGGAAACTTCCGCACCATGCTCGGAATCCCTCTATTGCGCGAAGGCACGCCAATCGGCGTAATCGCAATCTGTCGCAGCCACGATCCAAATTGTTCCATAGGCACTCGCACACTTTTAATCCCACGACTTAAACCCATCCGAAGGCATCGTTAGACCAGGCCACTACGCGACCTTGCCCCGCACTAAGCCCCAGGTCATGCCCCAAACTGATCCATCACAATATCGCTCCGCCGCCATCCCGCGCGGCAGCTCCGAGGGGACACTGGGGGGAGGGCAGGGGCTGCCGGTCGGGCTGGCGGTGGTCGTGCCGGTGCTGGGGCACGCCACGTGGCACCTGTATCGGCGCGCGGTGGCCGGGTAGCCGCGGCGTCCCCTACGAAGCGAACCGCACGGCGCCGCCCACCAGCGTCGTGCGCGTGCGCACGTCCTTCAGCTCGCGAGGGTCGACGGCGAACACGTCGGATTCGTCCGTGAGCGAAGGATCGAGCCACTTCCGCAGCGAATAGCCTTCCCCGGCGTGGGCGCCGATCAGGACGATGCCGTCCGCGGCGCGCTTGAAGGAAGCGCCGGTCGGACACACCGTCACGCAGGCGTCGCAGCCGGTGCAGCGGTCGTCGTTTATCGAGTGGATGAGCAGCCGTACCCGCTTCTGCGGTCCGGGTTTCCTTTTCTGTGCCGAGGTGATGATTTTAATAAGGACAAGGAGGCCGATCGTGGCGATTAGCGCCAGGGGCCCGATGATGACCGGATCCATGACCTGCTAGTGTATCGCGAATCCGCCCCGCCGGGCAGACGGGAACTCCCAGCGAGGCCAGCCGCTTGCCGAGCTGCGCCGCCGGCCGCGCCGACCGGCCAGTAAGACGAGCCAGGATGGGCGCCGGCGATCCTGTATCCTAGGAAGTTATGCGGGGAGTTATGCGATCTAAGATGCGTCTGGCGTATGGGCTCGGGCTTTTGCTATCGGCCGCGTGTACGCAGCCGCCGCAGGGCGGGAGCGGCGTGTTCGTCTCGGCGCGGCCGCAGCTTGTCGCGGCCGACAGCGGCGGAACGGTAACGGCGGTGCCGGCGGGCCAGCCGCTGCGCGCCGGCCAGGTGTTCGCGATCGATCTGGTGCTGGAGCAGCCGGCGCACGTCTACGTCGTCCACCGCCGCGGCGGGCTCGTGGGGAGCCTGTATCCGGGCGTGGGCCAAGCGGATGTCGAGCTGTCCGCGGGGGCGGTGCGGGTGCCGGGCGGCGATACGTTCATGCTCGTGCCGGCGCTCGATCGCCAGACCCACCTGTGCGTGCTGCTCAGCCGCGAGGTCCTGCCGGCGGCGCTGCGCCGCTGTCCCGATGCGCGCGACCGCCATCCGGGGCGACCGATCATCCAGTCGCTCGCGCTGCCGATCAAGAGCTCGTAGGGACGCGGGCATTTTCTCCTAATTAACTAGTTGCAAACCGCCCTGGCGTGACTAACCTACTAGCTAATTAGTAGGAGAACCCATGGCGCGTCCGAGCTCGCCGCAGCTCACCGAGCATGAGCTGGCGATCATGAAGATCCTGTGGCAGGAGTCGCCGCTCTCGGTGGCCGAGATCCTGGAGCGCCTGCCGCGCACTCCCAAGCCCGCCTATACGTCGCTTTTGACGGTCGTGCGGACCCTGGAACAAAAGGGCCACATCGATCACGAAAAGGAGTCCAAGGCGCATCTGTACTTCCCGGTGCTGCGCAAGCCCCACTACCAGCGGCGCGAGCTGAAGCGGCTCTTAGCGGGACTTTTCGACGGCGATGCGTTCTCGCTGGCGGTAAACGTCATAAAGAGCGAGCCGCTCGATGACAAGGAACGGGCGGAGCTCAAAAAGCTCTTGGAGAAGCTGTGAGCGCCGCGGCGTTGGTGCTGAGCGCGGGCGTTTGGCGCTTCGTCCTGGCGCAGCTCCTCCTCAGCGCCGCTTTATGGGCGAGCTACCGCGGGCTGGGCCGGTTGCTGCGGACGGCGACGGATCGCTTTCTGTTTCTGCGGTTGTCGCTTTTGGCGCTGTGGGTTCTGCCGGCGCTGACTTGGCTGCCGGAGCGCCTGGCGCCGCTGCCGCCGTCGCTCGCCGCGCCGCTCGTGGTGACGGCGCGGCTGCCGCTCGGATTCGCCGCGGCGGCCGAGGCAGCCGGCGCCGCATCGCTGTGGACGCGGACGGCGGCCGTTCTCGCGGCGCTGTACCTTTTGTGGGTCGGGCGCTGCGTGGTGGGTATGGGACGCGCGGCGTACCGGATGAAGCGGCTCGTGCGGGGAGCGCAAGCGCGGGTGCTGCCCGGCGGGCAGACCGTGCTCCTGCATGACGGGGAGCTGCCGCCGGCGACGGTGGGATGGCTGCGGCCGCAGGTCCTTATCGCGCAAAAGGTGTATGCCGATCTGGAGCTCCGCGCGCTGCAGCTCATCCTGCGCCATGAGGCGGTGCACATGCGCCGCTACGACCCGGTGCTGTGCGCCTTCATGGAGCTTATCCGCGCGCTCGTCCCGTTTAACCCGTTTGTCCGCATGCTGGCCCGCCACTTCGACAGCGAGATGGAGCTGTCCGTTGACGAAGCCGTGCTGGCCGATCCCACCGTCGGGCGGCGCGAGTACGGGCAGCTGCTGCTCGACCTGTCCACCCGGATTCTGCCCGCTGCGGCGCCAAGCGGCGGCGGCGTCTATATCGCGCGCTCACTTGTCGCAAGGAGGATTTCCGCCATGGCAAAGACTAGTTCTGGAAAGAGTCGTCCGATCCTTACCCTCGCCGCGTTTGGCCTCATCTCACTTGCAGGAGGACTTGGGATCTCCGCGCTGCCGGGTCCGCGCCTGACGTGGGCGGAGACCGCCGGCGCGGGGGTGAAAGCCGCCGCTGATTCGCAGCTGCAGTTCTTCCTGGTGGAGCCCGCGGGAGGCCGGAGCATCGTCGATGATGACGGAAGCACGCTGCCGCTGGCGGCGGCGCCGATCCTGACCGCGGCGGACCTTGATCAGGCAACCTTCACCGATGGGGAAAACCCCACGCTCAGCGTGCACCTGCGGGCGGCGGCGGCGGCGCGGTTTGCGGCGTTTAGCGGCAGCCACCTCGGTCACAAGATGGCGATCGTTCTTGCCGGCAAGCTGCTGGCGGCGCCGGTCATCAAGGCCAGGATCGACGGCCCGAACCTCCTTTTGAGCGGCCACTTTCCCAAAGAGATGCAGCGCCTGGCCGCCGCCATCAACGCCGGCAGCGCGGCCGCTGCGCGCTGAGCCGCCAAGCGGGGAACGATCGGTGTTTAGGGAGACAGCACCGTTTTGAGCTGGCCCGCAGCGCGCAGGCGATCGGCGCACAGCGGGAAGGGAATCGGATAGGTGCCGGCCTGGCAGAAGACGTAGTCGGCGGGGTGCTCGATCTCACCCTGGATTTCGAACCGACCGTCGGGATAAAGCGCCACGGCGCCGTCTTTGGCCGCAGCCGCGACCAGCTGCAGGCGGACGAGCTCGCGGTGATCGCTTGTGCGCAGCCAGATCACCGTCCCGCCGGAGCCGCCGATTAGGAGCGCGCTGCTGTCGGGAGAAAAGCCGAGCGCGCTGATCGCGGCCAGCCCGGATGGCACCAGCTGCCAGAGCAGTTGACCACCCGGCAGCGAGCGCAGAACGACTTGCGACCGCTTGTCCCCTATCACCTCGGCGCGCAGGTTTCCAGAAGGCGCAGCGGCCTGCGCTGCGGTGTCGCTTGCGGTCCGCGCCGGCGCCGCGTGCTCCGGAGGAAGGAGCCGCAGCTGTCCGGTCACAAGCCACAGCGTCCGCGTCTTGCCGTCCGCCGTCTCCACACTAAGCTGCGTCGCCGCTGCGCCTTTTTCCGGGGCGGCAAAGCCGATCCGGGTCACCGCCGCGGCGGCCTTCGGGCTCGCATATTCCAATCGGGCGTCCCGCAGCACTTGCATGCGGCCCGCGGCGTCGATCATCACAAGACGTTGCGCATCGATGAAGTCGGCGGCGACAAGCGGCGCGCTCCCCGGTAAAAAGACCCGCCGCAGCCGCGCCGGCAGAGGAGGCGACAGCGCAACCAGCGCCGGCGCGCAGTCCGGATGGACGCTTGGTTCGCTGGGCGAAAACAGAGCTTGGCCGCCATCGCCTTGCACCGCATCCGGAGACGCGAACAGACACGGCGGCAGGAGCCGATCGGTGCCGGGAAGGCGCTGCAGGCGCCGCTCCGGAGAGAAGCGGAATAGCTGCACGTTGGCGCGCGGCCCGCCCTCGTCCGCTCGGCCCGTCAGCAAAGCGCCGCCGTCGTCAAGCGGCAGCACCGCGGCCAGGCCCCTGAGCGTTGTGAGCTGCCGGCCAGTCTGTGGATCCATGAGGAGGCCGCGCCGCCCGCGACCGCGCTCCTCGCTTTTCAATATCAGCGTAGCGGCCCGCTGATCGCCAAGGAGCGACTCCAGGCGCCAGGCTTCCGGCGGCCCCGGCGGGAGCACCGCTGCCCCGACGAGCTGCCGCTCCCGCAGCGACCACAGACACGCGGTCGCGGGCGGCGCAAGCGTCGCCAGCCACTGCCGATCCGGGGAGACCACCATGGGGCTTTCGCTGGCGCTGGGAATGCGCGTGCGGGACAAGCAGGCGGTGGCCGCGGCGCTGCTACGTACGGAGCTTGCGAGCGGCAGCGCGCCGCCGGATGCCGCGGCATGTAGCTGCGGCGGCCGGCCGGCAAACAGCAGCGCCACCGTGCCGTCCCGCGTCGCGGCGTAGTCCAGAAGCTCTTGCTCCCCCTGGACGAAGGTCTGCAGCAGCTCGCCGCGCTCGGCGGAAAAGACCCGCAGGCGGCGCAGCGGGCAGTCCGGGCCCGCCGCGCTGCCGCAGTCGGCGAGGAAGACCAACCGGCCATCCGGGCTGAAGTCGAGCCACCGCGCCCGCCACGCCGACTCGTGCCGCAGTCGCCCCGGATGCGCCGGATCGGCGGGCGCGGCGAGCGGCCAGCTCGCTCCCGGCTCGCCCGTTGCGGCGATGAGCCGCACGACCCCGTCATCCGCAAGAGTCAGAAAGCGCTGGCCCGAGCGATCCGCAACCACCCGGCGCAGCCGCTGCGGATGCCGGTAAAGGCGGCGCAGGGCATAGCCGCCGTCGAGCTCCACCACCGATAGGAGTCGGCCGTGCGCGATCGCCGCGCGCTCGCCGCTTGCCGCGATCGCCGCATCCGCACCGCTTGCGGTACCAAGATCCGCAAAGTCCGGATCCGTCGCCCCGGCTCCCAGGCTCACCGCGATCGTCGCCGCGCCAGGCTGCGCCCGCGCGATCGCCGCAAGCGCCAAGTCGAGCAGCGCGCGCGCCGTCCCAAGCTCCCCTTGTTCGTACGACAGCTCGGCGGCGCGCAGGAGTAGCGCCGGCGGCTCATTGCCGATCCCGCCATCGCGCGCCATGTCCGCCGACCGTCCAGAAAAAGGCGCCGGCGCCGCGTCCGCGGCCGCATCCGCCCAAGGTCCGTCCGCCGGCTCCGCGGCTCGCGGGACACAGCCGCCCGCCAGCAAAAACAGCGCGAGCCCGGCGGCGCCGCGACTTGCCCGCATGCGTCCACCGGATGCCGCTGCCGTCACCCCGCCATGGTACCCGGAGCAAGCGGCGGCGGCGACGACATTTGCCCTTGTCTACCGGAACCTCGGCGCTCCTTTTTGGCTTCCACGTTGCTTCGTCTGGAGTGCGGGCGTAGATTGACCGTGTGGTCTCGCTGCAAGAGCTCTTAACTCGCGTCAGCCAATACCAGCCCGCTGCCGATCTGGAGCCGATCAAGCGCGCGTATGCGTTCGCCGAGAACGCGCATCAGGGGCAGTTCCGCCGCTCCGGCGATCCCTACGTCGTCCATCCGCTCAGCGTCGCGACGGTCATTGCGGAGCTCAAGCTCGATATCGGCTCGATCTGCGCCGGCCTCCTGCACGACTGCGTGGAGGACACGAGCGCCACGGTCGACGACATCAGCAAGCTTTTTGGCACCGAGGTCGCGTTCCTGGTCGAAGGGGTGACCAAGCTCGGCAAAGTTCCCTGGCACACGCGCGAAGAGGCGCAGGCGGAGAACTTCCGCAAGATGCTGCTGGCGATGGCGCGCGACATCCGCGTCATCCTCATCAAGCTCTGCGACCGCGTTGACAACATGCGCACGATGTCGGCGATGCCGCCGGAGAAGCAGGAGCGTATCGCCCGCGAGACGATGGAGATCTACGCGCCGCTGGCCAACCGCCTCGGCATCCAGTGGATCAAGGTGGAGCTGGAGGATCTATCGTTTCAGTACCTTTATCCCAAGGAATTTAGCGAGCTCAAAACCAAGCTCGATACCTACTTCGCCGGGCGCCAGGCCTATATCGATGAGGTGTCCCTGGTCCTGCAGAAGGAGCTTGCCGACAACGAGATCTCGGCCAAGGTCCTGGGCCGCCCCAAGCACCTGTGGTCGATCTACCAAAAGACCGTCAAGACCGGGCGCGAGGTCGATCAGCTGTTCGACATCATCGCCTTCCGCGCCCTTGTGCAATCGGTGCGCGACTGCTACGGCGCCCTGGGCGTGGTGCACACCAAGTGGACGCCGATTCCCGGGCGCTTCAAAGACTTCATCGCCCTGCCCAAGCCCAACATGTACCAGTCGCTGCATACCTCGGTGCTCGGGCCCAAGGCGGAGCGCATCGAGGTCCAGATCCGCACCGAGGAGATGCACCGCACCGCCGAGGAAGGCATCGCCGCGCACTGGAAGTACAAGGAGGGCAAGGTCGAGGCGCTCGGGGGGAACGACGAAAAGAAGTTCGCCTGGCTGCGCCAGCTCATGGAGTGGCAGAAGACCCTGTCCGATCCCACCGAGTTCATCGAGACGGTCAAGGTCGATCTGTTCGCCGACGAGGTCTACGTCTTTACCCCCAAGGGCGACGTCAAGTCCCTCCCCCAGGCCGGGACGCCGATCGATCTCGCCTATCTTATCCACACCGAGGTCGGCAACCACTGCTCCGGCGCCCGCGTAAACGGCCTCATCGTCCCGCTGCGCTACCAGCTGCGCAACGGCGATACCGTCGAGATCCTCACCTCGCCCAACCAGCGGCCGAACAAGGACTGGCTCAAGTTCGTCAAGTCCTCGTCGGCCAAGGCCAAGATCCGCCACTACATGCGCGCCGAGCAAAGGTCGCGCAGCAAGGCCCTTGGCCGCGAGCTGCTCGAGCGCGAGATGCGCAAGCACGACCTTTCCTACAACAAGGTCGAAAAGTCCGGCGATCTCGTTCATGCCGCCGCCCAGCTGCGCGTGCAGAGCGTCGACGACCTGCTCATGAACGTCGGCTACGGCAAGCTCCTGCCGGCCGATGTCGTCGAGCAGCTCCTCCCCGAAGATCAGCGCCGCCCCCTCGGCTCGCGCGAGCCCACGCCCAGCCGCACCGCATCCCTGGCCCGCCGCGCCCCCGGCATGCGTCCGCCCGGCATCAAGGTCGCCGGCGAAGACGATGTCCTCGTGCGCTTTGCCAAGTGCTGCTCTCCCGTCGCCGGTGATCCGATCGTCGGCGTCATCACCCGCGGCCGCGGCGTCACCGTTCACGCCAGCGTCTGCTCCACCGCCATGGAGCAAGACGAGGAGCGCCGCATCGAAGTCCAGTGGGACGGCGAGCACAAGACCGCCCGCCCCGTCACCGTGCAAGTCGTCTGCGCCGACAAGCCCGGCCTCCTCGCCCTCATCTCCCAGACCTTCAACGAGCACAGCATCAACATCTCGCAAGCCAACTGCCGCTCGCTGGATGAGAAGCGCGCCGTCAACACCTTCAAGGTCAACGTCGTCGACACGGATCAGCTACAAAAGCTCATCCGCGCCCTACAAAAAATCCAAGGCGTCTTCGCCGTCCAGCGAATGTAAAACGCCCCACCCCCTCCTACCCCAAAGTCGTGGGGCCGACCGCCCTACCCCCGCTGCGCAATCACCTCGATCTCAACTAGCGCCCCCCGCGGCAACCCCGCCGCCTGCACCGTCGATCGCGCCGGCGGCGCACTGTGAAAGTGCCGCCCATAAATTTCATTTACCGTCGCAAAATCCGCCAAGTTCGCCAAAAAGATCGTCGTCTTTACCACGTGGCTGAAATCGCACCCGCCCGCCCGCAGCAGCGCCTCCACATTGCGCATCACCTGCTCCGTCTGCGCCACCACGTCCCCCGCGATGAGCTGCCCCGTCTGCGGCGACAGCGCAATCTGCCCCGAGCAAAAAAGGAGCGCCGACCCCCCCGCCACCGCAATCGCCTGCGAGTAAGGCCCGATCGCCGAAGGCGCTTCAGGCGTCGAGATCACCGTCTTTTGGCTGGCCATGCAAGTCCTCACGTAGGAGCCGCCCGCAGCGCGGCGGCCGGAAACTCAGTAGCCCGCTAGAAACATCCAGCGGTTGCCTTCGCGCTTGAGCTCCAAGCGCTTTTCGTTCTGCCGCCGCTCCCACTTCTCTCCCACCTCCGTGAGAAGCTGGAAGCTGATGTCGTAGCGCATATCGACCGTCGCGCGATCGCCGACGACGTGGATCTCGCGGTAGCGGATGAGGAAGCGCAGCCAGCGCAGCGCCGACAGCCGGGCCTCCAGCACGTGCTTGAGCCCCGGATAGCCGTAGTCGTCCGACCCCGACGGCGTCCCCGAGTCTTCGTAGTAGTTCGGGTCGGCCATGCTGAGAAGCTTAGGCGCGTCGCGCTGCTCCATCGCCACGCGGTACTCCTCGCAGCGGGCGAGCAGCTCGCGGTGCACCGGCGTGTCCGGAATCTTGGTCCCCGGAATCGTGCGAATCATCGCGCATCCGGACGCGGACAGGCCAAGGCACGCCAGCAGCAGCAGACAGGCCTGGCGCAGTGCCGCCGGGATAGACCGGCCGGCGCGACTCACAGGGAGGGGTGCGGATCGTTGCCACATCGAAAGTTCCTTTGCCCACGGTATAACCCGTGAGTTCCGTGAGGATGCAAGCCCAGTGCCACAAGCGCAGCGACGAGAAGCCTCGGCGCTCGCGGCCGGCTTGTGCCAACTTGGCAGAGCCGCACCGCGACGCTTTGACAACTTGCCACGCCGCTCCGGACCTGGAAGCGCCTACGGCAGGATCTTCAGAAGCTCGACATCGAAGACGAGCATGCCGGCGGGAACGCCCGGACGGGTCGGCTGGTCGCCGTAGGCCATCTTGCCGGGGATCCAGAAGCGGGTCTTCTCGCCCTCGACCATCAGCTGCACGCCTTCGGTCCAGCCGGGGATGACCTCATTGAGCGGGAACACGATCGGCTGGCCCCGCACCACGGAGCTGTCGAACAGCTTGCCGTCGAGCGTCCAGCCCGAGTAGTGGACCTGCACTTGGCTGGTCGCCGCGGGGTGCGCGGTCCCCGTGCCCTTCTGCAGCACCCGGTAGGCCAGCCCCGAGGCGGTCTTTTTGGCATCCTTGGGCACCGCGGCGACATCCGGCGGGGTCTTGGGGGCCTGCTGGATGTTCAAGAGCTCCACATCGAAGACCAGGGTGCCCGACGGGCCGCCCGGACGGCTCGGGTTATTGCCGTAGGCCAGGTCGGCCGGGATCCAGAAGCGGCGCTTCTCTCCGACGACCATCAGCTGCACGCCTTCGGTCCAGCCCTTGATGACGCGGTTGAGCGGGAACTTCGCCGAGCTGCCGCGCTTGACCGAGCTGTCGAACATCTTGCCGTTGGTCATCCACCCGGTGTAGTGGACCTCGACCGTGTCTTGCGCCGTGGGGTGCTCCTTGCCGGTGCCCTTTTGCAGGACCTTGGAGGCAAGACCCGATGCGGTCTTCTGCGCATCCGCCGGCGCGGCGGCGACATCCGCCGGTGCGGGCAGATCTCCGGGGGCGGGCGCCGCCGGATCCGCCGGCGCCGCCGAGGCCGCGGGCACCGATACCGCCGCGGAAGCGGCCGCGGCCGCGGAGCTTGCCGCCGTCGCGGGAGCCGTAGTGGCGGCCGGCGCCGCAGCAGGTGCCGGCTTGCGCTCATTTTCAGAGGAAGGGCAGCCGGACAGCCCGAGCAGGCTGAAACACGTCACCGCGCCGAGCAAATAACCAGACGAACCGAGTCGAGACATGTGCATGCCCGGCACTTTACTTATGTTCCAGGGCCATTGCAATTAGCTGCTTGCGCCGCGCAGAGCGCCGGAGCGCAGCGCCTCTAGTCGATCCAGATTCCGCCGGGTACGTGCGGCCGCGCCGTAACCGCGTCCACGGCGGGCAGCGGCCGCACGGAGCGGCAGACGGCGACCAGCGACTTGTGCTGCGCCGACAGGTGCGCCTGCGAGTCGCTCTGGAGGCGCAGCGTATAGGTGTAGTGCTCGTCTTGAAACAGGACCACGTAGCGGAACAGGCGAAGCTGGGCAGGCGACTTGAGGATGGTGTACCACTGGCGGCCGCGCAGGCCGTGGTCGGAGCTTACCGGGTCGGGGCCGAACTCGTGTTCGGTCACAAGGCCGGCGGCGGCGTCGGCCTGGGTGATGGCGGCATAGACGACCAGCACGGAGCGGCGCAGCGGCTCAGCCGGCGGGACCGACAGCTCGGCGTGGACTTGGGGGAACTCGGGCGGGTAGTAGGTGGCGACAAGGCCGCTCACAAGGGCGTTCCAGCCGGGCGGCGGCGTATAGAAAAAACGCCGCGGCCGCACGCCGAGCTGCAGCAGGTCGCTCTTCAGCAGGCTCGTGGCGAGCTTGTGCAGGGCGGCGAAGCGCTCGGGATACGGCGCCAGCACATCGAGCTCGGTGGCGAAATCCTCGGTCAGCACCGAGCCGACGAAGCGCCGCGCCGGCTGCCCGCGGTAGCTGCCGTCGAGCGTGACGAGCGCCGCGTACTCGCCTTCCGCGGTCTGGAGCAGCTCGGCGGGCAGGAAGGACGCGGGGACAAACTCCGGGTCGCCGAGCACCACGCTCTGCGCCGCATCCAAGATCCGCCGCACCGGACGCACCCGCTCGCGATAGCGGATGATGCCGTACGGTGGGGCGCCGCTTTGTGCCGCCGGCAGCACGAACACGGTCTGCTCGCCACTGCGGTGGGCGGTCCAAGACGGCGGGCATGGTACCATGGGCTCGAGTATATCTAATGGTGCCCGGGTGAAGCTGCAGCTAGCGGCACAGGCGGGATGGACGGCGGAGAGTCTGTCCGGGCCGGCGAGCGGGCTTTTGACCGGGCACCTGCGCTACGTGATTCCCAGCGGCCCGGAGCAAGCGCCGGGACCGCCCGACTCCGTGCTCATTGTCTGCGAGTCGCTGCCGCTGCCGCTTGATCTCGGCGGCTGGCCGCTCGCCGCGCTCAGCCGGCTCAAGACCGCGCTCTTGCCAGCCCTGCCGCAAGCGCTGGCAACGACCCCCAGCGCGGCCGCGAGTGCGTGGCGAGTGCAGATTCAAAGCTCGCGCGCTCTTGTCACCGCCACCGGCTGGCCGGCGACGCTGGTGCACGCCGTGCTGGCCGATGGCCGCGAAAAGCCGCTGGCCGGCTGCATCGCCGCGCTCTACCGCTTTGTCACCTACGGCGCCGAGGCGGTCTTCGTGTCCGCCTTGTCCTCCGGCGACCGCGGGCGCTTTGGCGCGCTGCGCGAGCCGATCCTCAACGCGCTGGCGACCGGGCGCCCGCTGTGGCCGCGCGGGGAGCCGCCGTCCCTTCATCACATGCTGCACGACGAACCGCAGAGCTGACTGCGCTCCCGCGGGTCTACCGCGCTTGGCCGCGCCGCCTACAGAGTCTGGGATTCGCCGCGCAGCGCTTCGGCTTGATAGAAGGTGCGCAGGGCGTCGACGATCTCTTGGATGTCGCCGTCCATCACCTTGGACAGGTTGTGCTTGGTGAGGCCGATGCGGTGGTCGGTGATGCGATCTTGGGGGAAGTTATAGGTACGGATCTTCTCGGAGCGGTCGCCGCTCTTGACCTGGGCGCGGCGGGCGTCGCGCTCGGCGGTTTCCTGCTTCTCGCGCTCGATATCAAGGAGCTTGGTGCGCAGGATGCGCATCGCGGTGGCGCGGTTTTTGTGCTGCGACTTCTCCTGCTGGCAGCGCACGATGATGCCGCTCGGGATGTGCATGATCTGCACCGCCGAGTCGGTGGTGTTGACCGACTGGCCGCCCGGACCGCCGGAGCGCATGACCTCGATGCGCAGGTCCTTGTCTTCGATCTTTACGTCCACGTCCTCCGCCTCGGCCAGTACTACGACGGTCGCGGCCGAGGTATGGATGCGGCCTTGCGCCTCGGTCTCCGGCACGCGCTGGACGCGGTGCACGCCGGACTCGTACTTGAGATCGGAGTAGACCTTGCCGCCGGATGAGGCGCTTATGAGCGCGACGGCCTCTTTGAGGCCGCCGGTCGACGACTCCGAGATGTTGAGGATCTCGACCCGCCAGCGCTTGCGCTCGGCGTAACGGCTGTACATGCGGAACAGATCGGCGGCGAACAGCGACGCTTCTTCGCCGCCGGTGCCGGCCCGGATCTCAAGGACGATGTTCTTGTCGTCGTTGGGATCTTTGGGCAGGAGCAGCACCTTCAGCCGCTCTTCGAGCTCGCTGCGCTGGGTGCCCAGGCGCTGCTCTTCCTCACGCGCCATGGCGCGCATCTCGGCATCGGTCTCCCGCAGGAGCGGGGCGTTCTGTTCCAGATCGTTTATGACCTGCTTGAGACGGCGGTACGTCTCCACCAGGTCTTCGATCTCGGCGCGCTCTTTGGCCAGCTTCTGGAAAGCGTTCTGCTTGGCCAGCACATCGGGATCGGCAAGCTGGACCTCCAGCTCCTGGTAACGAGCCTCAACCTCAGCGAGCTTGTCGAAGATGGACATGAAAGGGCGGACCGGCGGCTTGATCTAGAGGGTCAGCGCAGAACTACGCCTTGGCAGGAGCAGGCTTCTTATCGGCCTTCTTCGCGTCAGGCTTGGCCGCGGGCTCCGCTGCGTCGGCCTTCTTGGCCTCGGGCTTGGCTTCTTGCTTGGGCTTCTTGTCAGCCTTGGGCGCCTCGGGCTTGGCGGCTTCGGACTTGACGGCTTCGGGCTTGGCGGGGCGACTGGCTTCGGTCGCGGCCACGGCGCCAGGCTTGAGCTGGTAGCGGCGCTGGAAGCGCTCGATACGGCCCGCAGTATCCATGAGCTTCTGCCGACCCGTGTAGAACGGATGGCACTTGGAGCAGATTTCAACCGTGAACGAGCCACGCGTCGAGGCGGTCTCGTGAACGGCACCGCAAGCGCAGGTGATGGTCGCAAGTTCGTAGTTGGGATGGATGCCAGCTTTGGACATGGTGCAGTAGTCCTTCGGAACACGAGGGGCCGGTAACAGCCCGGTGAAAAACGAGATTGCTCTATTTATCGCCTGTTTGCTTTGAGCGCAAGCCCGATCAAGCCGCCGGGCCTTCACCGGGGTAGCAAAATATCTAATGAAGACAATGGGGTGGGATACGCGGCTGCGTGTAGCGCCCCGCAAATTCATGACCCCCGCTGGGCCGGGCCTTTGCGGGGTGCTGCATCTGGATGTCTCGATGTCTGGGCTTGGCGTAGATACAGCGTTTGGCGAATTCGTGACCACCGCTGCGCTGGGCCGGGCCGGGGCAGGGCGCTGCACAAGGATGTCTGGGCTTGGCGCAGCTGCGCTGCGCGCCGTACTGCGAAGCC
>CALFML010000696.1 GCA_937879845.1 uncultured Myxococcales bacterium
GGAGCCGGTCGTCCTGCCACGCGGCATCGGGCCGACCGTCGACCTCCTGCGCGTGTTGCTGAAGTATCGCAGCGAGGAATCCGGTGTCGCGCAGCGTCTCTGAGCCCTGCTACGGTACGGCGCCGGAAACCTCGGCCCGGAAGCCTACCTGATTGCCCCTGATCGAATTGATCGAGAGTTTCACGGGCCGGTGGTTGCGCACGAGCGTGAGCGTCAACGGGGACGGAAGCTTGACTGTCGCAGCGATCGTCTGGGTCGGTTGCCAGAGCTGATAGGACGCGAAACCGGGGCTCGACACTCTGAGGCGCTCGCCGCCCCCGCCAAGGCGCCCGCCGCCGCCGCGGCCAAGGCTCCCGCGGCACCCGCCGCGGCGAAGTACCCCTTCGGTCTGCCTGAGGCCCGCGTCCGCAGCGTGCAAAATCAAGGCGAGGTCGTCACTGCGGCCGGCCGTCTGGCGCTCAAGAAGGACGACATCATCCAGCCCGGCCAGCGCATCGAGACCGGCAACGCCGCCATGGTCGAGTTGGCCTTCGCCGATGGCACGCGCGTCCTGATCGGTGAGAACTCCCAGGTGTCCGTCTATGGCGCCGCCGTAGCGCCGCCGCCCGGCAAGAAGCCCAAGCCGTTCAAGCCCGGCAGCAACACCCTGATGAAGGGCGAAGTATACGTAACCGTTCCCGCCGCCGCCCCGCCGCCGGCTCCCGCCAAGGGGAAGGCCAAGAAGGTCGTCGCCAAGCTGCCGGTGAGCGCGGTGGTCGCGACCTCGCTCGGCAAGATTCGCGTCCAGCAGGGCGCGCGGGCCCGCATCAGCGTCAACCCCGCCGGCGCGACGTACGTGTCGGTGTACGAAGGCTCAAGCGAGCTCCAGGGCCAGGCGCCCAAGAGCAAGCCGGTGGTCCTCGCCGCCGGGACCGCCAGCCAGATCCAAGATCTCAAGACCCCGCCGAGCGCCCCCGCGCCGCTGCCGGCGCCGCCGACCTTCACCGGCGTGCAGACCCTGGCGCTGTCGCCGGGCGGTCCGGTGGAAGTGCGCGGCACCTACGTACCGGCGACCGGAGCCGCCCCCGCCACCCAGTGGCACGTCCAGATTGCCCAAGACGATCAGTTCGAGCAGCTGTCCCGTGAGAGCCGCGTGCCGGCCGCCGAGACGCGGGTGTTTGCGACGCCGCTGCCGCCGGGCGAGTACGTGGCGCGGGTGAGCGCGGTGAGCGCCGAAGGGGCCGAGGGCCTGCCGAGCCAGCTCGTGCGGACCAAGGTCGCCAAGGTCGTGCTGTGGCCCGGCAGCGAAGGCAAGCGCGCCGCGGTCCAGGTCGAAGGCAAGAACCTCTTCTGCGCCCTGGACGGGGCCGACTTGGCGCCGATGACCACGCCGCTGCCCCTGAGCCCGGCGCAAGAGCACACCTTGCGCTGCGCCTCGGTGCAGACCGGCGCCAAGCCGGAGGATACAGCTGAGTTCAAGATCACCTCGGCGCAGAGCGGACCCCTGGTCGCCAAGGTCGAGCCGAGCGCCGCGACCTTCAACGAGACCGAAGGCCAGCGCACCGTCCGTCTGACCCTGAGCGACGCCGCCGGCAGCCCGCTGTCGGGGGCCAAGGTGGAAGCCGAAGGCGCCGGTGGAGCGCGCGTCGACCCCATCAAAGAGGTCGGCGCCACCGGCACCTATGAGACGATCGTCCACTGGCCAAAGGGCCAGACCGGCCAGAGCGTCAACTATAAGATCAACGGCACCGAGACCTACGCCGCGGCGCTCCCCGATGCCCAGCCGCAGGTCGCGGAGAAGCCCAAAGCGGCGGAGGGGGGACCGGCGTTCAAGCGCTGGCAGTTCGAAATCAGCCTGATGCCGCTCGTCCATGTCGATATCCTCCACAACGTCGTGGCGATTGGCACCGGCATCGAGTTCGGCGGGCGGATCCAGCTGGGGTACGGCGCGATCGCCTTCCACCTGCGGCCGCAGTACGAGTACTACTCGCCAAACCCGGCTTATTCGCACGTCATCGCGGTCGGCCTGCCGATCACCTACCGCATCCGCAAGAACGTAAACTCCGACGTGGTGCCCTACATCGGCGTGCTGCCGCAGTTCGTGGCCGACTTCAGCGCCCTGGCGCGCGACGGCGTGGCGATTGAGGCGGGGCAGTGGAAGACCCAGTTCGGCCTCGGCGGCCTGGTCGGCGTCGAGCTGCGGCTGCGCCGCGGCGCGGTGTTCGTCGAAGGCGGCTACCGCTACATCTTCGACCGCCCGGAGACCACCGACTTCGCGAGCCTCAGCGGCGTGTTCGCCAACCTCGGCTACCGCCTGAACTTCTAGTCCCGCCCGCAAATCGCCTGCCGGCCGCCGGCGGGCGAAATTCCCAAGTCGTTCTAAAATCCTACAGCGCCCCCGAGTGGGCGTTGCATCCCCCCGAGGCTTGGTGCTACCGTCTCAGGTTGGTACGGGCAGATGCAACACGCGCAACAACTCGGCCGTTATCACCTACTCGACCGAGTGGCGTTCGGCGGTATGGCGGAGATCTATCGCGCCAAGACTGCCGACGGGCAGGGCCGCCTGCATGTCGTGGCGGTCAAGCGGGTGCTGGGCCACCTGTGCGAAGACGATGAGTTCATCCAGATGCTCATCGACGAGGCGCGGCTCACCGCGCTGCTCAAGCACCCCAACATCGCCCGCGTCTACGAGTTCTCCAAGGTCCAGAGCGAGTACTTCATCTCGATGGAGTACGTCGACGGCAAGGACATGCGGGCGCTGCTCGAGCGGGCGCGCCAGAACCAGGAGTGGCTGCCCGAGCACCTCATCGCCTTCATCGGCATGCAGGTCGCGCGCGGGCTGCACGCGGCGCATATCCAGACCGACCGCAACGGCAGCCAGCTGAACATCGTGCACCGCGACGTGTCGCCGTCGAACGTGCTCCTGTCGTACGGCGGCGACGTCAAGCTGTGCGACTTCGGCATCGCCAAGGCGTCGGGGACGCGCTCGCAGACCAAGACCGGCGTCATCAAGGGCAAGGTCAAGTACATGTCGCCGGAGCAGGCGATGGGGCGCAAGCTCGATCACCGCTCGGACCTGTTTTCGCTCGGCACCCTGCTCTATGAGATGTTGACGCTGCAGGCGCCGTTTACGGCGACGACGGAGATCGAGCTGCTGTTCGCGGTGCGCGATGCCCGCAAGCGGCCGATCCGCGAGCTGCGCCCGAACCTGCATGCGGAGCTGGAGATCGTCATCGATCGGGCGATGGCCAAGTCGCGCTCGCAGCGCTTCCAGAACGGCGAGGAGTTCGCCAACTCGCTGCAGGCGTTCCTCGACGCCCACTATCCGAACCAGGGGGCGGCGGCGCTGTCGCAGTACCTGCGCGCCTCCTTCGCCAAGGAGATAGAGCGCGAGAACGCGACCCTGAACGACTACATCATCGACGGCGCCAAGGTCGATACCAACGTCGGTGAGAACCTGCTCGCCGACGTGCTTGGCCCCGATGCCGAGTATACGCAGTTCACCGCCGCCTTCAGCCAGGAAGCCGCGGCGATGCTGGACCTGCCGCCGCCGCCGCCGCCGGTCAACCCGAACCAGAAGATGCGGGTGCTGGCCGAAGTCACGATGCCCGGCGCCGAGGAGTTCGACGCCATGCCGACGGCGCAGAAGGGGCGCTTGTCGGCGGCGGAGCTCGGCATCCCCGAGCCGGTTCCGGAGTGGGGGCCGTCGGCGCAGACCATGCCGCGGGCGGTGCCGGCGCCGGCCGCGGCGCGGATGGCGCATGGGCCGCCGCCGCTCCTCGGGGGGTCGCTGGCGGATGATGGCGACCCGGGGGGGCAGACGGTGGTGCTGCAGCGCCAGACGCCGCCGCAGGGGCTGCCGCTGCTCTCCGCGCCGACCGCGGTGAAGCCGCCGCCGCTGATTCCGGGTCTGCCGGATCTGGCTTTCGACGACCATATCCACGTCGAAGAGACGCGCATCCTGCCGCGCTCGCAGATGGACCTTTTGTCGCCGGTGCCGGTGGTGCGGAGCAAGGACGCGCTGCACGAGGCCTCGACGCAGATCCTCGACGCGCGCAGCTTGCCGCCGGAGGTGCAGCAGCTGCTGCAGAAGCGCGGGGCGGCGATGGTCGCTGCGTCCGCGGTTCCGGCGCCGCTGCCGACGCCGCCGCAGGCCCCGGCGCCGCCGCTGCCGCCCGCCCGGCCGCTGCCGGCGAAAATGCCGTCGCTGGAGCTGACGCCGCTGGATCAGGACATCCATGAGGCGAGCACGGCGTACCTGGACTGGAGCCCGCTGGAGCCGACCACGGGGCCGGAGCTGCCGCTGCCGGACACGTCTTCGCTTAACGTCTTGGCGGGTCTGGAGCAGCGCCTGAGCACGCCGCCGCGCGTCGCGGAGATGGTCACGTTGCCGCCCGCGCTGCTGGAGCCGGAGCCGGCCCCGGCCCCGGTGGAGCCGCTGGCGCCGCCGCCGCGCAGCCCGACTGGCCTCCAGCCAGGGGTGGGTCTGCGCTCGCTGGGTCCGCTGCCGCTGATTGCGCCGCGCTCGGCCACCGGGGCGCAGCAGCCGATCGCCGCCCGTTCACCGACCGGAGCCGTGCCGCCGGTGGGGAGCCGCTTGTCGCCGGAGGCGCCGCCGCGCTCAGCGACTAGCACGCAGCCGGCGGTGGGAAGCCGCTCGGCGCCGGAGGTGGCGCCCGTGGCGCCGAGGTCGGCGACCAGCGCGCAGCCGGCGGTGGGAAGCCGCTCGGCGCCGGAGGTGGCGCCCGTGGCACGCTCCGTTACGGCGGCGCAGTCGCCGATTGCGCCGCGATCGCCGACCGGGATGGTGCCGCCTGTTGCGCCGCGGTCGCCGACCGGGATGCAGTCGCCGATCGCCCCGCGTGTGGCCACCCCGAGCACTGAGCCCGCGCCGGCCGCCTCTCCGCCTGCGGGGGCAGGGCGGTCGCCGACGGGAATGCTGCCGCCGATCGCGCCGCGGTCGCCGACGGGTATGGTGCCGCCGGTGGCGCCGCGGTCGCCGACGGGAATGCTGCCGCCGATCGCGCCGCGGTCGCCGACCGGGATGCAGCCGCAGATACCGATGCGGTCGCCGACCGGGATGCAGCCGTCGCTAGCGGGGCTGCGGAGCCCAGACGGGGCGCCGCCGCCGGGTCCGGGCCAAGACGACGACTGGGAGAGCATCCCGCACCTGGACAGCACGCTACTGTCGCATCCGGCGCCCGGCGGCCCACCGGTGCCCGCGGTGCCGCCCGTGAACGTCAAGAAGCCGAGCGCCGGCCTACGCGACCGCGGCGACCTGCCGACGATTCGGCCCAACGAGAGTCCGGCGGCGGTGGCGGCGAGCCTCATGGCCGACGAATCGCCGGATCATACGCTGGCCAACGCGCAGCTGGGCGGGCTGCCGGGCTCGGAGCAGTTTGAAGATCTGCCGACGCCGGTCAAAGGCCCTTCGCTGCGCGATATGGGCGTTGCCACCGATAGCGAGTTCGCCGAGGACACCAACAAGGGCGACGGGCCCCGCGGGATGCCGCAGCCGACCTCCGGCGGCGGCGATGCCTCGGTCGAGCTGAGCGACGACGACTTCGAGGCCTTCGAGTAGCTGGGGCGGCCCCGACCCCGCCCCGAGAGGCGATAGGCACCGGGACCGGCGCAGGCGCTTGCGTAGGACGGGAATGCGGCCGGGCCCGCCGGCCGGGCGTCAGCCTTCCAGCGGTAGGCCGAACTTGACCTGGTAGGCGTTCTTGTCGGTGTGCTTGGGGAACTTCAAGCGCTTGACCGCCTTTTGGAAGCACTTCGCGGCCTTGCCGTCGAGCTCTTTGTCCTGACCGGTGATGTCCACGGTGTCGATCTTGCCCTTGCCGCTGATCGTCACTTCGACAGTAAGAGCGGTTCCGGCGAGCTTTGGCTCCTTCTTGAGGAGCTTGCTGGTGCAGCTGGCCAGGGGCTTTTTGCCCTTGTCGAGAAGGGCGTCGCGCTGCTCCGCGGTGATGCCGAGGAGCTCGTCCTTGGCGCTCTTGGGCTTGGCTTGGGCCTCTTGCTGCGTCTTATCCGGCTCGGCCGGCATCGCATCGACGGGAGGACCGGCATCGACGACCTGGGTCTTGTTCGCGCGCTTGGACGGACGGGTGAGCACGTAAACCGTCGCGCTGACGCCGAGCAGCATGACCACCGCCAGGACCGCCAGCAGCGCCGAGGAGGACTTGCCGGCCGGCGCCTCGGGGGCGGGGGCGCCGAGCCCTGCCGGAGGGGCGCCGGTCGCGTAAGGGGAGCCGGCCGCACCCGCGCCTGGGAATCCGCCGGGATCGCCGGGCATGCCGCCCATGGCATCCGGCGCGCCCATCATGCCGGCCTGGGGATACTGCCCCGCTCCGCCGTGCATATCCGGGCTCATGCCGGCACCGCCGGCTGCGGCGCCGACGGCCGAGCCGCGGATCGCACCGGTGGGATCCTCGGTGGGAGGCGGCGGGGCGAACGATTGACTCGTGGAGCCGCCCGCCATCGCCGGCGGCGGCTGGCTCGGCGGGGCTTGCGCCGGAGACGGGGACATCGGCGGCGTGATATCAAAAGGCGGCACCGACTTGGGCGGCGGCGCCTTGGGGGCCAAAGCCGGGTTTGGCGGCGCTGGCGCAACCCGGACCGGCGTTGGCGGCGGCGGCTTGAACGCCGGCGGCGCCTTGGGCTTGGGCGGCGGGGCCGACGGCTTGGCCTGCGGCTTGGGCGGTGCCGGCAGGTCGGTCACCATGTCGAAATCCACCGCCTCCAGCGCCAGATCCGAGATCTCGTTCTTCGTCGCGGGCGGCGCGATCGGCGCACTCAGCGAACCGATCTGGGTCGCGTCTTCGTTTTCTTCGCTCAGCGAGCCGCCGACATCCGCCGCCGGCGCACTCGCCCCACGGCTGGGTGCCACGGGCGAGATCGGCGCCAGACCGAGCTTGGTGGCGATGCGCGGCGGGAGCACCACCGGCGCGCGGCGCGCCTGGACCAGCGCGGCCTTGAGCTCGTCGGCGTTGGCCGGCGGCAGCCACTCCTTGAAGCCCTCCCGCCAGACAAAGATCTCGCGTCCCGGCGCGCTCTCCGCGCTCACCACCCGCTGCGCCAGCTCCTGCATCGGGATCGGACCCGCGGTCTCCCCGTCGATGGAGATGTACCACTCGTCAGCGGGCGGCGGCGCCGCCGCGGCGGGACCGCTGAAGAAGTCGGCCATGCCGCCGATCATCGTGGCATCGCCGCCTTCGCCGAGCGCCGGCAGGGCGGCGTTCTTGGTCGGGATGATCGTATCGCCGCCCGCCGACTCGATGGGCCGGGCGGTGCGGACGCCGCCTTCGCTGATGGTGATCTGACAGTTGCAGGTCTTACAGCGGATCTTGAGGATTTTCCCGCGGACGCGCTCGTCAGGAATCGTGTACTTGGTCTGGCACTGCTCGCAGGCAAACCTCATCGGCGAAGGCTCCTAGTGCACGGTGATTCGAGGTCCCCTATAGAGCCGACGGATCCCTTAAATGTACCGGCGGCTGGACGGTGCTACAGACCAGGGCAGGCAGCGGGAGAGACGGGCCCCTATGCATCGAATGCACGGCAGATTAATTAGGCTCACTATAACCCATGTTGGCAGCATTGCGAAAGCCTGTAAGGCTTTAGCTTAAGTCCCGGGCGCGGGTTACTGTGCCGGCTATGGCGAACAGGAACTTATATGCCGTAGGCGCGCCCCGCACTTTGACCGCAGCGGCGGGAGCAGCGGCGCTTTTGGGGCTTGTGAGCGCGGGCTGCAGCGACAAGCGGGAGACGCCTAAGACGCAGCCGGCGGTGAGTGCGGCGGCGTGCCCGCCAGAGCTTGTCGTGGCGCGGCAGAAGCTCGTCGCGGCGCAGTCGGCGCTTGTCGGCGTGGGGGTCACGGATCTAATGGAGCGGCCGGATGCGTCGTCGCCGCTTGCCGATCAGGCGCTGCTCGGCGATGCGGTGCGGGTCCTGCCGCCGACTACGGCCGACTGCGCCATGCCGGCGGGACTCTTTGTCCTTATCGAGACCGAGGCGCGCTACCGCGGCTATGCCGCCGTGTCGGCGCTCGTGCCACAGCCGGATGCCGGACGCCCCTACCGCAGCGGGCCGCTCCTGCGGGTGAGCTCGCGCTTCGCCAATGTCTACCCGCAGCCGGATCTCACCAAGAGCAACCCGATGGTGGTGCTGCCGCTTGGGGTCGCGGTGCGGCCCGACCCGCAGCCGCCCGCCGACCGCAGCGCGCCGAGCAGCCCCGCAAGCGCGCCCGCGCCAAACGCCACCGAACATACGACCGAGCGCTGGATCGCCGTACTTCTGCCCGATGGTCGGCGCGGCTTCGCCCAGCGCGGCGATCTGCGCGATGAGCCGCGGCCGCCGACTCCGACCACCGCCTGCATCGTCGAGCAGGCGCTTCTGCACGAGGGCTCGCCTTATCTGTGGGGCGGACGGTCCACCTACGGCATCGACTGCTCAGGCCTTGTCGCCAACGCCTACGGCGCCTGCGGCGTGGTGGTGCCGCGCGATGCGCACCTACAGTTCGACTGGGAAGCGATGCAGCCGGTGGGGGAGCCGACGCCCGAGTCGATAAGCGCCCTGCAGGCCGGCGATCTCTTGTTCTTCGTCTCGGCCAGCGCGCCGGAGAGAGGCCCGGGATCGGCGCGATCGGAAAAGCCCAAGATCACCCACGTCGGCATCTACCTCGGCGATGGGCGGTTCGTCCATGCCACCACGAGCGATCGACCGCTCGTGCAAAAGAGCCAGCTCCTCGACGCCGGTTGGCAGAAGCGGTGGGCGGGCAGCAGGCGCTACCGGCAGCTTGTCCAGGCGGCGGCGCAGCTTCCTTCGCCACCGAGCTAGTTTCCGCCTGATCGATCTAGCAATCCTGGCGGCAGATCTAGCGCTCCTGGCGGGGAAGCTAGCGCTCCTGGCGGGGAAGCTAGCGCTCCTGGCGGGGAAGCTAGCGCTCCTGTCGGGGGAGCTAGCGCTCCTGTCGGGGAAGCTAGCGCTCCTGGTGAGGAAGCTAGCGCTCCTGGTGAGGAAGCTAGTGATCCTGGCGCTAGCGCTCCTGGCGGGGGAGCTAGCGCTCCTGGCGATCTGGCCGCTTCGCCTGGCGATCAGGGCGCAGGGCAAAAAAAATGCCCCGACGGGCAGCCTGGCGCTTGGGGGGGCGAACGCTTCGGCTGAACGGCGGGGCAATCGGGAATCTATCACGATGCTTTTTCCTGGCTAGGAAAAAATGCATTAGCTGCATTTTCTTTTTGTTACCGACGGGAAAATTGGCGGTCAATTTGGGCGTTTCGCATCCCAAACGATCGCAAACCCCTTCATTACCGCTTCCAGCTCATTTTCAACTTTAGTTGCGGCGGTCCCTAGCAGGCGCGGCAGGGGTAGGCGTTTCTGGGCTTTTTGGGGCTGAGTTCGGCTGCGCTGCTGACTTTTTGTGCCCTGGACCCCCCATCCAGTACGACCGGTGAAGGCAGAGATGTGCTGCCAATCGCGGGCGTTGCGCAATTCGGAGAAGAATCGAACTCTAAATCGTTATATAAATTACGATAAAATTTTTGTGATTAGTATCTGATGCTCACCGAAGGTCAAACGATCGGCAGCTATCGCATCGCCAGAAAGCTTGGCGAGGGCGGCATGGGCGCCGTATTTGAGGCGGTACATCAAGAGATTGGCCGCCACGCGGCGATAAAGGTCCTGCACCCGCAGTTCGCGCAGAACCCCCAGGTCGCCACGCGGTTTCTCAATGAGGCCAAGGCGGCAAACCTCATCGAGCACCCGGGGGTGGTCGAGATCTTCGAGTTCAACCGGCTCCAAGACGGAACCACCTACATCGTCATGGAGTTTCTCAAAGGCGATCCGCTCGCCAAGCGCATCGAGCGCGGGCCGATGGGTCCGGACTCGCTGCGCATCGCCCGGCAGATCGCCTCGGTGCTGGCGGCGGCGCATGAAAAAGGAATCGTCCACCGCGATCTAAAACCGGACAACGTCATCATCGTCAAGGATCCGGAGGCGCTCGGCGGCGAACGGGCCAAGGTGCTCGACTTCGGAATCGCCAAGATCGCCGAAGAGCAGGTGATGAAGACGCAGGCCAACTCGCTGCTTGGGACGCCGGTGTACATGGCGCCGGAGCAGTGCCGCGGGGCGTCGTCGGTCACCGCCAAGTCCGATGTCTATTCGCTCGGGGTCATGATCTACGAGATGCTGGCCGGCCAGCCGCCGTTTTTGGGTGCCGGCATCGGCGAGATCATGGCGGCGCACATGATGACCGAGCCGCCGCCGCTGCGCGAGCGCCAGCCGAGCGTGTCGCCGGCGCTCGCGGCGTTCGTGCATCGCCTCCTGGCCAAAGATCCGGCGGCACGCCCGACGATGGCGGAGACGATTTTGGAGCTGGAGCGACTCGGCGCGGCGAGCACCGGCGTGCTCTCGGCCGTGTCTTTGCCGAGCGAGCACTCGGGTCGCATTCCGCAGGTGGCGCCGCCGGAGGCCCGGACGCTGGCGATCGATCCGGCCGCCGCTGCAGCGCGTCCGTCCATTCATCCTGAGCCGCCCGGACCCCTGGGTACGCCGCCGGCTGGGCGCGCGGGCACCATGGCGATCGATGATCCGAACCTGCCCGCGCTGCCAATCGTCAACGTGCAGGTTGGACAGAGCAATGCACAACCTGCCGCCAAGAGCTCGCCGCGCGCGGCGATTGCGGTGGGCTTTCTGGCCGCGGTCGCGCTCGTTGGCGGTGTGATCGGTGTGGCGCGTATGCGGGCGCCTAAGGTTGTGCCGGCGGCGCCGGATCTGGGAGCGCGCCGCGCGGACCCGACGGCTCTTACGCCCAAGCCCGAGCCGCCCAAGCGCCGCGTCGATCCCAACACGCCGCCGGGTATGGCGGCGATCGCCGGCGCCAAGTTCATGATGGGCAGCACCGCCCCGGAGATCGATGCCGCGCTGGCCCTGTGTCAAAAGACCGGCACCAGCTGCCGGCGTGAGCTTTACGAACGCGAGCTGCCCCAGCGCGCGATCACGGTCAGCGACTTTTATATCGATCGGACCGAGGTCACAAACGCGCAGATGGCAGCCTGGCTCAACGCGCAGCTGACCACGCAAAAAGATCTCAAGGTCAAAGACAAGCGGCACGTAAACGCCGGCAAGACGCTCCTTCTGGATGTCAACCAGCCCGGCAGCGGCATCCTTTATAGCGGCGGCAAACACGGCGCCTTCAGCGCGCAGGCCGATGCCGGCGAGCTGCCGGTAACGCTCGTGAGCTGGCAGGGAGCGCAGCGCTACTGCCAGAGCCAAGGCAAGCGCCTGCCGAGCGAAGCGGAGTGGGAGCTTGCGGCGCGCGGCCCCGACCAGCGCTTGTTTCCTTGGGGCGCGGCGCCGCCGACCTGCAGCGGCGTGGTGTTCGGACGCGGTGAAGATCTCCCTGCCGATCGCCGCTGCCGCGACTACCCAGCAAAGGCGAGCGCGGTGGGCGCCGCGGCGCAGGATCGCACCGTAGACGGGGTGATGGACCTGGGCGGCAATGTCGCGGAGTGGGTCGTGGATCGCTTCACCATTCCCTACCCGCAGTGCGGTGCGTGTCTGGACCCGGTGGTCGATGCCGCTGCGGAGGCCGACGACTCTGCCGCCAAGCACGGCAAGAAGAACGGGACCGCTGCGGTGCTGCACGTCATCCGCGGCGGCAACTTTTCGCTGGCGGCGGATGCGTGTCGGGGAGCGGGCCGGATTCGCCTGCAGGAAGATCTGGTGCAGCTCGATGTCGGGTTTCGCTGCGTGAAGACGGGGACGAAATAAAGATGCGAAAGTTATGGCAAGCGGTGCGCGGTCGGGTCGCGGTGGGATGGGTGGCGGTGACGCTGCTTTCGGCGCAGCCCGGATGCTCGCTGTTTCAGAAGATCCAGGGCCAGGTGCCGGGCGGCCTCCTCTCCGGCACGGTCGCAAGCTCGGTGAGCACAAGCGGCGTCGGGCTGCTCTCCGGCGATGCGCTGCAATCGGTGACTAATACGACCGATGCCTTGCGCAGCAAGAACTTGGGAGCGCTGACCTCGCAGGTGGCCAGCCTTGGCGTGTCGTCTTCGCTGGTGCTGGGCAAGCTGGCGGCCGGCGCCATCGCCACCGCGGTGCAGCGGCGCGCCGAAGAGCGCGAGCGCAAGCTGCAGGCGACCCAGCTGTTCTACTCCGGCGCCTGCAGCCTGGAAGCCCCCACGCCGAGCAGCGATCCGCTGGAAGCGGAGTCGGAGCAGGCGTTCAATCAAGGCGACTACGACAAGGCGGAGCAGAGCCTGCAGCGCCTTGTGCAGCAGCGCGAAAAAGAAGCCAAGCCCGAGCCGCTGGCGCAGGCGCTCAACCGGCTGGCGGCGCTGCACTACGCCAAGTCGCAGTACGCCAAGGCGGAGGCGGCGGCGCAGCGCTCGCTGGAGCTGCGCGAGAAGGCGCTGGGCAAAGAGCATCCCGATGTCGCCGAGTCGCTCGCCACGCTGGCCGGCGTGTATCAGGCCAAGAGCGACTTCGTCCGCGCGGAGCCGCTTTATATGCGGGCGCTCAAGATCCGCGAAAAGGCGCTCAAGGAAGATCACATCTGTGTCGCGCAGAGCGCCAACCAGCTGGCCGGGCTGTACAAGCAGATGGCGGCCTACGGCAAAGCGGAGCCGCTTTACCAGCGCGCCCTCACCATCCGCAAGAGCAAGCTCGGGGATGGCAGCTTGGAGGTCGCGCAGTCCAACAGCGATCTTGGCAGCCTGCAGCTGGCGATGGGCAACTACGCCGCGGCGGAGCCCTACTACAAGCAGGCGCTCGCCGCGCGCAAGGCCAAGCTCGGTGCCGATCATCCCGATGTCGCAGAGACCCAGAACGAGCTTGGGAACCTGTACAAGCAGCGCGGCGACTACCCGCTGGCGGAGACCCACTACAAGCAGGCGCTCGCCATCCGGGAGAGCAAGCTGCCGCCTGGCGATCCGCGCACCGCGGAGTCGATAGGCGATCTCGCCGCGCTTTATCAGAGCATGGGGGATCTGAAGGCGGCGGAGCCGCTGTTGCGGCGAGCGCTGGAGCTACGGCAGAAAGCTTTCGGCGCCGAGCACCCAAGCGTTGCCGAGTCGCTCGATCAGCTGGCGGCGCTGGTCCAGGCGCAGGGCAACACCACGGAAGCCGAGCAGCTGCTCACCCGGGCGCTGAAGATTCGCGAGGCCAAGCTCGGCGCCGCCCATCCGCAGGTCGCCGAGTCGTGCAGCGATCTGGGCGACCTTTACTTTGCCAAGTCGGACCTGGCCAAGGCGGAGCAGTTCTACCAGCGCGCCTTGGAGATCCGGCAGAAGGCCCTGGGCGCCGAGCACCCGGTAGTGGCGCGGTCGCTGTACAAGCTGGCATCGCTTTTCCGCGCCCGCGGCGATTTCGTCCACGCCGAGCCGCTTTACCAAAAGTCGCTGCAGCAGCGCGAGAAGCTCCTAGGCGGCCAGCATCCTGATGTTGCGGAGTCGCTCATCGGGCTTGGCGCAACGCTGGTCGGCACCGGACGCACCTCGGGCGTGGGCCTGGCGATGCGCCGGCAGCCCGACCTGATCCTGGTGGACATGCAGCTGCCCGACATCGACGGCCACGAAGTGCTGCGGCGGCTGCGCGCC
>CALFML010000697.1 GCA_937879845.1 uncultured Myxococcales bacterium
CCTGGGTCGCTACCACGGGCGCGGCGCTCGGGTCCTGAATGCTGAGGTACACGCCGCTCTTGTTCATTTCATCCGTGAGCATCCGGTGGGCGTTCAGCGGCAGCCCCAGTCGGCTGAGATCGACCTGGTCCCACGCCGCGCTCTGCGTCCGATTCAGGAGCATGGCGGAGTAGCCGCCGCAGGACGCCTGCGGGCAGGCCGGATCCACCGCTTTGGCCGTATAGTAGCTGTCGACTTCCGAGCGTTCCATACTCTGCGCGCTGACCCGTCGGTTGGCCCGCGTGACTTGATATATCTGGACCGACTCGCCGGCGATCTTGGTGGCGGTATACTTGCCGTACAGCAGCAGCTTCGTGGTCTCGGCCTCAAGGCTCGTCTGGTCAGCGGGGCTGAGCTTGAGCGCGCGCCAGTCGTAGGCGTACGCCAGCTCGCTCTCGCCGAGGTTTACATCATCGAGGATGGCTTTGGGGCACGGGGGACGAATGCAGCGCACCAGATCGGAGCTGGGTCGAACCCACTTGAAGGCGCGCCCACTTGCCGCCGTTGCATCCGCTTGCTCATCCTCACTGGCGAGAGGAAGCTGCGATACGTCGATGAAGTCATCCTGACCGCAGCCGAGCGTCGTAACCAGCGCTGAAGCGAGAAGTCCCATGCTGAGGGGGGTGGCAATACGATTGCACATCTGTGAACTCCTTCTTTATTGGCATCATTACTCGCCTGGCCGGCGAACATTCCTTGCTTGGGAGCTAAAGCGAAATGCGTGCCAAACTTCCCAGACCGCGACTGCCGCCGCGTGGTTGCCCGCCCGCCCGCCGGGAATTGGCGCATCGCATCGCTATCTGTCCAATCGCACTGCCGGAGAGGTTCTTCCCGATCGCGAAATTATTGCTGCGCGTCCTTCTGCGCAGCGAAAAACTTACGCAGACTCCGCGCCGTAATGCGGACATGGGTGAGCAAGCCGCCCATCGACGCGCCCACCCAAAGGATGAATCGGCCTAGCCGTCGAGCGAACCGCGGGCGACGAAGGTAGCGCCCCATTGGACAGGGCGAAAGCGCCGCCATCGTTCCGCCCGAAGCCCTTGCTCTGCCAGCGCTTCGCCCCACCGCGGAACGATGTTCAAGGACTTGTCTCGATCGTTACATTTAGCCGGAGAATATCTTCGTACTGCAGAAAGACGGGCAGGAGGACTTCGTCAAGATCGTCGATTTCGGCATTGCCCATGTCGGCCAGACCGCGCTGCCCGCGGCGGCTCCGCTGCGCGGCGGCAGTGGGGCGGTGCCGACGCTGCGCGAGCAGGAAGCCGGGGTCGCGCCGGGCCACACGCTGCCGGGTACGGTGATGGGGACTCCCGCCTACATGTCGCCGGAGCAGGCGCGCGGGGACGGCGTGGATGCGCGCACCGACCAGTATGCCCTGGGCTGCATCCTGTTCGAGCTGCTCACCGGCCAGGATGTCTTTACCGCCAACAACGTGAGCGCGCTTTTATACAAGCACATCACCGCTCCGGTTCCATCGCTGCGCGAGCGCGCGCCGCAGCGCCGGATTCCCAAGGGCCTGGATGCCCTGGTCCAGCGCGCGCTGGCCAAGCAGCGGGAGGAGCGCTTTGGCTCGCTGCGGGAGCTGGAAACCGCGCTGCAGGAACAGATTGATCTGCTGCTGCAGCAGCGCGGCCAGACCCGTTCGCGCACCGGACTTTCGCCGCTGCCGGCCCCCAAGCGCTGGCTGCGGTGGGTGCTGGCGTCGCTGTGCGTGGGACTTTTGGCCGGCGGCTACCTCGGCTACCGGGCGGTCGTGCAGCGCGCGGCGCGGGGGCACGCGCTGTCGGAGGAGACGCTACGCCAGCTGCGCCAGCAGGCGCTTGCGGTGCTGCAGACCGACTTGCATGACGGCGATCCGGTGCTGCGGCGCAAGGCGGTGGCCGCGCTGGGACAGACCCGCGATGGCGCGCTCGTAGACGCCGTGCTGCCGCTGCTGCAGGATCAGAATGCGCAAGTCCAGGCGCAGGCGGCGGAGTCGCTGGGTCAGCTCGGTGCCAATAAGGCGCTGGCCGCGCTGCACCAGGCCGCCGAGAACAGCGCCGTCGCGGCCGTGCGGGTCGCGGCCGCCGGAGCGCTGGACCAGCTCGCGGATGAATCCGGTCGGTCGCTCCTGCGCCAGCTGCTGCATGACAAGAGTCCGGACACCCGCCTGCGGGCGGCGTATCTTTTGTGCACGCGGGAGGAGCCAGAAGCGCTGGCCATGCTCACCGCGCTGGTCGAACGGAGCCGGCTGCCCGATGACGTCGCGCTGTCGCTGCTGGCGCGGCTGGCGCAGAGCGGCCAGCCCAAGGCGAGCCAGCAGCTCATCGAGCGGCTGCGCGGCAGCGGTCCGCCGGAGCTGCAGATCGCCGCCGCCGCCCAGCTGGTTCGGCTGGGAGAGGAACCCGGACGCCAGTTCCTGCGGGAGCAGGCGCGCCTGCCCGGTCCGAGCCAGCTCCCGGCGGCCCGCGCGATGGCCGAGCTCGACGAGCCGGTGCAGCCGGAGCTGTTCCGGCAGATCGTCCGCACGGCGCAGGGCTCGCTGGATGCGCAGCTGGAAGCGGTGGCCGGGCTTGGGGCGAGCGGGGAGGAGGCCGATCTGCCGCTGCTCGCCGGACTGCTCTTACCGGCGACCGCGAAAGCTCTGCGGCAGGCGGCCGCGGTGGCCATGCTGCGGATCGCCGAGCGCGACCCGCGCGTCATCGCCCAGCGCAGCTTGCAGTGGGCGCGCACCGCCGCCGCGGATGAGAGCTGGCTGGTGCGCGAAGCCGCGGTGGCGGCCCTGGGCGATATCGACTTGGCTGAGGCGGTCCCGCTTTTGTCCGCGCGTCTGCGCGATGATCCCGAGCCGCAAGTACGACTGCGGGCGGCGCGGGCCATCGGCCGGCGCCAAAGCGAGGCGGCGCTGGAGGCGCTTTGCCGCAGCCTCAGCGATAGCGATTCCGGCGTCCGCCTGGAGTCGCTGCGGTCGCTGTCGCGGGTCGGCCAGACGATGAGCAAAGAAGGCGTCGGCGGGATCCTGGCTCGGCTCGGCGACTGCTTCCGCCTCATCCTCGCCAGCGGCAGCGCGCAAGAGCAGATCCTGGCGCGGACCACCCTCTTGCGTCTGGGCGATAGCAGCCAGCGCGACGCCCTGCGCCCGCTGCAGAGCTCTCCGGATGCCGCGGTGCGGCGGTTCCTGATCGAGCATGGAGCCAGCGATCCAGAGCTTTTGCGGCACGGTCTTGCGGACGCGGTGTTCGCGGTGCGGTTTGCCGCCAGCCAGCGGCTCGCCGAGGCCGGAGACCGCGCCGGCTTGGCCGTCCTGAACGAAGCGCTGGCGCAAGGCGGCAGCGCGGGCGTGCTGGCCTACGGCCTGTTGCGCCAGCTGGGGGTTGCCGCTCCCTCGCCGGCCGATCTGGAGTCGCTGCTGAAAAGTGACAACGTGGGGCAGCGCCTGGCGACGGTGGAGGCGATCGGCCGTATGCCGGTGGCGCTGGCCGTACCGCTGTTGCGCGTGGCCGCGCGCGATCCCGAGCGCCTGGTCCGCCGCCTTGTCGCTGAGGTGACCGCGGATCTCAAGGAAGGGCCGAGCGGACACCCGGGGGAAGCGGTGCTGCGCCTGCTGGCGGCGGATCGCGACCTCTCGGTGAGCACCCGCGCCGCGACCCTGCTCTTGCGATTACGCCGCGCGCTCGAGACTGCGGCGACAAGTGCCAAGCCACCTAAGACAGCGGCGGCGGCGGCGACTGCGGCGGCCGGCTCACCTGACAACGCCGCTTCGTCGGCGAGCCCCAGCCCGCCTGCTCCGGCGGCGGATGCCGGAGCGCCTGATGCTGCTGCCGCTGCACCCCCTAGCGATACACCATCGTCTCCAAGCGGGAGCGCGGAGCTCGATCCCGCGGTCGAGCAGCTGAGCCGAGACGGGCTGCGGGCGCTCGCCGCTGGCGACACCGGCCGCGCGCTGCAGCTGTTTGAGCGGGCGCGCACCCGCTGCGCCAAGGCGCGTGACAATCGCGCCGTCTGCAGCCCGCGCATCACCGAGCTCTCTTTCCAGCTGGCCCGCGCGCTGGAGTCGCAAGGCCAGCTGGCCGAGGCCCTGACAGAGTACCAAAAGGTCGCCCGCGCCACTGGTGCGGCCAAGGCAAAAGGCGAGCAGCGGTCGCGGGCCCTGGAGGCGGTGATCCGCCTCTCGCCGCGCTTAGGAAGGCTTATCATCACGCAGATCGTAAAGGGAAAGTGCAAGGAGCAGGAGCAGCTCCTGCCGCCCGGAAGTCAGATGGTAAACATCGGCGGCCAGCTCAAGGCAGTGAAGCTGCGCGCCGGTGAAACAGTAACGCTTGAGACCTGCAAGCTCAGCGCCAGGTCCAAGACACACTAAAAAGGAGAGCGATGCGGACTAACGGCTCTTTGCCAATCGGAATCGTTACTCTGTCCATCGTCTTGGGAGGGCTGGGGGTTTTGGCGGCGCCGCCGGCAGCATCGCACGCCCGGGCGCCGGCGGCTACGCGCGCGCGAGCGCGGGGCCGAGGCGGCGGTAGTGGAAGTAGGCGGCCAGCAAGCTGAGCGCCGAGAGGACGTGCCACAGCGCGTGACCCTGGACGAGGTGATCGCCCGGGTCGCACCAGCGGCGGCTGGCGTCGAGAAAGGAGGCGACGACGCCGGCGAGCAGCAGGGCGAGGGCGAGGTAGAAGGCGCCGCGCCGCGCGGGGCCGCAGCGCGCCTCGGTGATCACGATCGCCGCGACCAGGACGGCGATGTTGAGCTGGATCGGGGCCCCGAAGCGCACGACCACGGCGGTGACGACGGTGAGGCCGAGCGCGCCGAGCGAGACGACGGTCATGACGCGGCGCGGGGCGAGCCAGCCGAGGCGGGCGGCGTTGAGGCCGAGCAGCAGGCCGCAGAACAGGTACATGCCGAGGAAGTCGAGCAGCTGCGTGAGGTAGGTGTTGCTGGCGTGGTAGATGAAGGAGCCGAGGCCGACCAGGGCGACGGTCGGCGCGAAGCGTCGCAGCACCGGGGCGTCGGCGTCGCGCGCTTGCCGGTCGCGGCGGGCGATCCACACGATCACCACGGCGACGGCGACAAACGCGAGGTTGGACCAGGCGTTGGCCGGCTCGTTGACCCACGCGCACAGGCGCGCCTCGCACCACTTGATGTTGGGCGGCCCGTAGCTGGCGAGCGCGGACCAGGGGCAGCTCTCAGGCATGCCGACGATCATGCGCTTGCGACCGCCGCGGGCGCCAGGCCACCTGAGATATACTCCGCGACCGGTGAAGACGACCCTGCGAAGCACCGCAACGGCGCTGACGGGCGCGAGCGTCCCGCGGAGCACCCAGTCGGAGCTGGAGAGCTCGGGGGTCGATCGCTCGCGGTGGATCGGCCGGATCATCGACGACCGCTACCGCATCGTCGAGGTGCTCGGCGAGGGCGGCATGGGGGCCGTGTTCGTCGCGGAGCACCTCAAGCTGCACAAGCAGGTCGCGTTCAAGACGATCCGGGCCGAGTTCGCGGCCAACGGCGAGGCCGAGGCCCGCTTCGTCCGTGAGGCGACGGCGACGGCCCAGATCGACCACCCGCACGTGGCCAGCGCGATCGACTTCGGCCACCTGCCCGAGGGCGGCGCGTACCTGGTGATCCAGCTGGTCCGCGGCGAGGGGCTGGGTCGCTTGCTGCACCGCGGTCCGCTGGCGCCGCCGCAGCTGTACGACCTCGGGGCCCAGATCGCGGACGCGCTGACGGCCGCGCACGCGGCGGGGATCGTGCACCGCGACCTCAAGCCCGACAACGTGATCCTCGAGCGCCGCGGCGACGGCTCGTTGCACGCGCGGGTCCTCGACTTCGGCATCGCGCGCGTGTCCGACGAGGGCGGCGCGGTGGTCGACACCAGCCAGCCGATCACCCGCGCGGGCGCGGTGATCGGGACGCCGGGTTACATGGCGCCGGAGCAGGCGGTCGGCGGGACCGTCGATCACCGGGTCGACCTCTACGCGCTCGGGGTGATCCTGTGGGAGGCGGCGACCGGGCGCTCGCTGTGGCAGGCCGACACCCTGACCGAGATGTTCATGGCCCAGATCGGCAAGCCGGCGCCGGGGCTCGCGGCGGAGGTCCCGGGCCTGGCGGCGGAGTTCGTGGCGATCGTCGACCAGCTGCTCGCGCGCACGGTCAGCGAGCGGCCGGCCTCGGCGGTGCAAGTGCGCGACGCGCTGCGCCGCCTCGCCCACGAGCCGGCGCCGGTGCTCGCCAACCTGCCGCTGCCGCCGGCGCCGCGCCCGACCTTCGATCGTCGCAAGCTGCTGACCTACGCCGGCGCCGGGCTCGGGCTGTGCGTGGTCCTGGCGCTCGCGCTGTGCGGCGGCGACGAGGCGGCGGACCCCGAGCTGCCGCCCGTGACGGTCGCCGGGCCGGCGACCAGCGCCCCCCCTCCCCCACCGGCGAGCAAGGGGCTGCCGAGCCGCCAGGAATTGCTCGCCGAGATCCCGCCGGACTACGTCGCGCCGGGGCAGGTGCTGCTGCTCAGCACGGACCGCAAGGAGCGGCAAAAGGCCGGCATCACCATCGCCGACGCGCCCGAGAGCGACAAGGCGGCGATCCCGGAGTACCTGCGCAACCTCGCGTGGATCGAGAAGGTGACGAGCTGCGACACCAAGCGATCGATCCTCCTGCGCATCGAGACCGCCGACGACCTGCGGGCGCTGTGGGCCCTGCGGATCCTCAGCGACTCGCCGCGCGACACCTGCCGCGGCGGGTGGTTCGGCGGGCGCGACGACTGCCTCGGCTGCATGCGCGAGGACCTGGCGCGCATCACCGCCCGCTTCGAGGCCCGGGCCGGTCCGTGAAAACCAGCGGTTCTCGGGGCTGGAATGCCGGCCTGCGCCCCGGTCTCACCCGCGCCCCCGCCTCCGCTATCCTCGGGGCCCCTCGAAGGACGATGCCCATGCTCCACCCGACCCTCCGCGCCGCTACCCTCTCCCTCGTCGCCCTCGCCGCGTGCGGCAAGCCGATGGACCCCTCGGGCAAGGAGGACAACTTCGTGCACGCGTCGATGGTCGGTGAGGCGGCGCCGCAGGGGCCCGACCGGCCGCTCGCCAGCGACCTCGCGGTCGAGCCGGTGTCGATGCTGGTGATGTTCAACCGCCTGAAGACCCCCGAGGCGCTGCAGGACGCGCTCAACAAGAAGCCGGGGCAGTTTAGCCACCTCGACATCGACAAGGACATGAACCCCGACCCGCTGACGGTCGCGGCCCGCGAGGCCAAGCAGGGCCACGCGTTCGAGATCCGGGCCCGCCCGAACAGCGGCGAGTTCGTGGTCGCGACCATGATCTTCGACCCCGAGTGGAGCTTCCTCGGCTACTACAACGGCGCCCTCGACGGCTCCGCCTCGACCTTCGCCCGCCCGCTGGCCGCGCTGCCGCTGCCCGAGCCCTCCGTCGCGGCCGTGCCCGCGGCGTCCGAGGCGGTGCCCATGCCCGTGCCGCCAGAGCCTCCCTCCTCGCCCTCGGCTGCGCCGTCGAAGACCCCGCCGAGGCGCCCAACGCCGACGACTCGGCCGACGGCGACAGCGTCGGGGTGGAGGCCGCGGGCTCGATCGGCGTGCGCGTCCCCTCGTCGCTCAACCTCGACCGGCGCGGGAAGTTCTACCTCACCTTCGACGACGGCCCGTCGGGCGTGTACACGCCGCGCATCCTCGCGACGCTGCGGGCCCACAACGCGCCGGCGACCTTCTTCATGACGGGCGCCAACCTCGCGGGCAACGAGGCCGTCATCCGCGACCTCGACCTGCGCGGCCACGTCGTCGCGAGCCACCAGTGGAGCCACGTCATCGCCTCGGTCG
>CALFML010000698.1 GCA_937879845.1 uncultured Myxococcales bacterium
CTGCACGCAGTAGGTGCACTTCTCCATGACACCGCGGGCGCGCAGGGTCACGTCGGGGTTGTAGGTCAGCTTCTGGACCTCTTCCACGTCGCCGCGCCAGTCGAGGAAGTTGAAGCGCCGCACCTTCCACGGACAGTTGTTGGCGCAGTAGCGAGTCCCGACGCAGCGGTTGTACACCATGTCGTTGAGGCCGTCGCCCGAGTGCACCGTCGCGGCGACCGGACAGACGTTCTCGCACGGGGCGTTCTCGCACTGCATGCACGGGATCGGGCTGTGCGTGACCTGGGTGTTGTCGTCGGTCAGATCCGCCTGGTGCTGGAACGAGAAGTAGCGGTCGATGCGAATCCAGTGCATCTCACGCCCCTTGCGGACCTGCGCCTTGCCGACGATCGGGATGTTGTTCTCAGCCTGGCAGGCGGTGGTGCAGGCGCCGCAGCCGACGCACGCCGACAGGTCGATGGTCATGCCCCACTGCTGGCCGTTCTTCTGGTAGTCATCCCACAGGGCCAGAAGCGGCGGCAGATGCACCTTGTGCTTGGCGAAGTCGGGCCGCTGCTTGAACCGCACGAGCGACCCCTCGCGGACAAGCGGCCGACCTTCCAGGGCGAAGTGATCCTGGGTCGTCACAAGCCCGGTGATCTTGGTGATGTCGCCGAACCACTCATCGCGCGGGTCGGTGTACTTGCTCCCGAGCTTGGTGATCTCGACGGCGTCGGACCCGAGCGCATCGCTGGAGCGCAGCGGGTAGACATCAAAGCCCGCCCCCTTGCCGACCCGTCCGACCTCGCGGCGGCCGTAGCCAAGGGCGATCGAGACCGTGCTCGACGCCTGGCCCGGCTGCACGAACACCGCCGCTTCCACCGACTGGCCGCGCACCGTGAGGCGGACCATGTCGTCTTTCTCGACGCCGAGCTGCTTGGCCGTATCCATCGACAGGATGGCGGCGTTGTCCCAGACCATCTTGGTGATCGGATCGGGCAGCTCTTGCAGCCAGCTGTTGTTGGCGAAGCGGCCGTCAAAGACGGTGTTGTCGATGAGGAACTGCACCTCCATCGGCCGCTGCTTGAGGACCAGTTTGGCGATGGCCGGCACGAGCTCCGCCTTGACCATGGGCTTGACCCGCTCAAACGCCGTGCCTTCGATGACCCCGTCGTGCAGCGCCTTGCGCCAGAAGCGCTCGAAGAACACCACCGGGGCACTTGGAACACCCGGCGGCGGAGTCGCGGCCGGAGCCGTGGCGGCTACCGCGGCAGCCGCCGGTGCGGCCTGGACAGCGCCGGGAGCCGCAGCGGCCGGAGGCACTGCGCCCGCAGCGCCGGCGGCGACATGACCCTTGGGAAGCGCGGCTCCGGCAACGTGCTTGACCGCCGCGCCCGCCGCACCGGCCTTGCCGCCTTTGACCGCAGTCTGCACCGCGGGCGGCTCCGGCGGCGCGGGCGGCGGCGGCGGGGCCGGCATCCGCGAAACGGCGACGCCGCGCCACGTATCGCGCACGAGCTCATAGCCGCGCGTCATCTTGCCGGTGAGCAAATAATTTACGAGCTCGATGTCCGAGCAGCCTTTGTACAAAGGCGCGATGAGCGGCTGCACGACGGTCGCCGTGCCATCGGCGGACCGCACGTCGCCCCAGGACTCCAGGGAGTGCGCCCGCGGGATGTGCAGCGCCGCCGCCTTGGCCGTCTCATCGCGATAAAGACCCAGGTGCACGACCGTCGTCTTGGCCAGCTTCTCACCGAGCTTCAGATCCGCCGGTGCGTCATAGACCGGGTTGCCGCCGAGCACCACCAGGGTCTCGACCTCCCCCTTGTCCAGCGCCGCCGCGAGCTCCTTCAGCGAGTCCAGATCGAGCGCCCGGCCGGCGTCCGCCGCCTTGGTATAGGTGACCGTCTCGCCCGCCGCGCCGAGCGCCGCGTGCAGCGCGTGCACGAGCGCATGGACTTCCTTGGGTTGGTTCGGCCCCACCGTGATGAGCGCCCGCGCGCCGGCCTTCTTCAGGTCCTCGGCCGCGGCGGCCAGGAACTTCTCATCGATCGCCGCGCCCTTGGGCAGCGCCTCGACCAGGCCCGGCACCGTCGTCGGCAGCGGCACGCCCAGGCTCGCCAGCTTGCTCGCCAGCGCCACCGCCACCATCGTCACTTCGCTGGGCCGGGCGCGCAGGCGGTGATCGGCGTTGGTGCCGGTCACCGTCCACGCCGACTCGACCACGTACAGCCGGTTCATGCCGTCGTTGACGTTATCGACCTTGCGCCGGGCGGAGAAGTGCCGGGCGTTGCGCACCGAGCCCGCCGCCTCGTACAGGAAGTCCGAGTCGAGCGCCAGAATCACATCGGCTTTCTGGAAGTCGCAGTGCGCGACCAGATCCTCGCCGAACGCCAGCTGGCTGCCGGCGCGGACGTTGTCTTCGCACAGCGGCTCCCAGGTCGCCCACTTGGCCTCCGGCTGCTCCGTCTTGAGCTGCTCGCGCAGCCGCAACAGCGTCGGCGAGGTCAGCGCCCCGGAGAGGACCCGCAGCCCCTTGCCGCGCTGGCTGACCGCCTTTTCGCGGCGCCCGCGCAGGAAGCCTAGCGCGTCGTTGCTATCAAACATCCGGATCTTCGGCGCCGCGGCCCCGTGGCCCTCCCCCTCTTCGCCGTGCTCTTCGCCATGGCCTTGCGCCGGCTCGGCCCCGTGCGCCACCGTGTGCAGCGGCGCGACAACCTCTTCATGATCGCGGCCCTGCAGCATCGGCGAGGCGGAGCGATCCGGGTCATACATCTCCAGAATCGCCGCCTGGGCAAACGAGTTGGTCGCCCCCAGGCTCATCGGGTGCAGCGGGTTGCCTTCGATCTTGGTCGGGCGGCCCTCGTTGCTCTCGACCAGAACGCCGAACACCGCGGAGCCGATCGGCAGCGCGGTGGCGTAGTAGGTCGGCAGCCCCATCACCATGTCCTCAGGGGCCTTGGTGTAGGGCAGGATGTTCTCTTCCGGACGCCGGCATCCCGACATCCCGGCGAGCGCCAGCGACGCGCCCATCAGCGACATGAACGAGCGCCGCGACAGCGGAGAGTTGAGCTCCGACGCCCCCTCTTGGAATTCGCGGTTGAGGAACTCGCGGAACTCGGTGGTGTCGGCAAGTTGATCGAGGCTGCGCCAGTAGACCTTATCGTTGGGATCGGCGGCAGGCCACTTAATCGGAGTTCGCTTCATCGGTGGCACCTAGAGCAATCGGTAGGAGGCGCAATCTTGTTGGCCTGGACGAGCTTTTCCCCGAACGACTGGCGGGTCTCCCCCTCGGGCGGCTGCCAGTCCATGGTCGTGATCTTGTCCACCGGACGCAGGTGCGAAGCCGGGTCGCGGTGGCACTCCAGACACCAGCCCATGCTCAGCGGCTGATCCTGGCGGACCCGAACCATCTGATCGATGCGGCCGTGACACTCCACGCAGCCGACGCCGCTTGTGACGTGGCGGTTGTGGGGGAAATAGACGTAGTCGGGCGCCTTGTGGACGCGCAGCCAGGGCACCGGCGTCCCCTTGGCCCAGCTCTCCCGCAGGGCGGCCAGCCGCGGCGAGTCCTTGCGCACCTGGGCATGACAGTTCATGCACACCTGCGTCGGCGGCACCGAGGCGACCCACGACCGCTCCACGTTTACGTGGCAGTAGCGGCAGTCGATGCCCATATCGCCGGCGTGCAGCTTGTGCGAGTAGGGAATCGGCTGCTCCGGCGCGTACCCGACATCGGTATTGCTCGGGGAGAAGTAGAACCAGATCCCGGCGATGACGCTCACCAGACCCCCGAGTACCGCGATAAGGGACAGCGGGGGCAGGTTGTTTGTCCACGGCGGGAAGACAAATCGTTGATTAGGACTTGGCTGCATCGTCATCTCTCAAGGCCTCTTGAGCAATCTCTGTGCCGCTTACGGGGCCGGCCGCGGGGCGCGCCGGATGCTCGGGAAAAAAAACAACTCCGACGGACCGCAGCGGAGTGCCAGCAAACATCGCGGAATGGTTGGATCGATGTACGGGGCGGTCGGAGTAAACGAAGCTGCGGAATGCGGCAGTTTGCCGCGGCAGTTTGCCGCACCTGCTGAGGTGACTCCCCTGCCCTGCCTCCCGGCGATCGGCTCCTCCGCCCAGCAGCTGCGCCAAGCCGGCGCCGGCCGCTGCGGACCTGATCATCCCAGGCTTACTCATCCCGCCAGTCGATTCCTAAGCTGCGCAGCTTGCGCTGCAGAGTGCGGCGGTCGATATCTAAGAGCTTGGCTACCATCGTGATGTTTTTGTGCTCGCGGAGGAGCTTCTCGATATGTCGAACTTCGAGCTCGCGTAGGGAGAGGGGCTCCGCGTTTGCGGGCGTCAAGCCTATCAAAGAGGCCGGCTGGCTGGCAAGCGGGGAAGTGCCGGCAGCTCGCCCAATGTCCTCTCCTGTGCCCGCAGGAGGTAGAGGGTGGGAGGACAAGACCGCAGCCGCCGCGGCCCCCCCAGCGGACGGGTCGAGGCGCGGATCGGATTTCGGATCGGGCCGCGGATCGGGAAGCGGCTCGGGCCGCAAAGTACGGAACGGATCTTCAGCGAGCATCCGCTTGACGAGGGCGCCATCGACGATCCCGCCGACGGCGAAAAGGGCCAGCCGCCGTACGACGTTTACAAGCTCGCGGACGTTGCCGGGATAGTCGTGGTCTTTTAAAGCCGCCTGCGCATCTGCGGTGAGCTGCAGCCGCGCCGCGGCGAGTGCACTCGCGGCGGCGGGCTCCTCCGAGCCGGCGGTCTGGCTCAGCTTCTCCAGCCAGTACTCGGCGATCGGTACGATGTCTTCGGAGTGCTCGCGCAGCGGCGGCAGCACCACGGGCAGCACCGCCAGGCGGTAATAGAGATCCTCGCGGAACAGGCCCTTGCGGACCAGGGCCCGCAGGTCGCGGTTGGTGGCGCAGACCAGGCCCGCCTGCAGCGGCTCCTCACGCGTCTCGCCGACCGGGCGGAAGGTGCGGGTCTCCAAGGTGCGCAGGAGCTTGGGCTGCAGCTCCAGCGGCAGCTCACTTACTTCATCAAGAAAGAGCGTCCCCTGGCCGACCTCGGCGAACAGGCCGCGCTTGCGGCGGTCGGCGCCGGTGAATGCGCCGCGGGCGTGGCCGAAAAGCTCGCTCTCGACAAGCTCCCGCGGCAGGCAGGCCAGGTTGATGGCGGTAAGCGGATGCCCCGCCCGCCGCGACCGCTGGTGCAGGTAGCGCGCCGCGACTTCTTTGCCGGTTCCGGTCTCCCCGTATAAAAGGACGGGGTCGGCGGCCTGGGCGCAGTTGTCCAGCACCTGGCGCAGCCCGCGCATCGCCGCGCTCTTGCCGATGAGCTGATCGCGCGCCTTGGGCGCCGCGGCCAGCGCCTGCTGGATGACCGGCAGGAGCTCATCGGCGTCGATCGGCTTCTGCAGAAATGTGAAGGCTCCAAGGCGCATCGCTTCGACCGCATCGGGGACGGTGCCGTGCCCGGTGAGGACGATGACCTTGGGCCGGTGCCGCGGGGTGCTGCGCAGCACTTGCAGCCCCGAAACGCCGGGCATCAGCAGATCCAGCACCACCACATCGGCGGCGCAGCGCTCGTCGCGCAGAGCCTCGATCGCCGGCGCGCCGCCCGACAGCTCGCTGACCTTGAGCCCCTTGCGCCCGAGCGCCTTGGCCATCGCCCGCCGGAAGGTCGCGTCGTCATCGACCAGGAGCACATGGATGCCCGGCTCGCCCGGCCGCGGCGGCTCTTCGGTCCTCTTTTTTGCGTCCGGCACAAGGGTCATGGTCAGCCGCTCGCAGCCTCCTCGGTTCGCGGCAGCACCAGGCGCGCGAGCACGCCGCCGCCCGGGTGGTTTTCAATCGTCAGCCTAGCTCGTAGCTGCTGCGCTAGACGGGCGCAAGTATAAAGACCAAGGCCGGTGCCTTTGCCGGGCGGTTTGGTCGTGACAAACGGCGTGAACAGCCGCCGCCGCACTTCCTCCGGCAGGCCGGGTCCGTGGTCGCGCACCGAGAGCACGGCGTGATCGCTCTGCGCCGTCACCGAGACCTCGACCGGCGCATCCGAGGCATCGCTGGCATTGTGCAGCAGGTTGACCAGGATCTGCAGCAGTCGATCGCCGTCGGTGACGCACGCAAGGTCGAGCTCCCCCTGCAAGAGCACCCGGCCGCGGCCGGTCTGCCGCCCGTAGGCCAGCCGCGCCGCCCGCCGCACCACGTCCGCCAGCACCGTCCGCACCGGGC
>CALFML010000699.1 GCA_937879845.1 uncultured Myxococcales bacterium
GCGCTGTCCGGCGCCGTGACCTGGCAGAGCGACAGCGCCGCTCCCGCCTGCGTCATTCCCTTCAGCAGCAGCAGCTCGGGCGGGGTGGAGATGGACTTCCGACCGCTCCAGGCGCCCATTTCGCAGCTGGTCGTAAACGTGTCGAGCGTCAAAGCCGAGATGACCGGTCCGTTCCCAGCCAGCGCCGAGGTCCGGCTCCCCGACAACCGCAAGTGGACCACCGCCGCCGCCTGCACCGTGACCGTCGAGTCAAGCACCTACGTCCAGACCCAGGAGTTCGGCGGCAAGCGCTACCAGCTGACCGGGCGCGGCGAGTGCGCGGCCGCAGCGATGCCGCAGAGCCCAGCCACCGGAACCGTCACGATCGCGCCGTTTACCTTCCGCTTCCCAGCGCAATTTCTTTAGACGATTCCGCCGATTCGCGGCCTGCGCCAGAAGGCTCTGCGGAGGGAGGCAGGGCAAAAGGAGCCCCAGCAGGTCGCGGGGTTTCGCTTAGAATGCGCCCATGTTGTGGGTGAAAAAAAGCTTCGCTGAGCTGACCGCGGGCGAGCTGTACGCCATCCTCGCCTTGCGGCAGAAAGTGTTCGTCGTCGAGCAGACCTGCGCTTTTCTCGACGCCGACGGGCTCGATGAGAAGTGCCAGCATCTGTTTGCGCAGGATGCTTCCGGGGAGATCCTCGCCTACCTCCGCATCCTGCCGCTGTCCGCCGGTTCGGACGCGCTGCCGCCCGCGGTGACGATCGGCCGGGTCGTCACCGCGCCGCAGGTGCGCGGCACCGGGCTTGGCCGCGAGCTGATGCAGCGCGGCCTGCAGCTGGTGCAGGCGCAGAGCGGCCCGGTGCCGGTGCATATAAGCGCCCAGTCCCGCCTTGAGCGCTTCTACACGACGCTCGGTTTCGTCCGCGCATCGGCCGATTACGACGAGGACGGCATCCCCCACCTGGCGATGCGGCGCGCGGCCGACTCCGCCTGACCGCGCAGCGCGACCGCGGAAGTCAGCTCTTTATGCGCCGCATGTCCGGATCGTAAAGCGGTCGGAGCGATGCCACGGCCGGATACAGTCGGCCGGCGATATCGACCTCCCAGCTGCCTCTGTCCAGGTAGGCCTGATCCAGCGGCTCGCCGGCATCGATCATCGCCAGACCGACCGCGCCGCCCAGGGTGAAGCCGTATGAGGCGGCGCGGATGTAGCCCACCGCGCGGCCGTCGCGGCGAACCGGCTCGGCGTGGAACAAGAGAGGCTCGGGATCCTTGACCAGCACCTGGACCAGCCGCCGCGTCAGCGGTCCCGCCGCCTTCTTGGCCAGCACCGCGTCGCGGCCGATGAAGCCGCCGGGCTTTTTCAGATCCACCGCGAAGCCCAGGCCCGCCTCCAGCACCGAGTCGGTGTTGTCGATGTCATGGCCGTAGTCGCGGTAGGCCTTCTCCATGCGCAAGCTGGCCAGCGCCTTGAGGCCGGCGTGCCGCAGCCCGACGCCCTCTCCCGCCGCGACCAGGCGCTCATAGACGTGTACGGCCTGTTCGCTGGGAATATAAAGCTCGTAGCCGAGCTCTCCCAGGTAGGTGATGCGCACGCACAGCACGCGGGCAAACCCCACGTCGATCTCACGCGCGGTGCGGAAAGGAAACGCCTCGTTGCTAACATCCGCCGAGGTGACTTGCGCCAGCAGCTCGCGCGAGCGCGGTCCCTGCACGTTGAGCTGGGCGTAGCCGGAGGTCACATCGGTGACAAATGCGTGCGACCCTTCGGGAAAGTGGCGCCGCATCCAGGTCTCGGCATGGCGGTGGGCGGTGTCGGAGGCCACCACCCAGTAGCGATCGTCGTCGAGCTTGGTGACCGTGAGGTCCGCCTCCAGCTTGCCGTCTTGGTTGAGCCACTGGGTGTACGTAATGACGCCGGCGGGACCATCGACCTGGTTGGCGGAGATGACGTTGAGCAGCCGCCCCGCGTCGCGCCCTTGGACCAGGAACTTGGCCATGAAGGACATGTCCATGAGGATCACGCCCTCCCGGGTCGCCTGATGCTCGGCCTGCCAGTACGGGAACCAGTTCTGCCGGCCCCACGACAGCGCGTCGGCGCGCGGCTCGACCCCCGGCGGCGCGTACCAGTCGGCGCCTTCCCAGCCGCTGACATCCTTGAAGTAGGCGCCGCGCGCCGCCAGCCGATCGTGCACCGCCGACCGCTTGCAGCCGCGCGCCGTCTGCATCGACCGGCTCGGGTAGTGGCACTTATAGACCATGCCGAGCGACTCCACGGTGCGGATGCGCCGGTACTCGGGGTTTGACTGGTAGCTGTGCAGGCGGTCGATGTTGAAGCCGGTGACATCGACATCCGGGCGGCCGGTGAGGATCCAGTGCGCCAGCACGCGGCCAAGCCCCCCTCCGGTCAGGATGCCTATCGAGTTGAGACCGGCGGCGACAAAATAATTCTTCAGCTCCGGCGCCTCACCGACCACCGGCAACAGGTCCGGGGTGAAGCTCTCCGGTCCGCAGAAGAACTTGCGCACCCCGGCTTCGAGCGAGATGGGAACGCGCTGCATCGCCTTTTCGACATAGGGCCCCATGCGCTCCCAATCCGGCGTAATCTCGCCGAACGAGAAATCCTCCGGCACGCCGCCGACCTTCCACGGGGCGCACTCCGCCTCGAACAGCCCGACCAGGAGCCCGCCCACTTCCTCGCGGTAATAGCCGTAGGAGCCGGGATCTTCGATCACCGGCCAGGATGGCGACAGCCCGGCGATCTTCTCGGTAATCAGATAGTAATGCTCTGCCGCCTGCAGCGAGATATTGACGCCGGCCTGCGCCGCCAGCTGCCGCGCCCACATGCCGGCGCAGTTGACGACGAACTCCGCCTCGATGTCGCCGTACGGGGTGCGCACCCCGGCCACCGCTCCGCCGCGCTTGAGGATGGAGGTGGCCGGCACGCCCTCTAGGATCTTCGCTCCCTGAAGGCGCGCTCCCTTGGCCAGCGACATCGTGACGTCCACGGGGTTGGCCCGCCCGTCCTCTTTGACATAAAAACCGGCGAGCAGGTCATCGGTGCGCGCCAGCGGAAACAGGTCCTGCACCTGCGTCGGCGACAGCTCCTGCACGTCCACGCCGCATACGCGGTTGAACGCGGCGACGCGCCGGTACTCTTCCAAGCGGTCGCGATCGGCCGCAAGCTCGATGAAGCCCACGGGCTTAAAGCCGGTGGACAGCCCGGTCTCCGCTTCGAGCCGGCTGTACAAGTCGCGGGTATACTTGCGCATCTCGGTCGAGGTCTCTGAAGTCGAGCCGAACGTCACGATCAGACCAGCGGCGTGCCAGGTGGTGCCGGAGGTCAGGCGGTCGCGCTCCAGCAGGACCACGTCTTTGCAGCCCATGTGGGCCAGGTGGTAGGCGACCGAGCAGCCGATGATTCCGCCGCCGATGACGACGACGCGGGCGCGACTGGGAATGCTGGGTGATGACATAAGGCAGGCAGGATAGCAAAAGCTTCGGCCAATGTTTGCTACAATCCTTTTCGCCATGCCCCTTGCCGATCCCCGAGCCCAGACTGCCGCCCGCGAGGCTTATAAGGCCAGTCGCCGGCAGTTTGCCAAGGCGCTGTCGCTAGCGCTTTTGACCGCGGCCGGCTGCCGCAAGGCCCGACCTTACTACCTGGTTGACTACTACTTCATTCCGTTTTGAATATCCTGCGCCAAGGTCAAAGCCGCCGTGAGCGGCTTCGAAGCGGAGTTTGGCGGCCAGGTCCGGGTGCGCACCATGCAGTGTGATTCGCCCGAAGGAAAAGCGGCGGCGCAGCGGTACGGCTTCGTGTCGCACGGCATGGTGATCTTCGACCCGTATGGGCAAGTGATGTTCATGCGCCGCGATCACCTGGTAACCGCCCCGGAGGCGCACCAAGCCCTGGTCACGGCCCTCGCCAAGCATCCGCCGCCGCGCTGACGCCGGGGCGCGGCGGGCAGCGATTTGCCGCCGCGCTGCGCCGTGCGTCCGGACATGCGCGCAGACGGACGCCCGGGCAAACGGCCTGCCGTGGCGGACGTTTGCCGGCGGCGGTATCGCGAAGTTCCGGAAGCCGCGATAATGGCGCATAGCCGTAGCGTTAGGAGTATTCATGCGTCTTTCGTCGATTGCGCCTTTTTATGCCCTTGCCCAAGGGGTCTTTTCCTTTGCCCTGGTTCTCGCCGCTAGCTGTCACAACGCTTCTTCCGGGAACGCATCCGACCCGCCGCTTGTGACGTATCCGCCGCCGACGAAGAAGGCCGGAATCACCTGGTACAAGGACGTGCTGACGATCACCCAGGTGCGCTGCCAGGGCTGCCATGTCGCGGGCGGCATCGGGCCGTTTCCGCTCGTCACCTACGACGATGCCAAGGGGGTCGCGGCGGCGATGGCCACCGCGGTGCAGGCGCGCATCATGCCGCCGTGGACGCCGTCTCCAAACTGCCGCGACTTCCGCGACTCGCGCGCTTTGAACCAAGATCAGGTCGATACGATTTACTCGTGGGCCGACGATGGCGCGCCGGCGGGCAACGCCGCGGACGCGCCGCCGCCGCCGCCGCCTTTGACCGGCCTTGGTGCGGTGGATCGCACCCTGAGCATCGGCGGTCCGTATGACCCGGCGGCTGGCGTCGCCGATGACTACCACTGCTTCGTCCTCGATCCGGCGCTGGCGAAGGATGAGACGCTTATCGGCTACGACTTCATCCCCGGCGTTCGCTCCCAGGTGCATCACGTCCTTGTCTATTCCGGCAACCTGGCGGAAGCGCAGGCCAAGGATCAAGCGGCGCCCGGGGTAGGCTATACGTGCTACGGCGGACCGGGGCTCGCCGCCCCGCAGCTCGTCGCGGCGTGGGTTCCCGGATCGTCGGCAACGACGTTCCCGGCCGATACCGGAATTCCGCTCAAAGCGGGCTCCGGGTTGGTCATGCAGATCCACTACAACCTGCTAAAAGGAGCGGCGCCGGATAACTCCAGCCTGAAGCTGCAGTTCGCCAAGACGCCGGTGTCGCGCCCCGCGACGATCACCCCGCTGGCGCAGATGCAGTTCAGCATCCCTCCGGGGAGCACCGGCTACAGGGCGGAGAAGTCGCTCACCGTGCCGACGGATCTTACGCTGTGGGGCGTGGCGCCGCACATGCACACGCTCGGCCGGCGGGCGATTATCGAGTCCAACCAGCCGCTCGACGGCTCGAGCTGCCTCATCGACATCCAGAGCTGGAACTTCCAGTGGCAGCAGCTTTACTTTTACAACACTCCCACCGGAATCAAGCTCCCGGCCGGAACCAAGATCACCTACAGCTGCTCGTGGGATAACCCCGGGGCCGATCCCATCACCTGGGGCGAGGCAACCACCGACGAGATGTGCATTACGTACTTCTACGTCACGCAGTAGCTTTCCCGTCCGCGCCGCATCCTCGTTCCGGCTTCCGGCTTCCGGTCCGGAAGACCGCGTGTCACAGTAGCCGTATGAAAAAAATCCGCGGGATCAAAGCGCTCGTGCACGATGCGGACTTTGCGAACGCCGTTTTCGACGTACATCTGCGCGTAGATGCGCGGATTGAAGTTGGTCGGCGTCGCACCCGGTTGCGGCTCGAGGTCTTCGTAGAAAGACATGATACGGCGCACGCCGCCGCGCACGGGCGCTTGCTCGCTCGCGGCCCGGGTACGCACCACTTCGCGCCAGAACAGCCCGAGGCATGCGGACGACACGCTGCGCAGGGCGCTCCGGTCCCACACGCCCGCGCCGGGCGCCTGCGCGACCACCAGGCGATTCAGAACATCCAACGCCGCACGGTGCATCCGCGTCGTGCCGGCCATCCGCCGCGTGGCGCCCGGGCGGATCTCTTCAAGGAGCGGCAGCACCCGATGCCGGAGGGCGGCCCGCAGCCGCGACTCCGAGTCGATGAGGAAGCTCGCGCCCGCGGCCACCTGCTCGCCCTCGCGCAGGCCGCTCAGGACCTCGACCTGGCCGGCGGCGCGGCTGCCCACCCGCAGCTCGCGCGGCGCGAGCCGTCCTTCACCCAGCGCCACGAACGCGACCTGCCGCTCGCCGCTGTCGAGGACCGCGTCCTCCGGGACCACCAGCGCGCGGCGCGGCGCCGTGGCGATGACCACGTCGGCGAAGAGCTCGGCGCGCAGCTCGCCGCGGCTGTTATCGACCTCCAGGCGGGCCTTCAGCGTCCGCGTCTTCGGGTCCACCGCTGGATAGAGGTACGAGAGCCT
>CALFML010000700.1 GCA_937879845.1 uncultured Myxococcales bacterium
GGCGTGACTGGAGTTCAGACGTGTGCTCTTCCGATCTATGCAGGCGCAGATGATGGTGCTCGCGACCTGTGCGGCCGGGCAGAGCCTGATCACCGAGACCATCTTCGAGAACCGGTTCATGCACGTGCCCGAGCTCGCGCGCATGGGCGCCGACGTCACCGTGCACGGTCACAGCGCGGTCGTGCGCGGCGGTCCAGCGGAAAAAATGCGGCGCGGCGACGAAACCTTCGGCATCGGCGTACTCGGACGATTCGCTCTCGAACTCTCCGCCGCGAGTGAGCGGCTCACCGCTTTGGCCGGCCGGCTCCAGGTACGGCGGCGACCCGCATTTAGGGAACCACGTATCTTTGATAAAGGGAATCTCTTGGGTATCCATGTGCAATCTCCTGGCTGACTGAATTTGCTCCTGAGCTCCCCGAGCGCAGGCTGCGCTGCAGGGTCGCTAGGCGCGTCTGCTCAGCAAGCTGGATGCCATCATGGCAAGGCCGGCGTATCGCCCTTGTGCGGTACTGGGACCGGTCCGCTCTTCACCGCACGGCTCAAGTCCTCTTGAATAGCGGCAAGTCGTATTCAACCCTGAGCGCGCCCGGGCCAGCGCCGCTTGCGAGCCGAGGTGACGGTGGAAAAAAGGTCTGGCGCGCCGGTTGCTTTTGATCGAACGGATGTTCATACCCATTCAAGTCGCCGCCGCAGCGCCCGCGGCTGCGCATGAACCCATCGTCTACATCCTGGCCATCGGCGTCGGTACATGGAGAGCCGCAGGGCTTCCGGCGCTGCCTTATGCGCCCAAGGACGCCAGCGATTTCATCTCCGCGATGCAGGCAGCCGGGGCGCGGGCGGGCGTGCATGTAGAGCCCCTGCTGCTAAGCGAGGAGCAGGCGACCCGGCACGCCATTCTCGCCGCCCTGGAGTCGCTCCGCGTACGCAGCCGGGCCCAAGACGTCGTCATCGTCTTTCTGGCCGGACATGGAATCAATCAGACCGGTACGGACGTCTACTACTTCATTCCTTTTGATTTCCTTGAAGATCAGTGCCTGGCCAGCGGTGTTCAAGGCTCGATGTTGTGCCATGAGCTCATACGCATGAAGGGCCGCCGCCTGCTTATCGTTGACACCTGCAACGCCGGCAACATTTTGGACGACCGGATGGTGCGCTTCCGCGGCAGCTCGCGTGAGCCCAAGGCGCTTTTGAACACCCTCTCCGCGGCGCCGAGCGACGGCAAGATAGCGCTGCTGGCGGCGGCGGGCGCGCATGAGCCTTCCATGGAGGGACGGCAGTGGGAAAACGGCGCGTTCACCCGCGCCCTCATCGAAGCCATCGGCGGCCGCGCCGCGCCGAAAAGCGGTGAGCTGTCGGTGCGCGCCCTTGCTGCCTATACCTCGAAGCGGGTTCGCGAGCTCACCTGTGGCAGCCAGCGTCCGGTGTTTGTCTGCCTGGGCAAAGCCGCCGACTTTGAAATCCTGCCGACCGCGCCCGGCGCCCGGCCCAAGTCGGCGGCGGATCTCCTTGGCACCCTGGTGTCAACATATCGAATCGTCAAGGTGGTGGAAGACACAGAGCCGTATCAGCTCTATGCCGCTGAAGCGACCACCGGGCCTTCATCGGGCGGCGTTCAGGTGCAAATCTTCGCGCCTGCAAGCCCGCTCGGCTTACGCGGCCTGCAAGCGGCATTAGAGCGGGCGCGGGAGCTCACGAGCGCGCGGCTGGCGACGATTCTTGAGTATGGGCAGCTGGCTGACGGCAGGGCTTTCGTGGTGGTCTTGCCGCAGGCCGGCCGGCGGCTCGATCGGCTTCTCGCCGAATCAGTCGGTCCGCTGCCGCAGGCCCCGGTGGTGCTGCTGGGCGTGTTACGCGCCCTGCGGGCGCTTTGTCGGGCCGGGCTCCTATATCTCGATCTGCGCCCGGAGCGGATTCTGTTCGATCCCCAGACGGAGACGGTCGAGCTCTGTGTGCCGCACACGCTCTGCCTGGCGGCAGAGGCTCGGCGCGGATCCGCCGCCCAGACCGCTGAGTACGACTCCCAGGGGCCTGATGAAATCGTGCCGCTCTGCGAGCAGACCGATGCCTTTGCCGTCGGCATTCTCGCCGGCCGGCTGCTGCTGGGCGGCCAGCCGACAAGCCATGGCATCCGCGCCGCGTTGGCCGCCGCGGCCCGGTCCGCGGATAAGCCGGCCGATGGCCGCTCGGCTTCGCCCGGCTGGCTGCCGCCGCAGCTGGCAGCGCTTTTGCAAAGAGCGCTGTCGCCCGAGCCCGCGCAGCGTCCTTCGCTCGCAGCGCTCTGGTTGATAGGGGAGGCGGCGCTGCGAAAGGAGCCGGCGGTGAGCGCGCTGCCGGCGGCGCGCGCGATTACCAAACCGCCCCGCATTCCAAGTGTGGAAAAGGAGCTCCGGCCCGGTGGTGGCGCGCCTTCCATCTTCTGGATGCTGCTTGGCCTGGTGCTCTTTTTTTCCACAGCTCTGGCAGCGATGACCTTCCATTTTCTGTAGCGAACACGGACTCCGGAGTCGGCTGCCGATGGCATGGAACCTGCTGAACCCAAACAGACCGTAGCGACTGCAGATAGGGAGCTTGTCCCCTGCATATCCACGAACTCACCAATTGCGGAGGCAACTGTGATGGTACCAACTTTAGAGCCGGGAAGCATATTCGCCGGCGATTATCGAATTATTCGCAAGCTGAACTCCGGAGGCATGGGAGATATTTATCTTGTCGAGCAGCTGAGCGTAAACTCGACGCGGGCGCTCAAGCTCATGAAGCCGCAGCTCCTGCGCGATCCGGATCTGCGGCGGCGGTTTGAACAGGAAGCGCGCATCTGCGCCCGGATTGCCAGTGAGCACATCGTCCAGGTGGTCGCCGCGGGTGTGGATGAAGCGTCGGAGATGCCGTGGATCGCGATGGAGTATCTGGAAGGGGACAGCTTGAGCACCGTGCTGGCGCAGCGGGGCGCGCTCGATCCGGCCCAGGTGCGCGAGATCCTGCGCCAGCTCTGCCACGCCGTCGGTGCGGCGCACGCGGCGGGCGTCGTCCATAGGGATTTGAAGCCGGAGAACATCATGCTGACGCCTTCGCGGCGCAGCGATGTTCCGCTGACCGTGAAAGTCTTGGATTTCGGAATTTCAAAAATCATGTCGCAGTCCAACACCATGGGGACGACGACAATCGGAACCCCGCAGTGGATGGCGCCGGAGCAGACGACCAGCGACACGATCGGTCCGGCGGCCGATGTCTGGCCGATCGGTCTTCTTGCCTTCCGCATGCTGACGGGAAAACTCTACTGGCAGCACGCAAATACCAAAGCGCCGTCCCTTGTCACACTGATGCGCGAAGTCGTACTCGAGCCGTTGGAGCCGGCCTCGCAGCGCGCCCGGCAGCTCGGAAGCGAGCAGCTCCTGCCGCCGGGATTTGACGCCTGGTTTAGCCGCTGCGTCGTGCGCGAGGCCGCGGCGCGCTTTCCGGACGCCAAGGTGGCGTTTACCGCTTTTGAGGTCAGCGTGATCGGACAGCTGCCGCTGCCGGCCGTCACCCCGCTGCCGCGGCGCCAAAGCCTGCACTGGCAGTTCGGCGCTGCGGCGGCGTTTGCCACCGTGCTTTTGGGCGCGACGGTCCTAATGAAAATGCACCCGCACAGCCCCGGGCCGTCCACGTCTGCGCCGCCACCGGCCAGCGTCCGACCGCCTGAGCATCTTCCGGGCCACCTGAACCCGCTGGATCAGCGGCAACATCAGCTCGAGCTCTGCAAGAATTTCCCCGCCACTGTCGGCATGGCAGAGCAGCTGGAGTCCTGCCGCCAGCTGTGCTTTGAAGGCGCTCACTATGAGAGCTGCATCCAGCTCGGGGCGCTGCATGGGGTGCGGAATCCATCGGCGGCAATCCAGGCCTATCGCAAAGGCTGTGATGGGCAGAATCAGAAAGCCTGCGTCAAGCTCGTCGAACTGTATACGAGCGGAGCGGGCGAGCTGCCGCCCAACAAGCCGGCGGCGCTGGCGCTCAACAAGCAGCTGTGCGAACAGCAGCATCTTCTTGACGGCTGCCTTGCGGCCGGACGCGCGCTGGCGGGAAAGACGCCGGGCGCCACCGTGAGCGCTTCCGGTGCCCGCGCCATGTTCAAGCTGGCTTGTGATCTGAGCCAGAAGCAGAACAAAGAGGCCTGCGAAGCCTCCAAGATTACGATTACCGACCGCTGCCGCCAGGGTGATCTCAGTAGCTGCATGGCGGCTTGCAAAAAAGGCAACCCCGATAGCTGCGTAGGTGCCCTCGCCAATGCCTGCAACACGTTCAATGACGGCGATCTTTGTCTGGTCGCGGGCATGATGTTAATCGCCGGACCGCAGGTCATACCTGGGCTGCGGTCGGATCTGCCACGCGCCAAAAAGGTTCTGCAGAGTGGTTGCAATAAAGGTCACTCTCAGTCGTGCACTCTGCTCGGGCAGGTGAACATGCACTTGGGCGCGTCGAGGTAGAGCCGGAGTCATGCCATGTCTACGAACCATTCTCTATACATACCGCCAGCGACTGCGCCGGCCGCCCATGAGATTGTCCCGATGCCGCCGGGGACGGTCGTCGATCAGCGTATTTATCTGACGCGGCTTATCCGCAAGGACCGCCATGGCTTTCTCTATGAAGCGACGGAGCCGGCGCAGCACGAGCCGACCGCCCTGCGCGCGCTCACGGAGCTCGGGAGTGAGCCGGAGCAGATTTTCGCCGCCCTGAAAGATTTGGTCGCCAAACATGAGGGACTGTCCGGGAAGAACCTCTGCCGTTACGTCGAAGCCGGGCGCGAGTCGGCGATCGGCGGATACTGGCTGCGCGCCGAATGGGCGCAGGGGCAGCTCCTGGACCGCTGGTTGCAAGACCGCCCTGGTTTGTCCCTGGCCGAAGCCATTTCCCTTTTGGGTCAGATCGCGGCGGCGCTGACCGAGGCGAATGAGCACGCGCTTTTTCACAGCGATCTGCGCCCATCGAACATCCTCATCTGCCAGCCGAGCGAGGCGCAGCCAGGAGCCACGGCGAAGCTTATCGATCTCGGCTTGGAGACTCTGTATCCACGCGATAAGCGGGCGCGCAGCTCGCTGCAAGGCGCTCCCCTGTGGATCGCGCCTGAACAGACAGGTCAGGGACGGAGCATCGGCTGCGCTGTGGACGTCTGGAGCTTTGGACTCCTGGCCTTTTGGATCCTGACCGGCCGCAGCTACTGGCGTTCAGGAAGCCAGCGGCCGTTCCAGCCGCTCCAGGCCTTGCGTGAGATCATGGTCGATGCGCTGGAGCCCGCCTCCGTCCGCGCCGCAGAGCTCGGGGCCAAGGTGTTACTTCCGCTCGGATTCGATGAGTGGTTTTCGCGCTGCTTGGCCCGCGATCCGAGCGCCCGCTTCCACTGCGTGGAGGCGGCCTTCCAGGCCCTGCCGCGTAATACTGCGCGGCCGCAGCGCAGCGCCGGCCGGGACGCCGCTGCAGCGCCTGGCGGAGGCGGGCAGGCAGTGCTTCAAGCGAACGCCGGCGCGGTTGCGCCGCTCAAGTCGGTCCGGCACGCCGGCGTTGCGCGCTCGACGTCCCTGCGCCGGCTGGCGGCGATGGGAGCGCTGCTGCTTTTGCTGGGGGTCGGCCTGCGCTGGAAGACCGGCGGTCCTGTGCAAGCCTTGGGACCGGAGCGGTCAAAAGGAGCGGCGACTCCGACCGCGGATAAAGGATCCGGCGTGCAACACGCGACTCCTCCGGCTCCGCTGGCAACGCCGCTGCTACCCGAGCCGCCGGCGCCGCCGCCGTATCTGGAGAGGCCGTCCGCGCGGGCAGCGCAAGGCGCCCCGGCCCGCGGGCAGAGCGCGTCTTGCGGTTCACCGGAACAGTGCTTCCGGATGGCGCAGTCTGTGCTGTCTACCGAACCGCAGCGGCTGGTCGCACTCTGGCTCAGCAGCGCCTGCACGCGGCATCATGGCGAGGCGTGCCGCGCGCTGGGCGAAATATATGAAAATGGCATCGGCGCCGCCAAAAATCCCCTGCGCGCCCAGTCATTCTATCGCCGCGGCTGTCAGTCCGGCTCGTCTCCCGCATGCTCGCGCTACCAGGCCTTGCTCCACGATCGATGCCTGCGCGTGCAAGCCACGGCCTGCACCGAGCTCGGTCAGTTCCTCCGTGAGCATCCAAGCAGCATGCCTTCCCTCTACGCGCCAGAACGCTACATGCAGCTCGGCTGCAAAAACGGCGACCCGCGCGCATGTCCGCAACCGCACCCTTCTTTCCAGCACTTCATCCCCCCGCCGCTCGCGGAGCCGCAGCGCGATGAGGAGAGACCTATCAATCGGATTTGAAGGGTCCCTGGATCGGCTTCCCGGATAACTCCCGGGGAAACTAGGGATAACCAATCGCGGCTCCGCCTTATCCGTCTGCTTTTCCTCCATAGAAGTGCCCAGGCGCGGCAGCTCCCGACCCCGAGGCTCCCGTGCACGTATCGTTTGAAGCGGACAGCGTACACGCTCGCACTCCGTCGATCGTTTGATGGCTCGTTTTGAAAAACCAATCTTAGTTCAAACCCGAAGTTGTCGTCTCTGGCCTGGAAGCGCCGAAGTTTTATCATCCGGCAGCTTTTCCGCGATGCTTCTCGCCGCGGAGCCGGCTTGGCCTGGCGCGTGCAATGCGTGCGGCAGGTCTTTTCGGACACGAGCACTCCATGGATGCGGATACCCAGATTGGCCCCTATTGCATCGTCCGGCTCATCGGCAAGGGCGGGATGGGGGCTGTCTACGAAGCAGTGCACACCGGCATCAAGCGCCGAGTCGCGCTCAAGGTCTTGCAGCCGGGACTCGGCG
>CALFML010000701.1 GCA_937879845.1 uncultured Myxococcales bacterium
GCCGAGCGCTGGGCGCCAGCGTGATCGTCGCACCCACCGCGCTGCGTATGCACGCCTTGGCCAGCGCCGGCAGAAGTCCTCCCGCCGCGACCGCGATCGCCGTGCGCACAAGCCCTTCCGCCACAGCTTCGCACAAGAGCGCGGCGAGGCGTTTTTCTGCTTCCAGATCCGTGCTGGGAACTCCGACCGGTGCACCGCAGCGCTTATGCATATAGGTAGACGCACCGGGCGAATCGCGCAGCTCGCCGAGCAGGAAGAGGTGCTGTCCGGCCGTCAAGCGTGAGCTTGGGACCTTGGCGATGTCCGGAACCAGACCCAGCGCGCCGATCATCGGCGTCGGCGCAATCGCGCCGCGCGGCGATTCGTTATAGAGCGACACGTTGCCGCCGGTGACCGGGATGCCTAAGGTGCGCAGGCCATCGCCCAGACCGCGGATGACCTCCGCGATGCGGCGGTGTTCAAGCGGGTCGCGCGGCGACGCAAAGTTCAGTCCATCGGTGATGGCGACAAGCTCAGCGCCGACACAGGCCAGCCGCCGCAGGGCCTCACCGAGCGCCGCCTGCGCGCCGGCGTAAGGCTCGGCCGCGCACAAGTCGCCGCGTCCGGTCAGAGAAAGCGCGAAGCCGCGCTGACTGCCCGGCAGCCGGAGGACCGCGGCGGCGGCCTGCCCCGGACCCCGGATCGTGCGGTTGCCCACGGTCTGATCGAAGTGCGAGTAAACGGACTCGGGATCGGGAGCGCACCGGAGCAGCGCGAGCAGCGTATCCATAATCGGCTCGGCCGCGACCGCAGCATCGGCCGGGAGCGGGCGCGGCGGCGGCAGCGTTTCGGCGATCGGCCAGCGACTCGCCGGGGCGCCGCCCGCGACCAGGGCCGCCGGCAGTGCGACGCAGCACTTTCCCTGGTGGTAGACACGTACTCGGTCGCCTGCGGTCAGCGTTCCTACTACTGCGGCTCCGACTCCGTAGGACTGAAAGTGGCGAATCGCCGCGTCCCGATGGTCGGTGGCCACGACCAGAGCAAAGCGCTCCTGCGACTCTGACAGGAAGATCTCCAGCGCCGACATGTCGGCTTCGCGCAGCGGCACCGCGTCCAGCGTGACCTCGATCCCGACCCCGCCGAGCGCCGCCATTTCGAATACGGCGCAGGAAAGCCCGCACGCTCCCAGGTCCTGTACCGCAACCAACCCTTGCGCCGGGGTGAAAGCCAGCACCGCTTCAAGGAGCAGCTTGCCGGCGAACGGATCGCCGACCTGGATGTGCGAGCGGCGCTGGGAATTTTGTTCGCTGCTGCCAAGGGCCTCGCTGGCGAACGCGGCGCCGAGGATGCCGTCCCGGCCGGTCGGCGCTCCGACCAGGAGCAGCACGTTGCCGATCCCGGCGGCGCGGGCGGTGCGCTGCGCCGTCGGACGGATGAGCCCCGCGGCCAGCGCGTTGACCAGGGGATTGCCTTCATAGCTCGGATCGTAGTGCGTGCGGCCGCCGACGTTGGCGATGCCGATGGCGTTGCCGTAGCCGGCGATGCCGGAGACGACGCCGCGCTCGATGCGGCGGGTGTCGCGGCTCGTGCGGTCGCCGAAGCAGAGGAAGTCCATGATCGCGCACGGACGCGCTCCCTGGGCGATGACATCGCGCAGGATGCCGCCGACCCCGGTGGCCGCGCCTTGATACGGCTCGACAGCGCTTGGGTGGTTGTGACTCTCGATTTTGAATGCCACCGCCCAGCCTTCGCCTACGTCCACCACGCCGGCATGGCTGCCGGGTCCAGCCAGGACGCGCGGTCCGTCTTTAGGAAGTGTCGCCAGCAAGTGGCGTGTTGACTTGTACGAGCAGTGCTCGCTCCACATGCCGCTAAAGACCGCGAGCTCGGCGTGGCTCGGCGGGCGCTGGAGCGCGGCCCGCAGCACCTCATACTCCCCAGCCTGGAGTCCCATCGCCAGCGCGGTGTGCGCGGCCTGGTCTTCTGGGAGCAAGGAAAAAGGAATCGGATCGGCGCGCTCAGCCGGGTCCAGGGACTCGCTCATGCCGCCTCCTTTGTCGCTAGGAAAAGCCGTGCCGCTTGAAACAGCAAAAGCCCATCTTGAGAGCCGAGCACCGCCTCGCTCGCCCGCTCCGGATGCGGCATGACGCCGAGCACCCGGCCGCTTGCATCCAGCACCGCAGCCGCATCCCCCAGCGAGCCGTTGGGGTTGTCCGTATATACGAGCGGAACCCGATCGGCGATTGCCGCGCTGCCGCCGGGATGATCGTAGCAGCCCTCGGCATGGGCGATGGGAAGCCGCAGCCGCGCTCCTTCTGTAAGCGTGGTGAACCAGGGACTGCCGCACTGCTTAGCGGCCGCGGTGACCGCGACATCGATAAAGCGATGCACGAAGCGCGGCGGGCGGTTGTAGGTGAGCGCGCCGGGCAGATAGCCGGCTTCGACCAGAATTTGAAATCCGTTGCAGATGCCGATCGTCAGACCGCCGCGGGCGATAAATCCCGCCAGCGAACGCACCGCCGGCGCTCGACTCGCGAGCATGCCGGCGCGCCAATAATCGCCGTAGGAAAAGCCCCCAGGGAGTCCGACCAGGCCGACATCGTCCGGTAGCTCGGCGCGGGCCGGATGGTAGCGCGGGGCGAAGCCGGCAAGGGACAGGGCCTCAAACAGGTCGCGTTCGCCATTGCTGCCCGGAAATACGATCACCGCCGCTGGACTCGCCGCTGCCGGCTGGGTCACTGGGCGGCCTCCGCACTTTTCGCCGCAGCTACCGGGCGGAGCTCATAACATTCCAGGTTCGGATTGACGAGCATCGCCCGGCAGATTTGATGGGCGCGCGCCGCGGCGGCCTCCGCGTCCCCTTCGGCGACTGATAAGATGAGGTAGCGGCCGACGCTGTCAGCCTGGCAGCCGGCGAAGCCGCTGTCGGCCATCGCGGCGGAGACCGCCTCCGCTTGCGGATCGCGGGCGCCGGGTCGCGGCCGCACGATGAGTTCGAAGTTCTTCACGATCACCTCGCACCGGAAATCATGGAGTCAGAGGCCAGCAGCGGTTCCAGCCGAGCCAGCAGCGCGGAGTACGTAGGACAAAGCTCGGCGAGATCTTGACGGAACACATCCTTGTCCAGAACCTGGCCGCTGCGCGCATCGCGGATCCGGCACGTATCCGGTGAGATCTCGTCGGCCAGCACGATCTCTCCGGCGCAGCGGCCGAACTCGAACTTCAGATCGTAAAGCGCCAAGTCGGCACGCATGAGCAGCTGCCGCAGCGCCTCTGCGGCGCGCAAGGCGAGCGACCGGAGGACGGCAAGCTCCGACTCCGTTGCCAGCCCGAGCAGGCGCACATGCTCATCGTTCAGGATCGGATCGCCCAGGTCGTCGCGCTTGTAATAAAGCTCATAGATAGGCGGTGTGCACGTGGTTCCCAGCGGCAGTCCGGTGCGCTGGGCGAGCGAGCCGGCGACCTGGAACCGGACGACCACTTCCAGCGGAATGATCGCCACGGAGCGGACAAGGAGCGTGCGCTCATCGACGCGCCGGACCAGGTGGGTCGCGATCCCGTGCCGCGCCAGATAAAGGAGCAGGAGCTCACTTATCCGACAACATAGCGCACCCTTGCCGGGAAAGCGGGCGTGCTTTTTCCCATTGCCCGCGGTGGCGTCGTCCTTGAAGTAAATCTCTGCCAGACCCTCGGCCGTACGCCGTACGCGCTTGGCCTTTCCCTCATAGATTTCCGGGATCTCCGGGATCTCCGCATGGAGATTGGGCGGTGGAGGCGGTCGATCTTCCCTGCGAAGCGTGGCGTCGCTCGTCATTGGTCAGTCCCCTAGCGTGGCAAACACTTCCCGTGGGCTCAGGAAAACCCCGAGCAAAATCCGGAGTGACGCTTGCGATGTTCCGGATGCATACCGGAGGTACAAGCGATCTGCCTTGTTTGGGCGCCGCGATTTGTTGGGCGCATTGGTTGCCTGAACCGCCCAAGCAAGTCAAGTGACGATTTGGAAACAGAATAAAAATTTTTCAATCGTCCTTGACTTCCCCGAAGGTGGTCGGCTAGATGCCTGGCCCATGAGCAGCGCCCAGAAGAGCGCTCCGGCTTTTCGCATCGGCAACATCACAGTGCGCGGACCGCTGCTTGTGGCGGCCGGTCCCTGGTCAAGCGGCGAGCAGAGCATGGAACCCGTGAGCGCGGCCGCAGCCGGCGCGATCGTGGCCAAGACGATTACTGCAGAGCCGCGTGCCGGCAATCCGCCGCCGGTGCTGCAGCCGCTGTCGGGGCCGGGCCGCGGCTTCCTCAACCGCGTCGGCTTACGCAACCCCGGCGTTACGGAGTACGTACGCACGCAGCTGCCGGTCACGCTGCGCTGCGGCGCTCCGATCATCCAGAGCTTCACCGCGCATACGCAAGCGGAAGTGGAGCACATCCTGGCCGCGCTGGAGCCGCAGCCGCTCGTTGGCTATGAGCTCAACGCCTCTTGTCCCAACGCCGCCTCCGGCCAGCTCGATGGCGAGGTCCTGCAGACCGTGCTGCGGCGGGCGCGCCGGCTGACCCAGCGCGGCATCTGGGTCAAGCTGGCCTACGCACCGGCAGAGCTTTTGCGGACGCGCGCACGGATCTGCGCAGAGGAAGGCGCGGACGCGATCACCGCGATAAATACTCTGCCCGGCCTTGATGTTCAGTTCGATGCGGCGGCGCCGCGCTCCTTTGCGATCTTCCGCGGCGGACTCTCCGGTCCGGCCCTGACCCCGCTGGCGCAGTGGGCGGTTGATTTTCTCTGTAGGGAGCAGCCGCTGCCGGTAATTGCCTGCGGCGGAGTACGCAGCATTACGGAGGTCCTCGCTTTCGCCGCGCTCGGGGCGGCGGCGGTGCAGATAGGCTCGGTGCAGCTTCACCGCGAAAATTCTCTGCCGCGTCTGCAGCGCGAGCTGGGACGCGCCCTGCGGCGCTTCGGCGTAACGAACTTTTCGGCTCTTAGGTCAGCTCTTGGAGAGGTGCCATGTCCGCGCAGCACAAGTTAGCTTCCGGTCTGTCGCAGTACGGACCGCTGTGTGTCGGCCTGGATCCGGATCCAGCGCGGATGCCGGCGTCCGTCCATGGGGAGGTGGACTCCTTCCTCTGTGAGATCATCGCGGCGACCGCCGATCTGGCCTGCGCCTATAAGATCAACAGCGCCTTTTTCGAGTCCCTGGGAGCCGCCGGAACGCACGTATTGGCCGCGGTGCGGCGGGCGATCCCGGAGCGCGCGCTCTTCATCTGGGACGCCAAGCGCGGCGATATCGCCAACACCAACCTTCACTATGCGCGCACCGCGTTTGAGATCATCGGCGCCGATGCCGTGACCGTACATCCTTACTTTGGGCTGGATGCGCTGGCGCCGTTTTTCCATTACACCGATCACTTGACGTTCGTTCTCTGCGCGACAAGCGAAGGGACGGCGCTGCAGGAGCTGTGCATACAGCCCGGCGGGGAGCCGCTCTGGCAGTGGGTCGCGCGCGAGGTCGCCCGCTTGAGCACCGGGCAGTGCGGGCTGGTGGTCGGCGCGACGCGGCCGGATTCGCTGCGCCGGGTGCGGCAGCTGGCGCCGGAGCTGCCGCTGCTCGTGCCCGGGGTCGGGGCGCAAGGCGGGAGCGTGCCGGCCCAGCCGGCGCTTATCAACGTCTCACGGTCGATCTTATATGCCAGCGCGGGCGCGGATTTCGCCAGCGCGGCGCGGGCGGCGGCGCAGACCGTGCGCGATGCCTGCCGTGCGTCCGCGGTCGCTGCGTAAGCCTAGGTCGCCGCAAGCTGGTACCCAAAAAGGAGCCTCACAATCTTATGATCTCCCCGGAAAACCCAGAAGAGCTAGGCTCCGCCATCGAGTCCCGGCTGCGTGAGACCGAGGCGCTGCTATGCGGCCACTTTCAGCTCAGCTCGGGGCTGCACTCGGATAAGTATTTTCAGTGCGCCCGACTTTTGTCCCATCCGCGGCATGCCGAGTTTGTCGGCCAGGCCATCGCCGCGGCGCAGCGGCGCAGCGGGCTTTCGGCGATCGATGCGGTGATAGGTCCGGCGCTCGGCGGCATCGTGGTGGCGCATGAGGTGGCGCGGGCGCTTGCGGTGCGCAGCCTGTTTGCGGAGCGGGAAGGCGGCGCGCTGAAGCTGCGCCGCGGCTTTGCGCTGCAGCCGGGCGAGCGGGTCCTGATCGTTGAAGATGTGATCACCACCGGCGGTTCGGCGGCGGAGACCGCGGCGCTGGCCACGTCCCTGGGCGCCCAGGTCGTCGGTTACGCCGCCATCGTCGAGCGCGGCACCGAGCACGGCCTGCGTCCGCTCACCGCCCTGTGGCGGGTGCGGCCGCAGATCTTCGCCCCGGAGAGCTGCCCGCTCTGCCAAGCCGGAGGCACGGCGGTAAAGCCCGGCAGCCGCGAATGCTCCGACCATCGCCAGGCTAAATCGGCTATTCATTTGCGCAGCTAGCCGCGATCAACCGCCGGCCTGCGGTTCGGAATTGACTGCCGCCGCCTGCGCCCTGATGCTGTCCCCTTCATGGAAAACGCTGGCGCGCAGGGCTTCGCGGCTCCACCGGCCGGGTCCGGCGCCGACCCGAACCAAAGAGAGGACACGCAATGGGTAAGGAACTCCGGTTCGACGGGAAAGTCGCGATCGTCACCGGGGCCGGCAACGGCCTGGGACGGTCGCACGCGCTGCTTCTGGCCAGCCGCGGCGCCAAGGTAGTAGTAAACGATCTCGGCGGCAGCCACACCGGCCAGGGTCAGAGCTCAGCCGCCGCCGACAAGGTGGTCGCCGAGATCAAGGAGCAAGGCGGCGAGGCCGTCGCCAACTACAACTCCGTCGAAGACGGCGACAAGATCATCAAGTCGGCGATCGATGCCTTCGGCCGCATCGACATCCTCATCAACAACGCCGGCATCCTGCGCGACACGAGCTTCCAGAAGATGTCGCAGGAGGACTGGGATCTCATCTACCGCGTGCACGTCCTGGGCGCGTTCCGCTGCACCCACGCCGCGTGGCCGCACATGCGCGAGCAGAAGTACGGGCGCATCATCATGACCGCCTCCGCCGCAGGCATCTACGGCAACTTCGGGCAGGCCAACTACTCGATGGCCAAGCTGGGCCTGGTCGGCTTCAGCAACACCCTGGCGCTCGAAGGCCGCAAGAACAACGTCTTATGCAATGTGATTGCGCCCATCGCCGGCTCGCGCATGACCGAGACCGTCTTCCCCCCGAACCTCCTGGCCGCGCTCAAGCCGGAGTACGTAAGCCCGCTCGTGCTGCGCCTGTGCCACGAGTCGAGCGATGAGAGCGGCGGCCTGTTCGAGGTCGGCGGCGGCTTCTACGGCAAGCTGCGCTGGGAGCGCGCGCGCGGCAAGATCTACCGCCTGGGCCGGCCGGTGACCGCCGAAGATCTGGACGCCGAGTGGCCGACCATCACCTCGTTCACCGACGCCACCCATCCCGGCAACATCGCCCAGTCGGTCGAGCCGATCGTCACCAACGTCGAAGCCGGGCCGTCCAAAGGCGGCAACCAGTTCATCGATGTCGACGCCGCGCTCGGCTACGAGTTCCCCGAGCACCGCTCCCGCTACGATGAGCGCGACCTGTCGCTGTACGCCCTGGGCGTCGGCGCCGCCGGCAACCCGACCGATGAGCAGGATCTGCAGCTGGTCTATGAGCTGCACGGCGAAGGCTTCAAGGCCCTGCCGACCTACGGCGTCATCCCGGCGCTCAACTGCATCCTGACGCTGGCCAAGGAAGGCAAGCAGGCGCCCGGCCTCAAGTACGGGCTCGATCGCATCCTGCACGGCGAGCAGTTCTTGGAGGTGAGCCGGCCGCTGCCGACCAGCGCCAAGCTCACGCACAAGGCGCGCATCAAGGACATCTTCGACAAGGGCAAGGGCGCGGTGGTCGTCACCGCCATCGACTCGTACGATGACAGCGGCGAGCTGCTGTTCAAAAACGAGGTGACCACGTTCGTCCGCGGCGCCGGCGGCTGGGGCGGCGATCGCGGCCCGAGCGCCGAGGTCAACGTCGCGCCGGAGCGCCCGGCCGATGCGCGGGTGGAAGAGAAGATCCGCGAAGATCAGGCGCTGCTCTACCGCCTGTCCGGCGACTGGAACCCGCTGCACGCCGACCCCGGCTTCGCCAAGGCGTTCGGCTTTGAGCGGCCGATCCTGCACGGCCTGTGCACCTTCGGCTTCGCCGCCCGCCACGTCCTGCGCCACTTCGCCAAAAACGGCGACCCGCGCTACTTCAAGAACATCAAAGTCCGCTTCGCCGAGAGCGTCTTCCCCGGCGAGACCCTGGTCACCGAGATGTGGAAGGAGAGCGACACCCGCATCGTCTTCCGCTGCTCGGTCAAGGAGCGCGGCAAGGTCGTCATCTCCAACGCCGCCATCGAGCTTTATGCCGAGCTGCCCAAGGCCAAAGCCAAAGCGCCGGCCGCCGCCGCGGCGCCGGATGCGGCAGCGCTTATGCCAAACAGCGCCGATGTCTTCGCCGGCATCGCGACGTACATCAGCAAGAACCCGGACAGCGTCGGCAAGGTCAAGACCGTCTACGCCTTCAAGCTGAAAAACCCCGACAGCACCTGGACGATCGATCTGAAAAACGGCAGCGGCAGCGTCGCCAGCGGCGAGACCGGACCGGCGGAGTGCACGCTCGAGCTCGCCGATGCCGACTTCCTCGATATGTGCACCGGCAAGGCCGACCCGATGAAGCTGTTTACGGGCGGCAAGCTGAAGATCACCGGCAACATCATGGCGTCGCAGAAGCTGGAGTTCTTGAAGAAGGTCGATCCCGCCGACGTGCTGGCCGCGGCCAAGAAGCGCGGCGGTCAGGCCGGCGGCGGCGCCGGCAGCGCGGCGTCCGCTCCCGCCCAGAGCGCCGCGGCGGCGGTTCCGGTGAGCGCCGACATCTTCGCCGGCATCAGCCGCTACGTCAGCAAGAACCCCGACAGCGTGGGCCGCGTCAAGACGGTCTACTGCTTCAAGCTCAAGGGTCCCGACAGCGTATGGACGCTCGACCTGAAAAACGGCAGCGGCAGCGTCGCCAGCGGTGAGACCGTGCCGGCCGAGTGCATGCTGGAGATGACCGACGCCGACTTCCTTGACATGTGCACCGGGAAGGCCGACGCGATGAAGCTTTTCACCTCCGGAAAGCTGAAGATCTCCGGCAACATCATGGCGTCGCAGAAGCTGGAGTTCCTAAAGAAGATCGATCCGGCCGACGTGCTGGCGGCGATGAAGGAGCGCACCGGAGGCGCCGGCGCCGCGGCCCCGGCAGCCGGTGCGAGCGCGGCCCCTGCCGCCGCAGCATCGGCCAAGCCGGGCCAGTCAGCGGCAGTGTTTGCGGCGCTGCACAAGCGCGTGCAGGAAAATCCGGCTATCGTAAAAGGCCTGGGCGCGGTCGTGGTCATCAAGGTAAAGGACCCCGATGCCGCATATACGCTGGATGCCCGGACTGGAGGCGAGGTGATAAAGACCGGCGCGGCCGCCGACGCCGACACCACCGTCACCCTGAGCGATGCCGCCCTGCACGAGCTTGCAAGCGGCAAAGCCACCGTGGCGAGCCTGTACCAGCACGGCCAGCTGCGCGTCGACGGCGCGATCACGCCGGCGCACAAGCTCGATATCCTGAGTAAACTTGTCTAGCCGTCCCAAAGCAGAAGCCAAGACGGAAGGAGTATGACGATGACTCGCAGAGTGAATGTGCTCGGCGTCGGCATGGTGAAGTTCCAGAAGCCGGGAGCGAGCGACGAATATAACGTGATGGCCGCCGGAGCGATCCGCGCCGCTTTGAAAGACGCCGGGGTGGAGTTTGCGGCCCTGGAGCAGGCCTACGCCGGCTACGTGTACGGCGACTCCACCTGCGGCCAGCGGGCGGTGTATGAGGTCGGTGAGACCGGCATCCCGGTGTTCAACGTGAACAACAACTGCTCCACCGGCTCGTCGGCGCTGATGTTGGCGCGGCAGGCGATCGCGGGCGGCATCGCCGAGTGCGTGCTGGCCATCGGGTTCGAGCAGATGGAGAAGGGGGCGCTCGTCGCCAAGTGGAACGACCGCACAAACCCTCTGGACCGCCACGCCAACGTCATGAATGAGGTGCAGGGAGTAAACGCCGCACCGGGCGCGGCGCAGATGTTCGGCGGCGCCGGCCGCGAGTACCGCTGGAAGCACGGCACCAAGCGCGAGACCTTCGCCAAGATCAGCGAAAAAGCGCGCAAGCACGCCGCCAACAACCCCTACGCGCTGTTCACCGAGCAGCTGAGCGTGGAGCAGATCCTCGCCAGCCCCGATGTCTTCGATCCGCTCACCCGCTACCAGTGCTGCCCGCCGACCTGCGGCGCCGCGGCGGCGATCCTGTGCAGCGATGACTTCGCCAAAAAGCACGGCGCCAAGCAGCCGGTCTACATCGCCGCCCAGGCCATGACCACCGACTATCCGTCATCGTTCGGCGAGCAGTCGATGATCAAGATGGTGGGCTTTGACATGACCCGCAACGCGGCGCAGAAAGTCTACGAGCAGTCCGGAGTCGGTCCCAAGGACGTAAACGTCGTCGAGCTGCACGACTGCTTCACCACCAATGAGCTGCTTACGTACGAAGCGCTCGGGCTGTGTGAAGACGGCAAGGCGGAGAAGTTCATCTGGGAAGGCGACAACACCTACGGCGGCAAGTTCGTGACCAACCCCTCCGGCGGGCTCCTGAGCAAGGGGCATCCTCTTGGGGCTACAGGTCTGGCGCAGTGCACGGAGCTTGTGTGGCAGCTGCGCGGCCAGGCCGATAAGCGGCAGGTAAACGGAGCGCGCGTCGCGCTTCAGCACAACCTGGGCCTTGGCGGCGCCTGCGTCGTTACGATGTACCGCCGCGATTAGTCTGACCCCCAGCAAAACGAGCACTCCGATCCGCGCTGCGTAGGCAGTGGCGCGGATCGGAATGCCGCCTGGTAGCGACTCTCATGAATCACGATCATCTCCTCCGGCTCTATGACGAAGAGCTGCGCCGCAAAGCGCCATTTTTTGATGCCCAGGTGCGCCTTGAGCGCGACTCCCAAGTCGTGCGGCTCATCGGCCCCACCGCGGACGCGGGCAATAACTGCGTTCTATATAGCGAGCTGAATACCGACTCTGCCCCAGCCATCATTGCGCGGGAGATTCGCTACTTTCAGGATCTTGGACACAGCTTCGAGTGGAAGCACCATGATCACGATCAGCCGCCGGAGCTTGGCCGGCTGCTTGCGGCAAGCGGCTTTACGGCCGGCGAAAAGGAAGAGATCCTGGCGGCGGAGCTCCGCACGCTCTCCTTCGCCGCCGCGCCGCCGCTCGGCTATGCGATACGGCAGGTCGCGGCCGATGAGAGCCTTGCGGGCCTGTTGCAGGTGCAAAAGTCCGTATGGCCGGATCTTAGCCACGACTGGCTGTTCGACTCCCTGCAGCGTGAGCGCGAGGCCCACCCGGGTTCGATCTCCTTTTACCTCGTCTGGCATGGAGAGGAGCCAGTGAGCGGCGGATGGATGCGGCTGCACGGGCGCTTCGCTTCGATGTTCGGCGGTTCCACCCGCGCCGATCATCGCGGCCGCGGCTTGTACCGGGCGCTCCTGTGGGCGCGGCTGCGCGCGGCGGAGCAGCACGGAGCCGAGTTCTCGCTGGTCGATGCGGGGCCGATGAGCCGCCCTATCTTGAAGAAGCTGGGGTTTGAGTTGCTGACGGGGACGACGCCGTACTTGTATTCGTGCGAGTCTCCCGCCAAGACCTGATTAGAACCAATCGGGCTGCATGCGGGCGTAGGAGTCTTCGCCGCTCGAGCACAGCGCCGCCAGCGCGGCGATGCGCGGGACCTCGGTCAGCAAGTAATACTGGGCGGTGCACAGCTTCCCTTCATAGAACGCGCGATCCGCTGCCGATAGATCCCCGGCATCGCTTGCGTCCAGCCGCTGGCGCACCACGCGGGCCTGCTCCAGCCACTGCCAGCCGACGATGAGGATCGAGAACAGCTCCAGATAGTCGGCGCTGTGCAGCAGCATGCCTGCGACATCGCCAGCCAGACCGCGCTGTCCGAGCTGCAGCGTCAGCGCGCCGACGCCCTGCGCCGCCTGCGCCAGCGGTTCGATCCACGCCGCGGCGATCCCGGCGTGGCGGGCGCGGGCCACGGTCTTCTCGATTGCTTGCAGGAGCAGCTGCAGCGCTGCCCCGCCCTGCGCCATCGCTTTGCGGCCCAGCAGGTCGAGCCCCTGAATCCCGGTCGTCCCCTCATGGATCGAGTTGAGCTTCTGATCGCGCAGCCACGCCTCCGGCAGAAACTCGCTGCTATAGCCGTAACCGCCGTGGACCTGCACGGCGAGCGCGTTGGCCTCAAACCCTCGCTCCGCCGGGAAGCTTTTGGCCACGGGGGTGAGCAGATCAAGGAGCAGCGCCGCCTGCTGACGTTCCTCTTGGGTTGCGGCATGCTCGGCGAGATCGGACTGATAGGCGGTCACGGCGATGAGGGCCATCCCGCCTTCGACGATGGCTTTTTGCCGCAGCAGCATGCGGCGGACATCGGCGTGCTCGATGATCGGGATCTGCGCGGCAGACAGCGCCGCGGCGCTCGATTTGTGGGCGAGCGGACGGCCTTGCGGACGCTGGCGGGCATACTCCACCGCTTCGTGATAGGCGACCGATGCCGTGGCCACGCCGTTGGCGCCGACCATCAGCCGCGCCTCATTCATCATCTGGAACATGCACGCCAGCCCGCGTCCGGGCTCGCCGACCAGCCAGCCGTGGCAGTCGTCACGCTCGCCGAACTCCAGCGCCAGGCTGGGCAGCCCGCGCCAGCCGATCTTGTGGATCATGCCGGCGACGCTGACGTCGTTGTCGTGGAGCCGTCCGTTCGCAAGCCGCCGCTGCGGCACCGCGAACAGCGAGATGCCGCGCACCCCGGCCGGGGCGCCGTCGATGCGCGCCAGCGTCAAGTGCACCACGTTGTCCGCCAGATCGTGATCGCCGCCGGAGATGAAGATCTTCGAGCCTTTGATCCGATACGATCCGTCACCCATCGGCACCGGCGTCGCGCGGGTCTTCACATCGGCGAGGCTGCTGCCGGCCTGCGGCTCGGTGAGGGCCATGGTTCCGGTCCACTCGCCGCTGTACATGCGCGCCATGAACTCGCGCTGCAGCTCCGCGCTGCCGAACGTCTCGATGAGGTGCGCCGCGGCCGAGGTGAGCCCGATATAAGCGCAGGCGCTGAGGTTGCCGGCCATAAGATAGGTAGACGCCAGCGCTGCCACGAGCCGCGGCAGCTGCTGGCCGCCCACCGCCACCGGACGTGTCGCGCCGATTACGCCGAGCTCGATAAGCTGCGGGTAGATCGTCTTCATCAGCGGATGGGTGATGATGCGTCCGCCCTCAAACCGCGGCGGCTCGGCGTCCATCGGCCGATAGGCAGGGTAGAGCACCTCGCGGGCGAGGCGGCGCGAGCTTGCCAGCACGAGGTCGAACGTCGAGCGGTCATGTCCGGCAAACACCGGCAGGGCGCACAGCGAGGGGGCGTCGAGCACCTCATACAGCAGGAACTCGATGTCGCGATCCGAGACGAGCGGATTTTTCATCGCCGTATCTTAGCCGCAGGTCCAAAGGCCGTGGCAAGGGATCTGGGACCCGGGTGATTGCAAGGCGTTTCCTTCCTTGCCCGCCGGCAGTATCCTTCAGGGATGTCGACTCTGGGCAATCGCATCTTGGGAACCGCACTCGGGGCCGCGGTAGGCGACGCGCTCGGCTGCCCGTTTGAGTTCCAGCCGCGCTCCGTGGTCACCGCGCGCCTGGGCGATCCGCCGTGGATCGACGACCTGTATCCGATAGAGGGGATCGACGTCCATCCGCTCGGCGTCTGGGACGCGGCCGCCCCCTGCGGAATCGCGACCGACGACACGCGCATGAGCTGGCTGATGCTGCGCCTAGTCGCTGAGCACGGACTGTCGGTGCGGCCGACGGATCTGGCGCAGCTCTACCTTGCGGTCTACAACCGGCCGCAGGACTTTTTCCCCCGGCACGAGCTCTTGGCTCGCGACAACCTTGCCTATTTTGTCGATGCCGCGTGCGGCGTGCTGGGGCAGCCGTCGCCGGCCCATCCGCAGGCGAGTCCGGAAGCGCTCACCTCGGGGGCGCTCGGGGTGGGGATGCCGACCTTGCTCGGCATGATCTCGCTGCCGTGCGCGGGTTGTCTGGAGCCGGGCAATCATGAGGAGTCGTATCGCCGAGCCTTCGCTCTAGCGTTCATGGATGTCGGCTATGGGCGCGATGTGACCGCGGTGATGGCGGCGATCGTGGCGCTTTTGTGCAGCGGCGAACCGCTGCGTGAATCCATCGACTTGGCGCTGGCGGTAAATCCCTACGGCGTCGATCCCAGCTGGCGCGACCGGGTGGCCGGCTGGATCAAGGAGTGCGCGGAGGCTGGTTCCGACCTCGCCGCCTGCGCGTACCTGTCCACGGCCTGCTGGGGCCTGCATCCGTTCGATCCCGTGGCGGCGCTGGGGACGGCGCTTGCGTGCGTGGTGCGCGCGCAGGGATCCTTTTCGCACGCCCTGCTTCTGGCGGTGAATCAGTGGGAGCTGGCACGCGATTCCACGCCGCAACGGCTGCGCGATGTCGACTGCATCGGCTCCATCGCCGGCGCGATCTGCGGAGCCTTCGCCGGCTCCGCCAACATCCCGGCGGGCTGGCTCGCCTCCTGTCGCGCCGCCAACCTGGAAGTCTACGGCTTTGACATCGTAGAGACCGCGGAGCGCTTCTGCCGGCGCATCGGCGCCCGCTGAAGCAAGAAAACCTGCCTCGGGACCGAGGGTCCGCGGTAGCATGCAGGGATGTCCTACGATGTTGTGATTGCAAACGGCCTGGTGGTCGATGGCAGCGGCGGCGCGCCGCGGCATGCCGATGTCGCGGTCAAAGACGGCCGGATCTGCGCGGTCGGCGACTGCCCGGATCCGGCGGAGCGGCGGATCGATGCCGACGGCGCGATCGTGACGCCGGGATTCATCGATCTGCACTGCCACTACGACGGGCAGGTCTCCTGGGACGCCGACCTCGCCCCTTCCTGTTTTCATGGGGTCACGACGTGCGTGATGGGCAACTGCGGGGTCGGCTTCGCCCCGGTGCGTCCCGACCACCGGCAGCGGCTCATCGAGCTCATGGAAGGGGTCGAGGACATCCCCGGCGCCGCCCTGGCCGAGGGTCTGCGCTGGCGCTGGGAGAGCTTTCCCGAATACATGTCGGCGATCGACGACTTCCCGCACGCCATCGATTTCGCGGTGCAGGTGACGCACGATGCGCTGCGGGTCTATACGATGGGCGAGCGCGGGGCCGCCGGAGCCGCGGCGTCGGCGGAGGAAATCGCCCAGATGCAGGCGCTGCTGCGGTCGGCGCTCGACGCGGGAGCGGTCGGATTCACCACCGGGCGGACCGATAATCATCGCACCGTGCGCGGGCAGGCGACGCCCGCCGCCGAAGCCGCGGCCGAGGAGCTGTGCGGGATCGCCGCGGCCTTCCGCGGCCTTGATCACGGCGTGATTCAAGCGGTCTCGGACTTCGATATGGCGCGCGGACCGCAGGCGTTCGAGCCCGAGTTCACGCTGCTGGAGCGCATGGCGCAGAGCGCCGGCCGGCCGCTGTCGATCTCGCTCAGCCAGCGCGACATGGCGCCGCAGCAGTGGCGGCAGATCATAAGCCGCGCCGAAGCGGCCAACGCCCGCGGCATCGAGCTGCGGCTCCAGGTGGCGCCGCGCCCCATCGGCGTCCTGTTGGGGCTGGACCTGACGTTCCATCCGTTTATGGGCTTCCCGAGCTACAAGGCCATCTCCCACCTGCCGCTGGCGGAGCGCGTGCGCCGCATGGCCGATCCGGCGTTCAAGGCGCAGCTCCTGAGCGAGCGCTCCGAGCCCGTGGCCGGCGATGGGAGTCCGATTCCACCGCTCGCCGATGCGCTTTTGGCCCGGCTCAACCTCCTATCGCTGCGGCTGTTCCGCATGGGTGATCCGCCGGACTATGCGCCGGCCGCGGCCGACTCGCTAGGGGCGGAAGCGCAGCGGCGCGGGCTCCAGCCGCTGTCGCTCGTATACGACGTGCTGCTGGAACAGGACGGGCAGCAGCTCCTGTACTTTCCTCTGTTTAACTACACGGAGTTTAACCTCGATGCGGTGCATACCATGCTCACGCATCCGCTCTCGCTCTCCGGTCTTGGCGACGGCGGCGCTCATGTCGGGACGGTCTGCGATGCGAGCTTTCCGACGTTCTTTCTCATGCACTGGGTGCGCGACCGCGGCCTGCTGCCGCTTTCGCGGGTGATCCAGATGCTGGCCGGCGATCCGGCGCGCTACCTGGGACTTTCTGACCGAGGGCGGATTGCTCCGGGTCGGCGCGCGGATTTGAACGTCATCGACCTCAGCGCTCTTACGTTAAGAAGGCCGCGGGTCGCGCGGGATCTGCCGGCCGGCGGGCGGCGCCTGTTGCAAGACGCCGTGGGCTACCGGGCGACCCTCGTGCGCGGCGAAGTCATCACAGAAAGCGGCCAACGTACGGGCGCGCTGCCGGGACGACTCCTGCGCGCCGGCCAGAGGTAACCGCTCCGCCCTACATGTCCGGCGCGGTCGGCGTCGAATAATTAATTGCCGCAGGTGGGGCTGTTCCGGCCGCGCCGTTCTGGGCGATAATGGGACTGGCGCGGTCTGCGCTCGGCATGCTCTCCGATCGGCAGGACCAGGGAGAGGCACCGGGGCCGCATGCCGCCTTCATCGACATGGAGCGAAGACACTTCCTTAGCTACGTCACAGGCGGCCTGTGCGGCCTGGCTTCCCGTTCCGAGCTCGGAGTGGGCGAGGTCCACGCCAAGACGCAGTGCGTGGCAGACAAGCGGCAGCACCTCAAGGTCTGCACGGTCAGCCTGAACCGGCCGATGCAGCGGGTCGTCGTGCGGCCGGGAAAAGGCTCGTCCGCCGCCTGCTGGCTGGCCAGCCTGCACATGATCTTCAAGTACCACGGCTACGATGTGGCGCCGGCGCGCATCTCCACCGAAGCCTATGGCGGCCAGGTCCCGACCATGCCGTGGCGCGAGCCGGAGCGGGTCAGCCGCACCTGGACCGCCGACCGCGGTCGCCAGTTCGTCGCACGGGTCGAGCTGTTGTCGGTGCGCGCCGCCGACGCCGCGGAGGAGCTGGCCGAGGATCAACCGCTCATCGTCGGCGTAGAGGGCCGGCCGGCGGTGCTGACGGCGATGTCCTATACCGGGGATCGCCTGGGCAGCATGACGATCGTCCAGGCGCTCGTGTGCGATCCCTGGCCGGGCAAGCACCCGCGCGTCGTCACTTCCCCGCAGTGGGTCGAGGTGCGATTCATCACGCGGGTAAGCCTGCGCAAGCTCTCCGGCAAAAGCTGAGGCCAAACAGCGCGGCCGCGCGACAGATTCCTTGGTGTGCAAGGTGGACAGACGTATCCTGCGCCCACGCATGCACATCGGACCCGGGAATCATGACGGCGGGCGTCCTGAAAACAGCGGGCCTTGGCGCGTCCGCTGCGGCCGGGCGGTCGCGCTGGTCAGCGGTCTCCTTCTTTTAGCGTGTCAGCGCTCAGGCTCTGGGCCGACGGAGTTTCCGGTCGAAAAGCCGCCTGCGGTGAGCGCCGCGGCGCGGGCCTTGGGTCAGCGTCTGTACAGCGAGCGCTGCGAAAAGTGCCACGGAGCACGCGGCGGCGGCGACGGTCCGCTCGCTCCGACGACCCAGCCGCGGCCGCAGCGGCTGTCCGATCGCGTGTGGCAAGCCAACGCCAGCAACGCCCGGCTGCGCCGCGTCCTTGTTTATGGCGGCGGCGCAGTAAATAAAAGTCCCATGATGCCCGCCAACCCCGACCTCGCCGCGCAGCCCGAGGCGGTGGACGGCCTCATCACCATCATCCGCGAGATGGCGGCGCCGTAGAGCGCCTCTCAAACCTAGTCCGGTGGACATCCACGGCGACCGCCGCGCTCACGGCCCAAAGGCCGCTCCGCGCGCTTTTCACCGCGGCTGTCTATCCTCGCTACGGTTTTGAGAGGCGTTCTTAGCGGGCCGTGCGCGGCCTACTTTTCGCCGCTTGGCACCCACGCTCTGTCCACCAGCTTGTAGGACAGGGTGTAGTTTGTGTCATCGTCGCTGGGAGAGACCTGGCGCTTGACGACCGGGTCGCCCGCGCCGCCGCTTCCGGGCGCGAAAGTCCACTTCTCATCCCACTTCCCATTGCGGTTCAGATCGATCTTCGCCCGCGCGAGCAGCCCGTCTTCCTCATACAAGTTCACTTTGTAAGAACGATCGGGGAAGACATCCTTGATCTTGGGCGCTTTGGCGCGCGCCGCGGACTTACGGGCTTGGCTCTGCTCATAAAGACGCAGCAGCTCACGGTCTACGTCCCGCAGCGGGATGCGGTCGCCGTGCGCGCCGCGCGGCGGCGAGTCGGCAAGAGTCGGACTCGCCGCGCGCGGCGCGGGGGCCGAAGCTGGGGGCGGCGACGCGGCCGCGCTCGACGAAGGGGCCGCGGTCTCGACCGGCGGCAGCGGCTTGGCCGGCGCCCGCCGACCGAGAAGATAACCGCCGCCGACCAGGAAGATCGTAAGGCCGGCCAGAGACAGATTGCGGAACACCTTGTACTGCAAAAGCCACCCTCTAGTTCAAGTTTGGATCGGGCCGGACAGCTGGTGCAAGCGCCAGCGCGGCCGCTGGCGGTGCACCTGGATCCGGTCTCGGCGGACTGTCTGCGGGATCGCGGCTCATGAGCCCGCGCTCGATCGGGACCGTACAGTAGCACAACGGGTAGCGGCACGGCGTCGGTCCGTCGAGCAGACGAAACCCCGGATCGAGAAAGTCGCCGAGCCGCTCGGTCTTCTGCCGCCGGGCCGGGTAGCAGCGGTAGGCAAGTCCCTTATCATCGAGGATGAAGTACCGGCTGCCGGACCAGCACGGCCGTCCGGCGTAGCGGTGGGCGATTGCACCGGTGCGGTTATGACCGCCGAGCTGCACCAGGATCTGCGCCTCTCCCTCCGCGTAATCGACGATCGCGCCGTCCTGCTTCTCCGGCTGCAGCTTGAAAGTCACCCCGTGCGCGGCAAACTGCGCGGCAAGCTCGCTCAACCGCGGCAGGGCGGCGCGGGTGGCCACCGTGGTCACGCACAAGCTAGGCGGCGGCAGCGCTTTGTCGGCAGCCTGTAAGAGCGCCGCGGCAAGCTCCCGCGCCTTGCGCGCGTACGCCGCGACATCTTGCACATACTCCAGATGCAGGCTGCAGGAGAACACGCCGATCCGGCCGCGTCCGGCGCGCACGAAGTCGGCCAGCTTCGCCGCCGATGCGGAGAAGTTCGACACCACAGAGATGCGATGACCCAGGTCCGCCAGGCCGCCGACGATCTCGGTGAGCGTCGGATGAACGAACGGCTCGCCGCCGGAGATCTTCACCTCCCAGCGCCCCGGCAGACGGGCGAACGCCGCCAGAAAGCGCGGCGTGTCGCGGCTCCAGCGCCCGCGGTCTTCCATGAACCGCTGCGTGCAATACGAGCAGCGATAGTTACAGGCGGTGTTGATGTTCCAGCTGATGACGCCTTCTTGCGGCGGCGGCGGGGCCGTAAAGCCGCGGCCCGTTTCCGCTCCGTCCTCTGCGCTCATCCGTGCACCGGCAGCTGGTTGCGCAGCGGCAGCTCCTCATCGTCGGTCGCCGGTCCGGCGCTGCCCACCAGATCGGAAGAGCACACGTCTGAACTCCAGTCACGCCAATGTATCTCG
>CALFML010000702.1 GCA_937879845.1 uncultured Myxococcales bacterium
GATCTACACAGGCGAAGACACTCTTTCCCTACACGACGCTCTTCCGATCTGGCATACTACGGCCTGAACTCCGTGCTGGCGGGGTATCTGACGCTGGCGGTGGCCCAGGGCGGGCTCGGTTTCTCGGTACAGGAGGTCGGCTTTCTGCAAGGCATCGTCTTTGCAGTGACCTACGTGCTGCCCATCCTGGGCGGGGCGCTGGCCGATCGCTACGGCTACCGGCGCATGCTGATGCTCGCCGCCTCGCTGCTCAGCACCGGCTACTTCGCGGCGGGGCAGGCGTCGACGTATTCCCTGATCTTCCTATGCCTGCTGCTGATGGCCACCGGCGCCGGCCTGTTCAAGCCCATCATCTCCGGCACCATCGCCCGCACCACCAGCGAGCAGACCTCTTCGGTCGGTTTCGGCATTTACTACTGGATGATCAACCTCGGGGCCTTCGTGGCGCCGCTTTTGGTCACGATGCTGAAGGGCTTCTCCTGGCAGATGGTGTTCATCGCCTCTTCGGCCTACTGCGCGGCGATGCTGCTGCCGGCGGCGCTTCTGTACGAGGAACCAACGCGCCCGGACAGCAAGAAGAGTCTCCGCAATGTCCTTGGCGGTGCGATCGAGGTCCTGCAAGACGCCCGCTTCATGCTGATGATCGTGATCTACTCCGGCTTCTGGATCCTGTACTTCCAGAACTTCGGCACCATCCTTTACTACTTGCGCGATGTCGTCGATAAAGAGCCGGTCAATCTCGCCGTCACCCGCTTCCTCGCCGGCCTGGGCCTGCACGTAAACTTCCGCTTTGATATCGAGCACGTCACGACCCTGAACGCCGGAGCGATCATCCTGCTGCAGGTGATCGTAAGCCGCGTCGTGCAAAAGCGCGCCGCCCTGCCGACCATGGTCACCGGCATGCTGATCGGCGGGCTGGGTTATCTGCTGCTCAGCCTCTCCCCCAGCCCCTGGCTGTTCTGCGTCGGCCTCATCGTCTTCGCCATCGGCGAGATGACCGCCCATCCGAAGTACTATTCGCTCGTCGGCCTGATTGCCCCCGAGGATCGCAAGGCGGTCTACATGGGCTACGCCGCCCTCTACGGCGTCTTTGGATCGCTTTTGGGCAGCAACATCGGTGCGTTTCTATGGGCCCGGCTGGTGAGTCCGGCGCTGGGGACGGCGCAGGCGCAGGGCCGGGCGTCGTGGTTCTTCCTGTGCTTCACGGTCCTTGATATCGCCGCCGCTTTCACCATGATCGTGTTTCATCGCAAGCTCGGTCAGGACACCGCGGCCACGCGGCGGCAGGCCCAGACGGCGATGACCGTGGTCTACGGGCTCATCGGAATCCTCGGCGCGCTGTTTGGCTACTCGGCGTTCGCTTCCAGCCCCACCCAATACAAGACCCTGACGCAGGCGGCGATCTTTCTTACCTTGGGCATCGGCGGACTGGTCTCCAGCCGCCGCTCGCGTCAAGCCGAGGCCGTGGCGCAGGCGTAGCGGCCGCCCGCCAGCCATCCGTACCATCCAGTCCAGCCCCGATCGGAGTGGGAGGGGAGCGTCCATTTGCAGCTCAGGCAGAAGACTCCACTGACGGTGATTCTGATCGCGAGCTTGGTATTCGGAGTCGCCAACTTCGTCGCCTATCGCTCTCAGGTAAACTACATCGAGCACTTCAGCAAGAAGCAGCTCCAAGATATCGCGGCGGAGATCAGCAACGGGGTCACCGGCTCGGCGACCGTGGCCTCCACCTATGCTGAGCTTACGGCGGCGCTGCCGGCCGTCCGCGCGGCGCTGCGGGCCCGCGATCGCGGGCTTTTGAGCAAGGAGCTGACGCCTTCCTACAACAACGCCCGCGCCAAGTACGGAGTGGAGCAGGGGTCGTTCCAGGTTCCGGAGCTGCAGACCTTCCTCCGGCTGGCGGTGCCGAACCTATACGGCGACGATGTGAGCCACCGCGACATGATCGTGCGGGCGAACAAAGAGCGGAAAATTCAAAAGGGCCTGGAGACCGGGGCCTCGCGCATCAGCGTACGCGCCGTGGCTCCGGTCATGGACGGCGCCGAGTTCCTCGGCAGCTTCGAGTGGGGCGTCGGTCTGTCGCGGCTGTTGCAGCGCATAAATACAAACCGCAACGCCGAGGTCGGTCTGTTTGTCGATGAGAAGACCTTTGCCGCTCCGCTCACCGCGCGCGGTGCAGCGATGGCGGCGGAGGCGGCGCGCATCTCCGACATCGATCGGGTGGTCGATGGTTATCGGACGCTGGAGACGACCAATGTGGAGCTCTTGCGCGCGGTGGTCACGCGCGACCTTCTGACCAAGCTGCAAAGCACGCTCGTGCGGACCCGGCGCATCGCCGGCATCGATCACGGAGTCATCGCCATTCCGCTCATCGATTTCGGCGGCCGGCGGCTCGGCGCGATCGTGGTGATAAAGAGCCTGGCCGAGGCGCAGCGGCGGGTCCGGGCGACGCAGGTGACGTTTTTGACCCTGACCCTGGCGGGCCTCATCTTTCTGGCGGGCGCGGTGCAGCTGGTCTTGAACGGCCTGCTTTTGCGGCCGCTTGTCGAAATCGGCGAAAACCTCGACGCGCTGACCGCGGGCAACTATGAGTCCCAGCGCGCCGCCGCGGCGCGTGACGACGAGATTGGCATCATGGCCACGAACGTCGACCGGCTGCGCGAGCGCCTGGCGAAAGAAAAGGACGAAGCCCAGCGCAAGAGCCGCGTCTCCGCGCATCTGGCCAAGATCTCCGACAGCGAGGCCAGCCCATGACGCAGCAAGTAGCCGGCCGCGCGGCGGTCGCCGGGATGCTGACCCTGCTCCTGTTCCTGTTCGCCGGACTGGTCTCCGCCCGGGAGCGGCATGGCGACCGCGGCCACGCCCGCGCGGAGGCCCTGGACGCTCGGCCCGCAGAGCGACACGATCCGCCGGCCGGGGGGCCTGGAGCTACGGCACCTGGACGCGCGGCGGGGGAATCGCCGCATGCGCCCGTCCGTCCTTTTGACGCCGTACTCAGCGGGGCCAAGCCCAGCGGCTCGCCTCTGGATATTCCCACCGGGGTCGAGTATCCGATCAAGGTGCAGCTCGCAGTCTGGGTCAACAGCATCTCCAAGATCGATGAAGTAGAGGGCTCGTTTACCGCCGAAGTGGATGTCCGCGTCACCTGGAACGACAGCCGGCTCGGCTCGGACCTCAAGGCGCTCGGCCTGGATCGGCAGGAGTTCGGGTTTGATGAGGCGCCGGCCAAGCTGGCGACGATCTGGACGCCGCAGATTGCCATCTGGAACCTCGACAGCAAGAGCACGACCGAGGAGCGCGTCGCCCTCATCATCTACGCCCGCGGCGCGGTCGAGGTCCTGCGGCGCATCAACACCCGGTTCAAGAGCTCCTTCGACTTTACCCGCTTTCCCTTCGACTCGCAGGCCCTCAGCTTGGAGATCCGCTCGCTGAAATACGGCGCGGCGCAGGTCGTCTTCGCCCACGGCGCCGATGAGCGCCATCAGTCCGGCGTCAAGGCCGGAATCTCCATCCCCAACTGGACCTTCGAGCCGCGGATCGGCGTCCACCTGGCGACGCGGCGCGGCTGGACGGGCCGTGACCACTCCTTCGCCATCGCCCAGATCACGGCGCGGCGCGAGACCGGCCAGTACTTCTTCCAGATCTTCCTGCCGTTCTTTACGATCATGCTGTTTCCTCCTCTGGCGCTGTGGGTGCCAAAGGCCGATGTCATGCCGCGCGCCAACATGACGTTCAACGGCCTGTTCTCGCTCATCGGCTTCAGCTATTCGATCTTCATCCGTTATCCGATGCTTGCCGCGGTGGATAACGTCATCGTGCGGATGCTCTACGTCGCCTACATTTTTCTCGCGGCGGTGCTCTGCATGATAATGACTGTGCACAATCCGAACTTCACCTCGCTGTTCAGTGGCAAGCACCTGTGGGCGGAGGCGGCGGCGTGGACGACGTGGAGCGTGCCGCTCCTTTTTGTGCTGGCGATCGGCAGCATGATTTTGTTTTCGATGTGAACCGCTGCCTGTCGCGCTGCCCCCGGGCAAGGACTCCGCATGAACCTGAGACACAAGCTGCCGCTCCTGATGGCCGTCGCCTCTGCGCTGGTCTTTGCCAGCACGGGCTACTTCGCCTACCGCAGCCAGTTCGATTACGTCAAAGAGACCCAGGTGCAGGAGGTCAAGGCGATTGCGCTCGCGCTCAAAAGCGGGGTGGAGGCGCAGGCGCGGGGCGCATCGTCGCTGGCGGAGTACATTGCCAACCTCGGCTCGGTCAAAGCGGCGCTGCGGGCGGGGAACCGGGAGGCGCTGGCGGCGCAGCTCGGTCCTATCTACTCGCTCATGGCCGCCAAGCGGCTGGCCGAGCACGCGAGCTTTCAGACCCCGGATCTCAAAGTGTTTTTGACGCTGGAACGGGTCGAGGAGTTCGGACAGGACGTGAGCGGGCATGAGACCATCGTCCGCGCCAACCGCTACCGCGAGACCCAGTCCGGGGTCGAGGTCACCGCCGGTGGCCTCAATATCTGCGCCGTCGCGCCGGTGGGCGACGGCAACACCCACCTCGGCAGCTTCAAGTGGAGCGTTGGCCTGAGCCGCCTGCTGGATCGGATCAAACAAAACACCGGGGCGGAGATCAGCGTCTTTGTCGACCGGCCGATGATCGCACCGGACAATAACTCCGGCGCCCGCGGATCCGCCGAGTCGGAGCTGAGCGGACAAGGCCTTGTGCCCATCACCTCGACCAACGCCGAGCTTGTGGGCAAGCTCTTATCCAGCGACTTTCTCGCCGGCACCCAGGATGAGGTCTACGCCACCGCGGAGCACGAAGGGGTGGAGTACGGCATCTTCGCCTTTCCGCTGTTCGACTTCGCCGGGCGGCAGATCGGCGTGATCGGCGGGGCGCGCTCGATGCAGGACTCGCTGGGGCTGGTGCGCGGCATGCGCACGCTGTTTATCGCCGCCACCGGGATCGGCGTGAGCCTGGTGGCGCTTCTGGTCGTGCTCCTGTCAAACCGCATGCTCCTGCGGCCGCTGTCGCGCCTTGAGGCCGATGTCGCGCGGTTTGCCAGCGACCAGCAGGAAGAGGAAGTCCAGCAGCAGACCCGCGGCGATGAGTTTGGCGCCGTGGCCAAAAGCCTGCACAAGCTGCGCGAGAAGCTGCGCGAAGAAGCCAGCGTGCGCGAGGACGCGCGCCTGGCCCTGCGCGCCAAGGCCGCCCGCCTCAGCCGGCCCAGCCCGATCGTGACCGACGTGCGATGAGCCGCCCCCGCGCCATGACGTAGAGCAGCCGCGCCGCTTCGCGCAGCATGGAGGGCCGGTCGCCGAGCGGCGTTTTTCGCGGCAGGGACAGCCACAGCCGCAGCAGGTGGCGCTTGCGCTCCGGCTCCTTGTGATCGACATAAGCGGTGCGCGCGTGAAGGACGACGTGGTTACTGAGCAGCTGGATGTCGCCCGGTTGAAAGTCCATCTCCAGGTAGATTCCCGGAGTGGCCGCGATCTCGTCGTAGAGGTCTAGGAGCTCGCGCTCCGGCGGGCGCAGCGGCCGCGCTCCGGCGTGCTGCTCCGCCGAGCGCAGGTAGTCGGCGTGATAGAAGGTCCGCAGCTGGCCGCTGGCATAGCGGCACGGCGCGACGGGAAAAAAGTTCAGTCCGCCGTCCCCGCGGGTATCGAGCTGCAGCGGCAGGAACAGCGACCGCGCCAGCTCCGGGCGGCGCGCGAACAGCTCGTTCCAGACGGTGACGGAGCTGACAAAGCGGCTTTGGCCGCCTGCTTGGGCGGTCTTCAGACAGAACAGGCCGACCACGTCAGCGGCGTCGCAGTGATAGGCGAGATGCGCGGCCGTGCGGTAGCCGCGCACGCTCGGGTCGGCGTAGGACAGGCCCTCATCGCGCACGTGGCCGAGCAGCTCACCGAAGCGGTTTTGCGCGCCGGGCACTCCCAGGTGCAGGCCCAGACCGAAAAATGCCCGCTCGCAATCGGCCGCCGACCAGCGCGCGACCGGCAAGCCGCGCACCACCTGCACGCCGCGTCCGGTCGTAAGGTCGGCGGCCCAGCGACGCAGCCGCGGCCCCAGTATAGGCAGCGGAAAATCCGCCTTGGTGAGGCTGGAAAGGGGCCGCTCATCGCGCCGCAGCCGGTCGAGCGCCGCCTCCAAATCGCCAAGCTCGGCTCCGCTGAGCACCGTGAGCCAGGACTCTTGGTTGGGTCCGCCAAGCGCATCGCCGCGCCAGGCCGCGGGCGAGACGACTTTACCGGTCGGCAGGCCGGTGTGCGGTCTTATGAAGTAGCTTAGCGCCTGCGCGGAGACGCTGCGATAGCTTCGGCGCATGGGGGACCTTATTAGCAGGTATGGCTGCGCTCAGAGCCTAACACCAACCCAAGTGGACCGAAGCTGAACCAGAGCTAAATAGCGCGCGAATAAAAATCAAGGCGGCCGCCACCGGCTGACAAATCGTTTCATTTGTCCCGAATCCGCCTGAGAACGTCTATATTTTCACTTGTACACCTTGCAACTCCTACCCGGCTTCAAGAACAAGGACACCGCCGATGGCATCCGATGAGCTCCCGTCCCCCGCGTCGGCTGACACGCCGAGCCTGATCGTCGGCATCGGCGCGTCAGCCGGCGGGCTGGAGCCGCTGCAGGCGTTTTTTTCCGCGCTGCCGGAGAGCGGGCTCGGGTTTGTCGTCGTGACGCACCTGGATCCCTCGACGCGCAACCTGCTGCCGGAGCTCCTGGGGCGGCTGACGCCGATGCCGGTGGCGGAGATCCGGGACGGCGATCGCATCGTCGCCGGGCGGATCTATGTCGCGCCGGCGCAGTCGCTGTTGCGCCTTGAGGCCGGCGTCCTCCACGTCACGGCGGTCGACAAGCCGGAGGACTGCCGCAGCCCGATCGACGTGTTTTTTCAGTCGCTGGCGGAGCAGCGTCAGGCCGGCGCGGTGGGGATCATCCTATCGGGCAACGGGACCGACGGCACGATCGGCCTCAAGGCGATAAGCGACGCCGGCGGCATGACCATCGCCCAGGACCCGACCACCGCCAAGTATGCCAGCATGCCGCGCAGCGCCTCCACCCTGGGCATGGCGGATCGGACCCTGTCGCCGGAGAAGATTGCCGACGAGCTCATGGCCTACGTCCGGCACATCGCGGCGCTGGCCAGCGATGACGCGGGCGGGACGCTCAACCAGCAGATCACCGACTCGCTGGTCGCGATCTGCGCCGTCCTGCATGAGGAAACCGAGCATAACTTCAAGCATTACAAGACAAGCACCCTCGTGCGGCGCATCGGCCGGCGCATGCAGGTCCTGCGCATCGCCGCCGCGGAGCAATACGTCGAGCGCCTCAAAGAAAGCCGCGAAGAAGTCTCCGCCTTGTTCAAAGAGCTTTTGATCGGCGTCACCGCCTTCTTCCGCGATCCGGAGGCCTTCGAGGTCCTGGCCCAGTCGGTCATTCCCGGCCTGCTGGAGAATCGCAGCACCAGCGATCCGGTGCGGATCTGGATCCCCGGCTGCGCCACCGGGGAAGAGGCCTACTCGATCGCCATGCTGCTGCGCGAAGCGGTGGATCGGCTGCCGGCGCCGCTGGAGCTGTCGATCTTCGCCACCGATATCAACGAGCACGCCCTCAGCATCGCCCGCCAGGGCAGCTTTTCCCTGGGCATCGCCGACGACATCTCACCGGAGCGGCTGCAGCGGTTCTTCGTCAAGAAAGGCAACCGCTACTACGTCGCCAAGGAGCTGCGCGAGCTGTGTCTGTTTTCGGCCCACGATCTGATCCGTGACCCGCCGTTTTCGCGCATCGATCTGATCTCGTGCCGCAACCTGCTCATCTATCTGGGACAGCACCTGCAGAAGAAGCTCATTCCGCTGTTCCATTACGCCTTGCGCCCAACCGGTTATTTGTTCCTCGGTCCTTCGGAGAGCATCAGCGCCCACCGCGATCTGTTCCGGCCGGTCGATGTCAAGCACCGCATCTCCCAGCGCATGTCCACGGCGGTGCGCTCCTCCGCGCTGCTGAGCCGGCGGGAGGGACCGCGGACGAGCTCCCGCGGGGTGGACGGGACGATCATGGGGGATCATGACATCCACCTTGTCATGCAGCGCATCGTCCTAGACGAGTTTTCGCCCAAGTCGGTGGTGGTAAACCAGGAAGGCCAGATCGTCTGCGCCTCCGGCGGCATGGAGAGCTACCTTGGGATCTCCTCCGGAATTTTTCAAAATAACGTCGTCAAGCTCGCCCACAGCGGACTGCGCGTCGGGTTGCGCGCGGCGCTGAGCGAGGCGATAAAGCAGAGCCGCACCATCGTCCATGACAACGTCGCCGTGCGCACCGAGAAAGGGACGCAGCGGCTCAAGCTGACGGTGCAGCCGATGCCGCAGCTCGGCGAGCAGAGCGGGCTTTATCTCATCGTCTTTCAGGACATGGAGCCGTCCGCCGCCGCCGACCCGGCCAAAGCGCCGGGCAACTTCGAGCAGGCCGACGCGCTCATCGATCAGCTGGAGCGCGAGCTGCGCACCACCCGCGAGGATCTGGAAAAAACGATTCAAGATCTGGAGGCGGCAAACGAAGAGCTCAAGTCCTCCAATGAAGAGCTCCTATCGATGAACGAGGAGCTCCAGTCGGCCAACGAAGAGCTGGAGACCTCCAAGGAGGAAATCCAGGCCGCCAACGACGCGCTGGCGCGCTCCAACAGCGACCTGGAGAACTTGCTCGCCAGCACCCGCATCGCCACGCTGTTTCTGGATGAGCAGTACCATATCGTGCGCTTCACCCCGGCGCTCACCTCCATCTACAACCTCATTCCCACCGATGTCAGCCGGCCGCTCGGCGACATTACGCACCGGGCGACCGCCATGCCGGCGCTGCCCAGTCCCTCCCTGGGCGATGAGGTCCCCGCGACCGAGTCGGAGATCCAGACCACCGAAGGGCACTGGTTCATCCGGCGCGTCCTTCCTTATCGCAACCACCTGGGGCAAAAGGAAGGAATGGTCGTCACCTTCAGCGATGTCACGGCGCTCAAGGCGGCGCAGCAGGCGCTTCAGGAGAGCGAGCAGCACTTCCGCCAGCTCGCCGACGCGATGCCGCAGCTTGTATGGACGACGACCGCGGACGGCAAGCCGGAGTACTTCAACCAGCGCTTCTATGAGTATACCGGCACCGCGGCCGGTACGGAGCCGACCGATCTGTGGATGCAGGTCATCCACCCCGAAGATCGCGAGGCCGCAGCCAAAGCCTGGGTAGAGTCGGTGGCGCGCGGCTCGCGCTTCGAGGTGGACTACCGCCTGCGCGCCTCTAGCGGCCTGTATCAGTGGTTTTTGGGCCGCTGCGTCCCGGTGCGCAACGCCGAAAGCCGCGTGACGCGGTGGTTCGGCACGAGCACCAACATCCACTCGCAGAAGCTGGCGGAGGAGGCGCTCAAGGACGCGGATCGGCAGAAGAACGTATTCCTGGCGATGCTCGCGCATGAGCTGCGCAACCCCCTGGCGCCGGTGCTGAGCGGGCTGCAGCTATTGCGCGATCACGCCTTTACGCCGTCCCTGTGGCAGCAGCAGCGCGACATGATAGAGCGGCAGGTGCAGCAGATGAAGCGCCTGCTGGATGATCTGCTGGACGTGGCGCGGATCACCAGCGGCCGGATCTCGATTCGCGAAGACATCGTCGATGTCCGCCACTGCATCGATCAAGCCGTCGAGACCGTCCGCTACGCCGCCGAAGCCAAGAAGCAGCGCTTGAGCGCGGAGGTGCCGGACTCCGAGACCTATGTCAAAGGCGATGCGACCCGCCTTACGCAGGTCTTCACCAACCTGCTCAGCAACGCGGTGAAGTTCACCGGCCGCGGCGGCCGCATCAACCTGACGGCGACGGCGGACGCGGAGCGGCTCACGGTGCGGGTGCGCGACACCGGAATCGGCATGACGGAGGGGACGCTGCAGCACGCCTTCGACTTGTTCTCGCAGGCCGACCAGTCGCTGGATCGCGCCGAGGGCGGGCTCGGACTCGGGCTCACGCTGGTCAAGCGCCTGGTCGAGCTGCATCAGGGAACGGTGGAGGCGCGCAGCGACGGTCCGGGGCGGGGCAGCGAGTTCCGCGTCCAGCTGCCGTTGACGGCGGAGCGGCGGGTGCAGGAGCCGCAGGAGGCCCTGGGGCTGGCGCCGGGTGAGCGGCGCTTGCGCATCCTTGTGGTGGACGACAATGTCGATGCGGCAGAGACCTTGGCGATGTTGCTGCAGCTTGTAAACCATGAGGTTCACATCGCCTACGACGGGCCGTCCGCGGTGACGATGGCGGCGCAGGTGCAGCCCGATGCGGTGCTTCTGGACATCGGGCTGCCCGGCGTGGACGGCTATCAGGTGGCGCGCACGCTGCGGCAGACGCCGAACTTGGTCAAGACGCGCCTAATCGCTCTATCGGGTTACGGGCAAGAGGAAGACCGCCGCCGCGCCCGCGAGGCCGGCTTCGATCATCACATGATAAAGCCGGTCAACAACGACGAGCTGTTTCGGGTTCTGGAGACCCTGGTCAAAGCCTGAGCTGCGCGGCGGTGGACGCGCGTGTTCAGCTGGACGCGGGCGGCGTGTGGCCGTTGCGCGGCGCCGCTGGGCGCTCGCCGGCGCTCCCGCGGCTGTGCTGAAGCGCGGCGATGGCCTCGTCTTGCGCCGCGATACGCTCCTGCAAGGCAGCGAGCAGCTCATCGGCCCACGGCTTGCCCTCAGCAGCCTTTGAGGCCTCAGAAATCAAGCGAGTGGCCGCGGCGCGCCGGGTTGCCTCCTCGCGGTAGCTGCGGGCTTGGGTGCGCAGCTTCAGGGTCCAGACGAGCAGCGCGATGATGATCGCCACCAGCAGCCACGCCGCGGTGCCGAACAGGCGGGCCCCTTGATGCGCCAGCTCGGTCGCGCGCGAGAGGAGCGAACCGTCTTCCTTGGGCTGCTGCGCCTGCGCCAGGCCCTCGGTCGCGCCGAGCACCATCTCCCGGCCGAGCCGGCGCGCCGTCTTGCCCAGGGCCTGGTTCAGCTCTTCGTTGCGCAATAGCTCAGCCAGACCCGGGGCCAGATCCTCACGCAGCGACTTGTGCAGCGCCGGCCCCAGGTCCTGGGTCACCGCGCTGGCCAAACTCTTACTGAACTCCGCCTCTCGCAGCCCCTGAACCGCGGCGCGGAACGTGGTCATCACGACCGCCGTAATAAGCCCTTCCAGGGCGCGGCGGCGCTCTGGACTCAGCGCCGAATCCACGGCGCTGCCCGTCGCATCAGACAACCCCGCCCCGAGCTCGCGCGTCGCGCCATGGATGATGCCCGTCACCGCTTGGGTCGCCAGGGCGCCGATGCGCTCGGCGCGCTGACGGTCGCTGAGCGTGGCCAGCGTCCCATCGACCAGGCCCGCCACCAGCGCCTTCTGCATCGCCTGCACCTCCGGATCGGCGAGCAACCGCTGCAGCCGTTTCTGGGTCAGGGGATCGCTCAGCGTATCGACGCCTGACTGCACAAGCGCCGGCATCGTGTTGTGCGGCACGTCGCGATTGATGTCAGCGATGCGAATGGGAACCGCGCAGCCGACCATGCAGGACAACAGCAGCAAGCCCGCTGCCAGGAACCGAGACCCCGCGCCGCGTGCGCGGCATGAAGAGGTGAGCATGGGAAGAAGTCCCTGCATTGGCTGTGCCGCAGCCTATGGCTTGCGATCCGGCCTGGCAGTATCGCTCACCTCGTGTCAGAACCGCTCACTGTGTCAGGGCGAGACAGCGCAGCCGGAGCGGCTGCTCTATAGGCAGTTCATCATCAGCCGGTAGCTTGAGCAGGCGGTGCTGATGTCGGCGTACTCGCTATAGGGGCGGGGCAGGCGGCAGTGCTCGATCGGCTCGGCCCACGCCTTGCCGGTCATGAGATCCGTATAGCCGCCGCCGTAGGAGAGCCAGACGGTAACGGGATAGTCGCGGCTGCGATTGTACCAGGTCACCTTGAGCGTCGC
>CALFML010000703.1 GCA_937879845.1 uncultured Myxococcales bacterium
CCGGGATGGCGCGCTTGTCGCCGCGCACCGCCAGCTTGCGCGCCGCGGCGAAGCGCACCGCGCGCTCGGGATCGGCAAGCTGCTGGAAGAGGAGCTCGGCCTGCTCGGGCACCTGAGCGGACAGCTGATCGAGGGCGGCGCGCCGCACCGCCGGATCGGGCTCTTTGAGCAGGGTGCGCAGGCGGCCGAGCTGCTCGCGATCGCCAAGGCGCAGGAGGATGCCCACCGCCAGGGCCTGCTCCAGCGGCGGCCGGCTCGCCAGCACCAGGCCGATGGTGCCCTGCAGCGCCGTCAGGCTCGACTCGCCGCGCTGCTGCAGCGAGGTGGTGACCCGCGACAGCGAGCGCAGCGCCTCGACCCGCACGGTGGGGTCGCTGTCGCCGAGCGCGGCCAGGAGCAGGTCGCGCGCATCGCGGGTCTTCTGCTGGCCCAGCGAGTGCGCCGCCGCCTGGCGGACCCGCGAGCTCAGGTCGCGCATCGCGCCGGTGAGAAGCTCGACCGCCGCCGGCGCGTCGTTGGCGCCCAGGGCCTCGGCCGCCGCCTCGCGCACCATCCAGTCGTGGTCGGACAGCGCCCCGCGCGCCCACGCCAGGTTCTGCGCCGACAGGGTATTGGGGTCGCGCCCGGCAATCTGCAGCACGGCAATGGCCGCGGCCTGGCGCAGCGCCGACAGCTGGTCGGGGCGCAGCTGCCCGCCGAGCAGCCGGGCGTCCAGCGAGTCGCCGCCGCCGCCCAGGCCTTCGGCCGATAGGAGGCGGGTGGCGGCGACGCTGCGGGGGTCGGCGAGGACGCGCCGGAGGAGCTCCAGGGCCTCGGTTTCTTCGGGGGCGGCCAAGAGACGGGCGGCCAGGAGCTGGCTCGGACCGGGCTTGCGTGACTGCTCGCGCAGGAACTTCTGTCCGGACTCCTCGCCGAGCTGGGCGAGCTTGCCGGCGGCGCCGAGGCGCAGCTCGAGCGGACCGGGGGTGGTCATGAGGCGCACGAGGGTGGGCAGAGCGGTGGGCTCGCCGCCGCGGGCCAGGGTCGAAAGCACGCGGAGCCGGCGCGGTTCGGATACGCCGCCGCGGGCGAGGTAGGAGAGGAGCTTGGCCTGGGCTTCGAGGTTACCGGCTTCGGCCAGCGCCAGGGCGGCGCGGAACTGGCCGTCAGGCTCGGGCTCGCGCAGGATCTGGCCCAGGGCGCCTAGGCCACGCTCGTCGCCCAAGGTCTGCAGGGCGGCGGCGGCGGCGACCTGCACCATGGCGTCCTTGCTCTTGTCCAAAAGCGTGCTGAGGCTGGCGGTGGCCGAGCGGTCGCCCAGCAGGCCCAGCGCCTCGGCGGCCTGCGCCTGCACCACCGGCGTCGGATCGGCGAGCCCCGCCTCCAGCTGCGGCCGCAGCGCCTGGTCGCGGGTCTGGCCCAGGGCGGCCAGCGCGTCGAGCTTGAGGTCGGCGTCGCTGCCGCGTAGGTTCTCACTGAGAACCTGCAGCGCGCGGGTGCGCAGGGCCAAAAGCTCGGCTGGGGAGAGCTGCTCACGCGGGGCGGGCGCCGGCGGCCGCAGCAGCCGGATGCCGCCGAGGACCCCGGCCGTGAGGACCAGCGCCAAGACCGGCACGGCCGCCCACAGCGGCACGCGGCGCCCGGCGATGACGATGCGGCTGCGCCCGCCTTCGACGGTCAGGCGGCGGGCGAGGTCGCTCTTGAGCATCACCTTCTCGCCGCGCTGGACGAGCAGCCGGTCGAGCTCTTGCTGCAGCGCCGCCTCGACATCGCGCATCGCCGGGAAGCGGTCGGCCTTTTCCTTGCTTAGCAGGCGCTGCAAGACGGCGTCCAGCGACTCGGTCACCGGCAGCTTCGGGAAGCGGTCGCGGAGCTTGGGCGGCGGCACCGTCAGGTGCTTCATCATGAGCGCCACCGACGACTTGGCGACAAAGGGCAGCTCGCCGCCGATCATCTCGTAGAGCATGCAGCCAAGGGCATACTGGTCGGTGCGCGGATCGACGGGCAGCGACTGGACCTGCTCCGGCGACATGTAAGGCGGCGTGCCGACGGTCTGGCCGGCGCGGGTCTCGGTCTTGCGCCAGGGGCCGCTGTGGCCGGCTTCCTCGGCGGCCAGCGCCTCTTGCAGGGCGGCGACGTTGAGCGGCTCGCTGGCCTCGTCGCTCAAGCTCGCGGCGTTTGTCGCCTTGGCGATGCCGAAGTCGACGATCTTGACGAAGTCGGGGTTGCCGTCCTGCTCCAGCAGGAACACGTTCTCCGGCTTCATGTCGCGGTGGACGATGCCGCGATCGTGCACGGCCTGCAGGCCGCGGGTGACCTGCATCGCGATCTGCAGCGCCCGCCCGAGCTCCAGCCGGCCCTTGGCAATCTCGCTGCTCAGGGTGCGGCCCTGCAGGAGCTCCATCACCAGGTAGGAGCGCCCGTCCCCCAGAAAGCCGAAGTCGCTGATGTAGACGGTGTTGGGGTGGCGGACCTTGGAGGCGAGCTTGGCCTCTTGGATGAAGCGCTCTTGGTCGTCGCGGCTGCGCTGGTGGAGCAGGACCTTGATCGCGACGTTGGTGTCCAGGTTCAGGTGGCGCGCCTTGTAGACGGCGCCCATGCCGCCTTTGCCGATGGGGCGCAGGATCTTGAAGCGCTCGCTGATGATCGTCCCGACCAGGGGGTCGTGCTCCGTCAGGACGGGGTTGCTGCCGCTCAGGGGCCCGGACAGGCTCACCACCTCGCCGCTGAGTCCCGAGCCCTTGAGGGTCGGCGCCGAGCCGAATTCGGCCGTCGGGATTGCGGCGGGGGTGGCGGAAGAAATCGTGGCGGCGAGCGGTCTGACTCCGGGGGTCGAGGCACCCGCGGCCACCGGCTTGACTCCGGGGGTCGAGGCGCCCGCTGACACCGGCTTGACTCCGGGGGTCGAGGTGCCCGCGGACACCGGCTTGACTCCGGGGGTCGAAGCGCCCGCGGACACCGGCCTGACTCCGGGGGTCGAGACGGCCGCGGCGGCGCCGCTCTGTGCGGCGGCGCACACATGCTCGCTACCGAGCACGTAGCTGCGCCCACAGCGGATGCAGCGCGTGCTCTGGGGAGGGGCCGATGGAGGCGATGGCATGGGAATCCCAATGTCATCTTACCACCTTCGCCCACGCCCCAGCCGGGAATGGGCAGTCCGCTTGTGCCAGACCCATGTGTTAAGTTCGCGCAGATTGTGCGAGGTGTGCCATGAAGCGCGACTCCGGTTTGGTCGGCAGTTCTGTCGGGTCTCCTCCTTCGCCGCTGACTTCTGAGCAGGCGGTGCCGCTGGCGCGGCCTCGGGCTCGCGGTCAGGGTCGGCAGCGCGGGCAGGCGGGGAGGCCTTGGCTCTGGCGCGGTGCAATGACGCTTAGGCTTGGGCTGGGCCTGGCGCTGGGGCTCCTTATCGGGACGGTGCCGGGCTGCACGCCGCTGCGCCTCGGTGAAGGCGACGATCCGGCGATGTCCGGCGACGGCGATGACCCGGTGACCATGACGGCGGAGAACGCCATCGGCTGCCGCGGCCGGGCCTGCGCCGCCGATCGGCCGTGCCCCAGCACCCACCGCTGCGTCGAGGGCATCTGCTTCACCGACCAAGGCACTTGCGCCGACGACAATGGCTGTCAAAACGACTCGCGCTGCTACAAGGGGGCGTGCATCCCGTTTGACGCCTGCAAGAAGCTCACCCCCTACGATCCGAGCTGCAAGGGCCAGGTGTTCACCCCGGAGGAGTTCAAGCCGCCGAAAGTGAGCTGCCACCTCGACGGCATCCAGTCGCTGTCGATCCCGGTGGTGGCGGACCTTGACCGCGACGGCAAGCCGGAGGCGATCACCATCGCCTACCCCAACAGCATCGTCGCCATGCGCACCGATACCTGCGCCGTGATGTGGCAGAACACGTCGCTGCAGCTGCTCTCCGGCGGACAAGGCAGCGTCGCCGTGGCGGATCTGGACGGCGACGGCTTCCCCGAGGTGGTGGCGGTGGATCAGGGCAACCGGGTGCTGGTGCTCGACAACAAGGGCAAGCTGCTGGCGACCTCGCCGACCCCGGCGCAGGAGCAGAACCCCTACGGGCAGCAGAACTGGAGCGCCCCCGCCATAGCCGATGTCGATGGCGCCGCGCCGCCGGAGATCATCATCGGGGCGCAGGTCTCGCGCTATGTCGCGACGCCGACGCCGCACATCGAAGTGCTGTGGACCAAGGTGAACAAGACGGCGTTCTGGGGCTCGCTGCCGATCGCCGCGGACCTGGACGGCGACGGGCGGCCGGAGGTGATCTCCAGCGACCGCATCTACGACGGGACCACCGGCGCCGACAAGACGCCTTCAGGCCTGTCGGAAAAGCCGTTTTACGCCCAGGTCGCCGACTTCAACATGGACACGCTGCCGGATCTGCTGCTCGTCCAGTCGCAGCAGGGCAGCCAGATCGTCAGCGTCTATGACTTCGCCGCCAAAAAGACGATCTTCGGGCCCTACCGCGTCTCCGAGGGCGGCTGGGGCGGTCCGGCGGTCATCGCCGACTTCGACGGCGACAAGATCCCCGACTTCGGCCTGGCGTCGGCGAGCTTCTACTACACCTACGCGCTAAAGTGCGCCGCCTCGCCCAAGCCCGCCGACTGCAAGGGCACCGAGCCCGGCGTGCTGTGGGCGAAAAAGACCCACGACATGTCGTCGGGCGGCACCGGCTCCTCGGTCTTCGACTTCAACGGCGACGGCATCGCCGAGGTCGTCTACCGCGACGAGTGCTTCCTCCGCGTGTACAACGGCCGCGACGGCACGACCGTCTTCGCCTACCCGGTGAGCAGCAACACCTGCCTGGAGCTGCCGGTGATCGCCGACGTCGACAACGACGGGCACGCCGACATCATCGTCACGAGCGACAACTTCGGCGCCTGCTCCGGGGTGACCTCCGACGCCGACACCATGACCCCTTGGACCGGCACCACCCAGGGCATGTTCGTGCTGCGCGACCCGACCAACCGCTGGCTGCCGTCCCGGCCGCTGTGGAACCAGCACACCTACCACATCACCAACATCAACGACGACCTGACCGTGCCGACGACCGAGACGAACAACTGGCTGAGCTTCAACAACTACCGCCAGAACGTACAGAGCGGCGCAAACGGCACCGGCAACCTCCCCGACCCGACGAGCCGCCCCGCCCCGAGCGTCGACGCCACCGACTGCGCCAAGGTGTGGCGCCTGCACGGCGAGGTCTGTAACCGCGGCGCCGGCGGCACCCCGGTCCCGCTTTACGCCACGTTCTACGACGGCGATCCGCGCTCCGGCGGCCGCGTGATCTGCACTACGCAGACCAATACCGCGCTCCTGCCGGGGGCCTGCCAAGGCATAAGCTGCGACTGGATAAACCCGGCGCGCGGCCCGCGCGATGTCTACCTGCGGGTCGGCGACGACGGCAAAGGCGGCCGGCTGACCTCGCAGTGCAAGGACGGAAACGATCTGTCGGTGCTAAAGAGCGCCACCTGTGAAAGCATCCCCGGCTAACCGGCCGGCGGCGAACTAAACCACGCCTCGCAAAAGACCCGCAGGTTCGGGCTGCGCCGCGGGTCCTGTC
>CALFML010000704.1 GCA_937879845.1 uncultured Myxococcales bacterium
CACCACTGCCGCTGCGGGAGCAGGGAGCGCGGCTGGGCTGCGTACCCTATTGCTGGCCTGGCTGGAGCGTTGGCTGAGCTGTCGGCTGCCGCTGCTGCAATCGCTGCCGCGGTTCCAGAAGCCGTCACACCGTTACTACGACAAGCAGCTCCTCCCCGCGCGTGCCTGGAGCAGCGCCCGCCAGAGCGACTGCAATAGCAGCCAGGCTGGCTGCAGCGGCGGAGGACGCAGCGGCAGCGGTGGAGGACGCAGCGGCAGCGGTGGAGGACGCAGCGGCAGCGGTGGAGAACGCACCTGAAGCGATGGAGGGCGCAGCCGCAGCCGTATGGGGTGCGGGAACCATTTCTGGGAGCGCAGGAACTGTTTCTGGGAGCGCGGGAACCGTTTCTGCTGGTGCGGCAGCCGGTTTGGTCTGGTGGCGGAGGGCGGCGGCGGCGCCGGGGGCTAGCCGCGCATCGCGGCTTCGACGTCGGCGGCGGTTTTGGGAATGCTGCGGGTGAGGACCTCGCAGCCTTTGGCGGTGACAAGGACGTCGTCTTCGATGCGGATGCCGCGGACGTCGGCGAAGTGGGCGAGGCGCTCGGGGTGGAAGTCGTTGCCGAAGGGGGCGGTGAGATTTTTGTGCTGCAGGATGTGCGGCACGAAGTACAGGCCGGGCTCGATGGTGACGGCCATGCCGGGGATGAGGTCGCGGTCGAGCCGCAGGTAAGCCAGCCCGAACTGCGGCGAGCGGGTGCGGCCGGGGGCGTAGCCGGCGCGGTCGCCCAGGTCTTCCATGTCGTGCACATCCAGGCCCAGGAGGTGCCCGACGCCGTGGGGGAAGAACAGGGCGTGGGCGCCGCGCTCGACCAGGCCGTCGACCTCGCCGGAGAGCAGGCCTTCTTCGACCAGGCCCGCGCACAGCACGCGGCAGGCGGTCAGGTGCACGTCGCGGTAGCGGGCGCCGGGCCGCACCGCGGCGATGGCGGCGATCTGGGCCGACAGCACGATGTCGTAGATGGCGCGCTGGCTGGGGCTGAAGGTGCCGCTGACCGGCCAGGTGCGGGTGACATCGCTGGCCCAGCCGGTGTCGCTCTCCGCGCCGACATCGGCCAGGAGCAGCTCGCCGGCGCGGCAGGTGCCGGAGCGGTCGTGGCTGTGCAGGATCTCGCCGTGCGTGGTGACGATGCTGGGGTAGGCCAGGGGAAAGTCGGCGGCGAGGATCGGCTGCTCCATCGCCGCCCGCACCGCGGCGATGCGTACGCCGTCGCGGGTGGCGCGCATGCCGGCCAGGTGCGCCTCCGCGGTGACGGCGGCGGCGCGGCGCATCTGCGCAAGGGCCGCGTCATCGTGGCACAGGCGCAGCTCGATCATCGCCTGCGCCAGGGCTTCATCGTGCGGCGCGTGCGGCAGCGGCAGCGGCAGGCGGGCGCTTTGCGGCAGCTTGGCCCGCCTTTGGGCGAGCTCGGGCAGCGGGCGCACGGCATCGACACCGGCCCGCTCTTGCAGCGCCGCGAACGAGGGGAGCTCGCCGTGCCATAGCGCATCGTCTTCGGCCGGCGGCGGGACGAACAGCTCGGCCCGATCCTCGTGCGGGATGAGCAGCAGCTGCGCGCCGGCGAGCTGCAGGCCGGTGAGGTACAGGAAGTGGCTGCTGGCGCGGTACTCGTAGGTGTTGGCGGGGTAGTTGCGCGGCGGCGGCTCCCCGGCGGCGACGAGGATCGGGGGAGCGGCGGCGCCGCCGAGACGCTCGACGAGCCGGCGGCGGCGGCGCCTTGCGGCGTCGGCCATGGTGCCGGCCGCGGCCGCGGCGTCCGCTGGGGATGTTGGGGAATCGGTGGGGACGGCGCTGTGGGTCATCGGCATCTCCGCGCGACTTGCGAATCGACAAGAAATGGTAGCTGTGCTGGCGGGCACTGCGGTAATCTTTCGCGTCCATGAGTGCCCGCGCCTATCGTCTTCCGCCGCATGTCCGCCCCATTTCCTACCACATCGATCTCACGACCGATCCAAGCCGCTCCGACTTTGTCGGCAGCGTCGAGATGGCGCTTGAGGTAAAGCAAGCGACCGCGGTCATCGAGCTGCACGCGCGGGGGCTTGCGATAAGCTCCGCGGTGGTGACGCCGCAGGGCGGCGGCGAGCTTTTGGCCCAGGTGGCGACCCAGCCGGAGCAGCAGACCGCGACCCTCACCTTGCCGAGCGCCCTGCCGGTGGGGCAGGTCATGGCGCGCCTGCAGTTCTCCGGGCAGCTGAGCCCGAGCATGCACGGCCTGTACCTTGGCAACGACGGGGTGCACCGCGCCATCTGCACCCAGTGCGAGGCGACCGACGCGCGCGGCATCTTCCCGTGCTTCGACGAGCCGGAATATAAGGCCAAGCTGCAGTGGACGCTGCGCACCGGAAGCGGGGTCTTGGCGCTCGCCAACGGGCCGCTTGTCGACCGGCAGGACTGCGGCGAGGGCCAGGTCTTCCACTTCGCCGCGACGCGGCCGGTGTCGAGCTACCTGGCGGCGCTTTTGGTCGGCGACATGGAGAGCTGTCCCGAGGAGAAGGTGCGCGGCATCCCGCTGCGCGTCTACGCCCCGCGCGGCAAGGTCAGCCAGACCGGCTTCGCCCAGGAGTTCACCAAGAAGCTCCTGCCGTTTTACGAGGACTACTTCGACTACCCCTACCCGTTCGTGAAATACGACCAGGCCGCGGTGCCGGGGTTTGACGCCGGGGCGATGGAGAACATCGGCCTCGTGCTGTTCCGCCAGAACCTCCTCTTGATGGACCCGGCGACGGCGTCGTGGCGGCAGGAGAAGCTCATCGCCAAGGTCATCGCCCACGAGTTTGCCCATATGTGGTTCGGCAACCTCGTCACCATGCGCTGGTGGGACGACCTGTGGCTCAACGAGGCGTTCGCCGAGTGGATGGCGCACCGCGCCACCGCCGCGGTCGACCCGAGCTACGAGGTCTGGGCCGACTTCATCGAGGACAAGAGCCGCGTCCTGTTCGACGACGCGCTGCGCAGCACCCACCCGATCTGGACGCCGGTGCAGACGCCGGAAGAGGCGATCGAGATGTTCGACTCGATCACCTACCAGAAGGGCTGCGCGGTGATGCGGCAGCTGGAGCACTTCCTCGGCGAGGCGCCGTTCCGCGACGGGCTGCGCGCCTACATGAAGAAGTTCGAGTACAGTAACGCCCAAGGGGCCGACCTGTGGCAGGCGCTGGAGGTCGCCTCGGGACAGCCGGTGAGCGCGCTCATGCACAGCTGGGTGGCGCAGCCGGGCTATCCGGTGGTGGATCTGTCCCTAGGCGAGACCCAGGCGGGCGGCGGCGCACCGCTCGGGCTCAAGCAGCAGCGCTTCTACTCCGAGCCGGGCGTCGCCCCGAGCGAGCAGCTGTGGAGCATACCGCTCGTGGTGCGCTACGAGGACGACACCGGCCTGCGCACCCACCGCTTCATCTGCCAGTCGCAGACCCACACGGAGATCCTGCCGGCCGTAGGGGCGGTGCGCTTTTGTTACGCCAACGCCGACGAGGTGGGCTTTTACCGCCAGCGTCCCGACGCCGCCACGCTGCGCCGGCTGCTCGATGCGGGCCTTGCCAAGCTGTCGCCGGTGGAGCAGGTGGGGCTTTTGGAAGACCAGTGGGCGCTCGTGCGCAGCGCGAGCAGCACGATCTCGCGGTTCCTCGACGTGCTGCGCGCCTACGCCGGGGTGCGCGATCACAACGTGGTGCGGGTGCTCGTCGAGCGGCTGGATACGGTGGATCTTCTGGTCAAGGACGCCGGCGATAAGGATGCGCGGCGCAAGCTGCGGCAGCTCGTGGCGGAGATCTTCACCCCGCAGCTGCAGGAGCTCGGCTACGAGCCGCGCCCCGGCGAGTCGCAGAGCGACGGGCAGCGGCGGGCGCTGGTCATCGGCGCGCTGGCCAACCTCGGCCGCGTGGCGGCGGTCATCGCCGAAGCCGAGCGCCTGGCCGGCTGCGAGCAGCGCGACCCGCGCGCCATCGATCCCAACCTGGCCGGCGTGCTGGTGGCGGTGGCGGCCAAGTTCGGCGACGCCGAGCGCTACGAGCGCTGGGTGCAGACCTTCGTCGCCCGCAAGCAGAGCGGCGCGACCCCGCAGGAGGTGGCGCGCTACCTCCACACCCTGTCGGCGTTCCGGCCGCCGGAGCTGACCTCGCGCACGCTGGAGCTCATCGAGCAGGGCTCGATCCCGCAGGAGGCCATCTCCTCCGTGCTGGCGCAGCTGCTCATGGGGCGGCACGGGCAGGACAAGACCTGGGGCTACTTCAAAGAGCACTGGAACGACCTGCGTGAGCGGGTCGGCGACATGGGCGTGTCGCGGGTGGTCGAAGCGGTGGGCCGCCTGCGCGGGGCGCACCGCGAGGACATCGTGCGTTTTTTCCACGCCCATCCGCCGGCGGGGGCCGAGCGGGCGCTGCTGCGCGCCCTGGAGCGGCTGGATCAGAGCGAGCTCCTGCGCCAGCGGGTCACCGCCGAGCTGCTCAGCTACCTGATGGCTCTCTGAGGGATCGGCATGCGGCCCGGGCTCGCGCTGCTTATGGCGCTGGGAGTGGTGCGCCTGGCGACGGCAACGGCGGCGGCGGCGGAATCGGAGCCGGTGGCGGCGCAGCGGCCGGCGGCGGCGCAGCTTATAAAAGCGCTGACCAGCGACCCGGAGCTGTACCCGCGGCTCGCCTATCTGTGCGACACCTTCGGACCGCGGCTGTCGGGGAGCCCCAACCTGGAGCGGGCTATCGACTGGGTCCTCGACCAGATGCGCCGCGATGGGCTGCAGACGGCGCACGGGGAACCGGTGCTGGTGCCGCGCTGGGTGCGGGGCAGCGAGTCGGCGGCGCTGCTCGGGCCGCGCGAGCAGCCGCTTACGATCCTGGGCCTGGGCGGCAGCGTCGCGACCCCGCCGGAGGGGATCACCGCCGACGCGGTGGTGGTCAAAAGCTTCGCCGAGCTCGATGAGAAGCCGGAGCGGGCCAAGGGCAAGATCGTCGTGTTCGCGCCGCCTTTTGTAAGCTACGACGAGACGGGGGCCTACCGCCTCTTCGGCGCGGTGCGGGCGGCGGCGCACGGGGCGGTGGCGGTGCTGACGCGCTCGATCACGCCCTACTCGCTGAGCACGCCGCACACCGGCGTCACCTTGTACAAGCTGCGCGACGGCACAAAGGCGGTGCGGCAGATCCCCCACGCCGCGCTCAGCCCGGAGGACGCGGAGCGGCTGCGGCGGCTGCAGGAGCGCGGCGAGCCGCTGCGCATCCGCCTGCGCATGAGCGCGCTGACGCTGCCCCCTGTGCCCTCGCGCAACGTGGTGGCGGAGCTTGTCGGCAGCGAGCATCCCGAAGAGGTGGTGGCTTTCGGCGGCCACATCGACTCCTGGGATGTCGGCCAGGGGGCGCACGACGACGGCGGCAACTGCATCGCCGCCTGGCACGCGCTGCGGGCGATGCAGCGCCTGGGGCTGCGGCCGCGGCGCACGGTGCGGCTCGTGCTGTGGACCAACGAAGAAAACGGCAGCGAGGGGGCCAAGGCCTACGCCAAGGCGCACGCGGCGGACCGCCATGTCCTTGGGATCGAGGCCGACAGCGGCATCTTCCGCCCGACCGGGTGGGCGTTCAGCGGTCCGGCGGCGGTGCTCAGCACGGTGCATGACATCGCGCCGCTTTTGGCCCCGCTCGGCGCCACGCGCATCGACACCCCGGGCGGCGGCGCCGACCTGCGGCCCCTGCACGAGCAAGGCGTCCCGGTGATGGGCCTGTCGGTGGCCGGGGAGCGCTACTTCTGGTTCCATCACTCCGCCGCCGATACGGTCGACAAAGTGGATGCCGGCGACCTCGGCCAGGTCGCCGCGGCGATGGCGGTGATGGCCTACAGCGCGGCGCAGCTACTTTAAAAACGCCCGGCCGCGGCAGTTCGGAGGCGGGCGCTCAGCCGGGCGGCTGGACGCAGGCGCCGAGCTCGAAGATGAGATATTCCAGCACGTGTTCCTGCGGCAGGGCGGCGCCGGTCGGGCAGTAGCGCGGGAACTGGACCGAGTGGTCGTCGTGGGCGCGGGTGTGGTAGCTGCTGAACAGCACGCGGCCGCAGGCGCTGGGACCCGCCGGGTAGTCGAACGAGACCGACACCGGCCGCCGCTTCATCTTCAGGTCGGCGTTGAGCCAGGAGGTCGCCGGATACTTCTGCGGATCCTGCGCCAGCTGCTGCATGAGCACGAACGTCGCCACCGGATCCTCGATGCGGACCTTGGCGCCGGTGATGGGTTTGGGCAGCTTGGTCAGCCAGTCGGCCAGCGCCTTGCCGCCGGGCGTGCTCTGATCGACGTCGGCGTAAAAGACCGTCTCGGTGCCGGTGCGGAAGGCGCCGGTGGCCTCATGGAAGCCGTGCGGGGTGGTCACGGTGCACGGCTTGTCGTCGTTAAAGCAGATAAAAGGCGAAAACTCCGGCACCTGCTGGATGAAGTCATACGACCAGTCGGTCACGTACATGCGCCCGCCGCGCGCCACGTACTCCGCCAGGTTCTTTTTGACCGCGGCGCTGGCCAGCAGGCTCCGCGACTCATCATCGTCGGAGCAGTTGAGGAAGATGAGGTTGTACTGCAGCATCTTGGACAGGTTGGTGAGAAGCTCGGAGACCGATACGCCGCCGGGGGCGCCGACGCCGCCGGGCTTCTCGTTCTCATAAAGGTGCACGGCGCCGCCGCCGGTGGGGCTTGTGAACTCGCTCTTGGCCACGCCGATGTGATTGAGGACGCACTCGATCGAGTCCCACTCGCCGACCGCCACCGCCATCTGCGGGATGGAGCCCTCCGTGCGGTCCTTGGGGAGCCGGCCTTGTTCGTCGGTGATTCCCTGCTTTTCGCACTTGCCGATGGGCAGGCGGACGACCTTGCGCCACCGTCCCTTCTGGATGACGATCGGCGTGTCGGCGGTGACCGGGACGCGGCGCAGCTCGAAGGTGCCGTCGACATCGGTCCCGGTGATGGTGATGGGGCGGTCGCCGACCGGGCTCTGGCAGACCTCGCAGGCGACCTGCGGCGGGAACTCCTCGGGGGCGCCGCCGCTTGGGACGTAGACCAGGGCGTCGCGGATCGGGTCCTCGCCGTTGGGGGCGGTGACGCGGCCGACGACGGTGGTCTCGGTGCCGGCGGGGCAGTTGGCGACGAAGCAGCCAAGACCGCGGCAGGGCGGCAGCGAGAGATCCGCCTCCCGCAGGTCCACGGATGCCACCGGATCATGAACCGGGTCGCTGCTGCGCGCCGCGCTGCACGAAAAAAGCCCGGCGCCCAGAATGGCTGCCAAGAGCCCGGCCCGGCGCCGGCTTCTTGCCGCGTCCGCTTCCACCGGCGCAGCAAGCGCCGCATCAGCCGCGCGGCCAGACGATGTTACAGACGAAAACCGCCATCGTTTGGTGCCCATGCGGCGAACCTACCACAAAAAATTTTCCAAACCGATGCGCCCGCAGTATGTCCGGCCTACGGCCTGACATGACTAAAGGCGGTACAAATCCAGGCCTGGCAAACGTACAGGGACAAGGGACCCAGGTCCCGGGACAGGTGAAATGAAAGAGTCCACGCATCTACCCGCGTCGGGACCGGTGCCGGCGCAGGCGCCGGGGCAGACCCCGGGGCAGATTAAAGATCGCCGCGCCGGCCGCGACCCCCACGATCCCAGCCGGCCGGAGCGCCGCAGCGGCGCCGACCGCCGGCAGTACGAGCGCGTGCTCGTCGACTGGTCGGTCGATTACCGCGGCTCGGATACGTTCCTGTTCGCGTACATCTCGGATATAAGCGCCATGGGCATCTTCGTCCGCACGCCGACGCCGGAGCCGGCGGGGACGCGCCTGAACCTGCGGTTTTCCCCGCCGGGCGGTCCGGCGATGGAGCTGGAGGCCCAGGTGATCTGGATCAACCCCCCGCGCGACGACGGCGACACGAGCCGGCAGCCGGGCATGGGGCTGCAGTTCGTCGATCTGACGCCGCTGCAGCGCGAGCAGGTGCTGCGGCTCGTGCGGACCTTCGCCTATCTCCCCGACGACGAGGGGGAACAAGCGGAAGACGATCACGACGCATCGCCGGCCAAGGAGGAGACGGCCCGCGCCCGCGCCTGTTAGCGTCCGCGCCCGCGCATTGCTAATCGCGATCTCCGCGCCGACCCGTCGTGATAAGTTTCTGGCCAGTGACCATGAGACTTTTTTTCTGCGTCGTCGGGTTATTGCTCGCCCTGGGAGTCAGCCGGGAGGCCGGGGCGGCGCCGGTGGCGATCGAGCTGCGGCCCACCCAGATCACGATCCAGGCCGACCGCGATGAGGTCGTGCGGCGGACCATCCAGGCGCGGGTGTCCGACGAAATCACGGAGCTCACGGGGCAGCCGCTGGAGCTTTTGTACGAGAAGCACTCGCGCGCCATCCCGGTGCAGCAGATAAGGGTGCTCCCCGGCAGCGTCATCGGCTCGGCCGCGCCGCGGATCATGACGTTTACGCTGGAGCTTAACCTTGGCGGCGTGCCGGCCGGCGAGTACACCGGCGACCTGCCGTTTATGTACAAGGGCGGCGAGATCAAGCTGCCGCTCAAAGTCACGGTGCGGCACGGCTGGCCGCTGCCGCTTGTCGTCCTGTGCCTGGGGGTCGGCGCCGGCGTCGGTCTGTCGGCGTATCGGTTGCGCGGGCGGCCGCGGGATCAGGTGCTGGTGCGGGTGGGGCTCGTGCGCGCGTACATCCAGCGCGACAAGACGATGACGATGGGGATCCTGCCCGAGTACGGCCGCGATGGCGCCGACAAGGCGGTGTCCAACTCCTTCCGCGCCCGGCTGGAGGCGGGACTCGCCGATGTCGAGATGAGCCTGCAGTCCGAGCGCTGGGAAGAGGCGCGCACCAAGATGGATCAGACCGACGTGCTGCTGCGCAAGTGGATCCAGGGGCGCCTGGGGTGGATCGAGCAGCTGGCCTACCTGGCGCGGCTGCAGAACCGCATGCTCGGCAAGCCGGACAACATCCGCTACGTCCAGGTGGTGCGCGGGGCGATCGACGATCTGGCGGCCAACGCCCCGGCGCAGGAGTCGCCCAAGGAGCTGCGCGACGCGGCGCAGCAGCTGACCGACCGCATCGAGGAGTACGAGCGCGCCGAGGGCAAGATCCTGGCGCTGGAGAAGCTGCACGCCAGCCTGCCGGGTCCGGAGCAGCCAGTGTGGCTGGCGCGGACGGCGGAGCTGCGGGTGCGCCTCAACAGCATGCGGCCCGATGAGAAGGCGGTGGGGCAGCTGCTCGGCGAGCTCGATCACTCGCTGCAGGATCTGTCGGTCAAGGTGCAGCAGGTGGTGGCGGCGGCGCCGGACCTGCACGGGATGGAGGCGGTGCGCACCGTCATCGCCGCCAACCCGCCGACGCCCGCGGTCGAGCCGGTGCCCGAGGCGCACCTGGAGTGGCTGCCGCTCTACCCCGGCGACGCCAAGAGCCGCCTGCGCTGGTTCGAGATCGCCACCTACGCCGCGGCGCTGATTCTTCTCGGCGGCACCGGCTTCAACGAGGTCTACCTGAAGAAGCTGACGTTCGGGGCTGAGCTCTGGTCGGACTACTTCGCCTTGCTCGTCTGGGGCTTTGGCGCGGAGGCGACGCGCGACTCGGTCACCTCGACGCTGCGCGGCTGGGGCACGCCGGTCGACAGCAAGGCGACGGACGCCAAGCCGTACAGCGCGTAGTCCGATCCGGGAACCGGCTAAAGGGGGTGGCGCAGCAGCGTCGCCTGAGGCTCCACCGCGGTCATGCGGCCGTCGGGATCGCCATCGCGGGCGGGGACGCGCTTGAGGCGGCTCATCGCGACCTCGGTGTCGTGGGTGTAGTAAAGCCACGCGCCGCGCTCGCACAAGTCGCCGAGCAGGGCGGTTTTTTCGTCGATGAGCTGCTCGGGGTAGCGGTCGTAGCCCATGGTCATCGGCAGGTGGACCCACGGCGTGCCGGGCACGAGGTCGCCGGCGAACACGACGCAGCGCGAAGGGGTGGGGCCGACCACTTCGGTGAGCAGCAGGCCGGGGGTGTGGCCTTGGCTGTAGTGGAAGCGCAGGCCGGGCAGGCGCGGATCGGTAACTGTCCCGTCGGGCAACACCAGGAGCCGGCCGCTTTCGGCGAGCAGCGCCGGCAGCTCCGGGATGAATGAGGCGCGGTCGCGGCGGTGCGGCTGCTGCGCGCGCTGCAGCGCGGTCGCCCCGACGACATAGCGGGCGCGGGGGAACAGCAGCTGCGGCGCCGCGCCTTCTTGGAACGGGGCGAGCAGGCCGCCGGCGTGATCGAAGTGCAGGTGAGACAGGATCACGTCGGTGATGTCGTCTTCGCGCAGGCCGACCGCGTCCAGGGAGCGGCGCAGGACATGCTCGTCTTCCAGTACGCCGTAGCGGCTCTTGAGGCTCGGGGGAAAGAACGTGCCGATGCCGGCTTCAAGGAGCATGCGGCGGTCGCCGATCTCGACCAGCAGCGCGCGGCAGGCCAGGGTGATGCGGTTCTGCTCATCCGGCGGGCAGAACCGCGCCCACAGGGCCCGCGGCGCGTTGCCGAACATCGCCCCCCCGTCGAGCCGCTGCGAGTTGCCGAGCAGCGAGGTCAAAAAGATCGGCGCGGCGGCGTCGGCCGTAGAACAGGTAGACGGTGGGGGGACGGGGGATGTGGACACGACACCTGGGATGATACCGACCAAAGGCCCGGCATGCACCCGGGCGGCAAATTTTCGCGCCGCTTTCGCCGCCGCGGCAGCGCCGCCCGAGCGAACCGATGCGGCGACGCTGAGCTAGATACAGGAGACGTTGACAGGAGCGGGCGCGGCCGGCATCATGGCAGTGGACATTGAAAATGAATTTCAATTGCAAGTTTTTCCAAGGCTGTCGTCGGCAAAGCTCGGTGCAGCTCGGTCTGCGCCTTATCGTCTTGGGCGGGCTGCTCGGGCTCTGCGGGAGCGCGCGGGGGCAGACGCCGGAGGCGATGCGCAATACGCAGCAGCTGGCGGCGCTCGTCGATTACGTGGCGGCTGACTACCCGCAGGCGGTGCGCGACGGCCAGATCGTCGAGCAGAGCGAGTATGCCGAGCAGCAGAACCTGATCGAGGAGGCGCGCAAGCTCGCTCCGGCCCTGAGCGGCGATGCGGCAGCGCGGCAAGCGGTCGCGGAGCAGCTGGCGGCGATCAGCGCGGCGCTTTTGGAAAAGGCCGCGGCGGGCGAGGTTCAGAAGCGCTGCCGCGCGGTGCGGCAGACGCTCAAAGACGCCTTCGCCTTGCGCATGGTGCCCGGCGGCGCGGTCTCGGCGACGCGTGCGGCGGAGCAGTTCAAGGTCATGTGCAGCGCCTGCCACGGTCTGGCCGGACGCGGCGACGGCCCGGCGGCGGCGGCGCTCAAGCCGCCGCCTGTGTCTTTTCACGACGGCACGCGCATGGCAGAGGTGGCGCCGTCTCTGGCCTTTCACACCCTAACCTTCGGCGTGCCCGGCACCCCGATGGCGAGCTTTGACTCGCTGCCGGCGCATGAGCGCTGGAACCTGGCGTTCTACGTCGTGGCCCTGCGCCACGGCATTCCCGGGGCGACGCCGCCCGCTGCTGCGCCGATCGGGGAAAACCCGGTGGTGAAAAACCTCGCCACGCCGGCTGCGCTTGCGGAGCGCTCCGACAATGAGCTGAGCGCGGAGCTGGCCGGCGCGGGGCTGTCGCCGCCGGAGCAGCAGGCAGCGCTCGACTACCTGCGCGCCAGCGCGTCGTTTACCGCGGGGACCGGGGACGAAAAAGATCGCTTCACGCAGGCGCGGGCGATCTTGTCCCAGCTCACCGCCGCCGCCGCCGCCGGAGATGTCGCCGCCGCCCACCGGCTGGCGATTGCCGCCTACCTGGACGGGATCGAGCCGCATGAGGCCGGACTGCGCACCCAGCAGCCCGAGCTCGTGCCGCGCATCGAAGGCGCGTTCATGGCCCTGCGGCAGGTGACCGACCCGGCGAGCCATGACGCCGCGACCCTGGATCGCAATGAGCTTTCGCGGCGCGTCCAGGCCGCGCTGACCCTTTTGACCGAGGCCGAGCAAGCCCACGGCAAGACCGACAGCCCGGTGGCCGCGTTTGTCGCCGCGCTCATCATTGCGCTGCGCGAGGGGCTGGAGGTCGCGCTGCTCATCGCGGCGCTGCTCGCTTTTCTGCGCAAGAGCGGTCAGGGCCGGCTGGCGCGGGTCGTCCACCTCGGCTGGATGCTCGCCGTACCGGCGGGCGTGGTCACGTTTCTGGCGGTCGGCGCGCTGGTCAGCGGGGCGCAGCGCGAGCTGGCCGAGGCGGTGACCACGCTCCTGGCGGCGGCCATCCTCATCACCATGACCCACTGGGTGATCGGGGCCAAAGAGGCGCGCCACTGGCTCGGCTTCCTGCGCCGCCGCATCGAGGCGGCGGGCACCTCCGGGTCGGGGCAGGCGCTGGCGCTGCTCGGGCTGTCGTTTTTCGCCGCCTACCGCGAGGCGTTTGAGACCGTGCTGTTCTTCCGCGCGCTCCTCCTTGATGCGGGGCCGCAGTCGCTGCACCTGGTGGCGGGCGGGGCGGCGACCGGCACGCTGATCATGATCGCCGTGGTGATCGTGGTCGGACGCATCGGGCAGCGGCTCAACCCGCGGCCGGTGATGCTGATCTCCAGCGTCTTTTTAGCCCTGCTGGCGCTGTCGCTGACCGGCCATGGCGTGCACTCGCTGCAAGAGGGCGGCTACCTGCGCTTGACGCCGATTGTCGTTGGTGGGGAAGCGCTGGTCGGGCTGCCGGCGCTGGGGCTTTATGCCTCCTGGCAGGGCTTCATCGCCCAGCTGGGGGTGGCAGTGCTGCTATTTCTGCCGTCGCTGGCGCAGCGGCTGCGGCCGCCCCGTCCGGTGGCCTCGGGACCGGCCAGCACGTAGCGCCGGTCGGCAGCGCACCGCATCCGCTCTCTGCCCGTTGCCCCGGCTTCGCTGTCAGCCGAGCCCGACCTGAATCCCACCTATTTCCACGTAGGTCCAACCAATCACGGCCAGCTGCCCGCTGCGCCCAGGACGCTCAGGCTGCTTGAAGTTCTCGTCGCCGCGCGGGTCTGCGGCCGGGATTGAAACTGGCTAGCTACCTCGGGTACGCTCGGCTCGTAGGATAGGACGGCGTCGAACTCACAAAGGAGAGAGTCCATGGATAAGCAGGTCCTCGGTCGCACTGGTGAGCGGAAGGGTGAAAAGGTGGCTATGGTTGCGGCCCCCAGTGCGGCCTCTACGGCCTCTGGCGCAGCGACTGGCATGACCGGTCGGGCGCGGTCGTCCGGTCGCCGCCTGACACGCCTTGTGCTGGCGGGCCTTCTGGCCGGCGCCGCGGCTTTGCCCCTTACGGGTCCCTCGGCCCCGGCGTACGCCAAGGGCGGGGCGCCGGAGGATTACCTGAAGGGCCAGCTGTTCATCAGCGACTCATCGTTTCCGACGCGCTGGAGCTCGGTCGCCGACTTTGTTTCGCGCGTCAAAAAAAACAACAAAACTTCGCTCACTTACGATAAGAAGACCAAGAAGTTGCAGGTCTACTACGCCGCGTTTTTTGCCCAGCCCGTCGACGACTTCCAGGTCAACTTTGCGATCTACGACATCACCAACGGTATGGCGAGCAAGGTCAAAAAGGGTTCCTGGGAAGCCTTCATGGGCAAAAAGGGCGAGCGAGTTCTGTTCAACTCCGTGGAGCTCGACCAAGAAGACATCGAGATGAACAAGAAGTACATGTTCGCCATCGAGCGCCGCGGGTCGATCCTCGCCAAGGGAGAGCTCATCCTCCGCGGCGAGGCGATCAAGTACTCCGGCAAGGTCGACTTCACCGAGGAAGATACGAAGAAAAAGGAATGAGGCGATGAAACAGAGAGCGCGTGAGGCGAAGCATTCCAAAGCCGCAGCGTCGGCTGCAAGCCAGAATGGGATAGGGCAGGGGGATGAGCTCGCCGCGGCTATCGCCTCACCGTTGCCGCTCTCGCGTTCTCTTGTAGAGTCTCCGCATCGGGCCGCGCCGGCCCTTTTTCGGCAGCCGGCTCGGCGCTGGCTGGGAATTCTTGCCGGCGGCGCGCTCTGTCTTGCGCTGGCGGGCGGGCCGTCGGGCTTTGGGCTGGCGATGGCGGAAGAGACCACCGATCCCGGCGCCGGACGGACGGCGCTGCCGGCGAGCCAAGCCAGCGAAGCCAAGCTCAAAGGGGCGGCGAAAAAAGGCGACAAGGGGAAAAAGTCAGCCGTGGAAGCGGCGCCCGTCGTTCAGCCGGAGGCCGACGCCGAGCTCGCCAGCGAGCTGCGCGCCGGCAACGAAGCGACCGGCGTGGCGGCGGCGCACAAGCTGGGGGCGGCTCAGTCGGTGGCGGCGATAGATGCGCTGCTCGATGGGCTGGCGCTCGGCGTGACACCGAAAGTGGCGGGAGCGGCGCTGGATGCGCTGGCGACGTACAAGGGAGCGCAGGGTCCGCAGAGCGCAAAGTTTGCCGAGATCCTGCAGGTGCTAGGCATTTATTCCCGCCATCGCAGCCCGGATCTGCGCAAGCGGGCGGTGCAGGCCCTGGCGGCGCTGATTGCCCCGGCGGCGGCGCCGGCGGCGGTCGCGCCGGCGGCCAAGGCGCATGCGGCGACCGCGGTGAAAGAGCCCGCGTCGCCCCAAGTCCCCGCGGCGGAGCAAGCGCGGGTGGTGCCGATGCTCATCGCCGCTCTGTCGGACAGCAGCGCGGAGGTGCGCGGCGTGGCGGCGGAAGCGCTCGGCGACCGGCGCGAGAAGACGGCGGAGCCGGCGCTCATCAAGCTGCTCCTGCGCAAGGACTCGGCGGCGCCGCCGGCGCTCGGCAAGATCGGCGGGGCCGACACGGCCCGCGCGCTCAGCGAGATGATCGGCAACGTCCCCGACAGCTTCATCACCGAGACCCTGGGTCTGCTCCTTCTCCGCTCGGACTTCGGTCCGGATCCGCTGCGCCTTGAGGTCGTAAAGACGCTCGGCAAGCTGCCGGGCAGCCAGCCCATCGACATCTTGAGCGACTACGTAAAGGAGACCGGCAAGGACAAGGCCGACAAGGCAAAGGGTGGCGCGCATCTCCTGACCCATCCAGCCGAGCTAACCACCGCGGCGCGCAAAGCCGAGGAACGCGCAGCGCAAGCCGGAAAGAAGGCCGTAGAGACGCTGAGGGACCCGAGCAAGGCAAAGCAAGCGGCGCGTAGCGCCTGGGATAGCACGGTCGACACAGCTCACGCCAAGTGGGAAGCTGCCGTCAACTGGTACAACCTGCCCACTCAGAAAAAGATTGATAGTGCGGTAGAGGGAGGCGTCAAAGGAGGCTTGGAGCTCGGTACCACGCTGGCTGTAGGCGCGGTAGTCCCTGGAGGGGGAACGGGGCTCACGGTCGCGGAGGACCTTGAGAAGGGAGCGAAGGCCGGCAAGGAAATCGAAGAACTTGTCAGGACGGGGCGTGGCAAGAACCACCTTTATTCCGATCCTCAAGCAGCCGG